>JAZQWX010000130.1:0-4829 GCA_045632565.1 Eubacteriales bacterium | reverse complement strand
ACGCAATGCGAGGCGCTGACGATGGTGGCGGTGCAGGTGATGGCCAACGACGTGGCGGTAGGTATGGCCGCCTCGCAGGGCAATTTTGAACTGAACGTATTTATGCCCGTGTGCATCTACAACTACCTGCAATCCGTGCGTCTGCTTGCGGACGCGATCCTTTCCTTTGAGAAGAATTGCGCACGCGGCATCCGCGCGAACGCGGAAAAAATGACGGAAAATCTGCACCGTTCCCTGATGACGGTGACGGCTCTGACGCCGCATATCGGTTACGAGAACGCGGCACGCGCGGTACACCTTGCCCATGAAAGCAACGTAACGCTGCGGGAGGCGTGCCTTTCGCTCGGTTTTCTTTCTGCCGAGGATTTTGACCGATATTTTAAGCCTGAAGAGATGATTTAAGGAGAAACAACATGGGAATTCGTGAAGAATCGCTGGCAAAGCATTATGAATGGGGCGGCAAGATCGAGGTGATCTCCCGCGTGAAGGTGGAGGATCGGCGCGACCTTTCCCTGGCGTACACGCCGGGCGTTGCCGAGCCTTGTCTTGAAATTGAAAAGGACGTCAGTAAGTCCTACGAGCTGACGCGCAGAAGCAATCTGGTGGCGGTCATCACCGACGGCACGGCGGTGCTGGGGCTGGGCGACATCGGACCGGAGGCGGGTATGCCCGTGATGGAGGGCAAGTGTGCCCTGTTCAAGGAATTTGCGGACGTGGACGCGTTCCCTCTCTGCATCAAGTCCAAGGACGTGGACGAGATCGTGCGCACGGTCTATCTGCTCTCCGGTTCGTTCGGCGGCATCAATTTGGAGGATATCGCCGCCCCGCGCTGCTTTGAGATCGAGCGCAGGCTGAAGGAGATCTGCGACATCCCCGTATTCCACGACGATCAGCACGGCACGGCCATCGTGGTGGCGGCGGCGCTGCTTAACGCCCTGAAGGTAGTCGGCAAAAAAATCGACGAGGTGCGCGTGGTGATCAACGGCGCAGGCTCGGCGGGCATCGCCATCGGACGGCATCTCTTGAACGTCGGTGTGCGGCATTTGACGATGGTTGATCGCTTTGGTATCCTCGCGCGCGATGACGAAAGTCTGCACGAGGCGCACCGCGCGATGGCCGCGATCACAAACGAAGCCTGCCTGCACGGCACGCTGGCCGATGCGATGCGGGGGGCGGACGTCTTTATCGGCGTCAGCGCGCCCGGCGTGGTCAGCGGCGAGATGGTGGCATCCATGGCCAAGGGGGCTATCGTCTTCCCGATGGCAAACCCCACCCCCGAGATCATGCCTGACGAGGCTCTTGCCGCCGGTGCGGCAGTCGTGGGCACGGGGCGCTCGGACTTCCCCAACCAGATCAACAACGTGCTTGCCTTCCCCGGTATCTTCCGCGGCGCGCTGGACTGCCGCGCCTCCTCTATCAACGAGGAGATGAAGGTGGCCACCTCTTACGCGTTGGCATCTCTCGTTTCTCCCGAGGAACTGTGTGCGAAAAACATCATTCCACCTGCGCTTGACAAGCGCGTATCCCGCGTGGTGGCGGATGCGGTCATCGAGGCCGCCAAGAAAACGGGGGTTGCCCGCAAATAACAAAAATCTCCTCACTTGACCGTGAGGAGATTTTTTTCACGCCCTATTGCATTTTTTCCACTTTTATGATATAATAAAACTGCTACACAAACTGAATACTAAGATCGGGGTGTCCCGCAAGGGATCTTTATACCCTTTTTTCGCAATCGCGTTTTTTGAATTCGGCAAAAACGCAAATTCCACGAAGCGTGATTGCAAGGCAACTTCCGATCTGTTTCAGTTTGTGTAGCAGCAAGCGGGGTTTGCGTTTTTCGGTGCGCTAACTCCGGTTAGCGCACTTTTTGTTACACAAAGGAGGACTCACATGAAAAAACCGACGATCACACCCGAGATGTTCCGCCATGGCGTGAAATGGCTCGGCACGTTGCTTCTCTTCTACCTCGTATCCTTTATTCTGTATGCGGTGGCGCTTGCCAGCATGCTGAAGGTACGCTTTGCCTACGAGGAATACCACGCGGCGTTTATGACCGTTCTTATTTTCGACATCCTGTTCTGGCTGATCGTGACCTTCGTGTGGACGATCCGCGGGGAAATGTCGCACGACGGCGTGCGGCGGAAGATCGTGGCGGCATCCAAGGAAGAGGGCTTTTCCCTCATCCCCTACTTTTTCCGCAATTTTGCCATGGAGTGGGTTTGGAAAACGGCGTTTTTCTTCGTGCTGCAGATTCCTTTCGCCATCTTCTTCGGCTTCTTCGGGCTGAACCTCGGCGAGAGCATGATCTTCCTCGAAAAGATCTACATATCGGTGGCGGGCTTTTACGCCATTGGCAGCTCTGCCATTCTCGGCCTTCTCCTCTCCACCCTGTATTTCTACCTCATCACCACGCTTCTGACCTTTCTCAAGTATTACCATCTTTTGAAGAACGAGCTGTGAGGAGCTTCCTATGCTGTTGATCATTGCCTGTATCATGATGGTGATAGAGCTGGTCACCACCGCGATCCTTTACTGGGCGCAAGCCGTATCGCACGACACGTTCTGGATCGTGATGGCCGCCCTGATGGCCGTGACCGCCCTATACATTCTGTGGCGAGCCACATGGACGAAGCTTTCCTCGATCCTTGCACGGCTGGCATTCTGTGCGCGGCTGCGCCGCTACGCGAAGAAAAACGGCTTCCGCTACGAGCGCGTGCATTCCCCTCTCCGTTCCTTCCGCAAGGTCTACGCGGGCGAGGACGTACGCCTTTCGCGAGGCGAGGAGATCTACCGTATCAAGTTTTTCCCGTACTATATCAAGCGGTATACGGTGCACCTTGTTGACGCGAAGCGAGCGCAATTTGCCAAGGATCTTGACACGATCGCCCGCGGACAATACGCCCTTGGCCGTCTTTTGTGGGGGCCGAAGGTGCTGACCGGGCGCATGCTGGAGCGCGAACGCGACGTTGATCTGACCTTCCCCGAGGGAGAGGGTAAGCCTGTGGTGCTGACCTACACGCGCTTTAAGATGACCTGCGTGAACAAAAACAGCCGCGACGTAGTGGATAGCGGCTACGTCTGGCAAAACGGCATCACGTTCTGGGATCAGGCGACCTTTTTCCGTTTTCTTGAAAGGATCTGACATGAAAAAAGTCTTGACTATCACCGAGGAGCTTTCTCGGCGGTTGCGTGCGAAGCGGCGGCTGGCGCTGGCGGTATACGGCGGCTTTGCCCTGTTTTCCGCCCTTTTGGCGGTTTGGGTGATCTCGGATTTTAACATTACCGCGCAGTTTACCGTGATCTTCATTGAGGCGGGGGCGATCTATTTGCTGTACATCCTGCACCGCCGCCTGTCGCTTGCCCACGTATTTTCTCCCCTCAAGGTAGGAAGGATCGTTGAGAAACACGTTAAAACCTCTATCCGTACAGAAGGCTTTTCTACAGCTATTATGGTGAACAAGCCATTCACGGTACGCATTGCCTCCTTTGCCGTAGAAGTGGATGGCGAGGCCGAGGAGCTGATCCTCAAAAGTCTGGATTACCCGCCCATGTTTGAGATCGGTGACCGTATTGTCTTTTCAAAGGCTTTGGTTGCTCCGCTGCTTCTTGACCGCGAGAGGGATCTGCATCTCTGCCCGTGGTGCGGCACGATCTTTCCGAAAGAGGACTCGGACGTTTGTTATCATTGTCATCTTGATCTTGGAAAACGCGGATAAAAAACAAGGCAGAGCCATGCTCTGCCTTGTTTGTTGTTTTTTACAGAATGGTCATACGGGTAGCAACGATCTGTGGCGGATAGCTCATCATCACCTGGCCGTTATAGAGGATCTCCACCGTCGCGCCGGGATGGATATCGGCGCGCGTAAGCACCTCTCCGTTTGTTCCGCGGTATTCGGTTTTCTCCCCCGTGATGACCCAATGCACGCCCGAGGTATATTCCGCCTCGATGACCTCGACCTGTATTTTTTCGCCGACCGATTGCACGGTGGCTTTCATTTTGAACGTTGGCTGCATGCCCTCTCCCTCTCCCGCACAGGATGAAAGGCAGAGCAGGCCAAGCAGCAATACGAAAGCGATCAATCTCTTTTTCATCATGTGACCTCAAATTTAGAATGTCCTGCGAAAGCAAGACTATTCTACCACATGATGTCCCCCTTGTCAATATATGTTGCTTTTCAAGGAGTTTGTGCAAAACGCCCAAGAAAACGGGTGGATTTTTGGTAATCTTTCTTGAAAAAACCATTTGCATTTTGTGTCGATTTGTGATATAATATGTTATATTTTCATGAACGGAACGCTTTGGCATCATTTTTTGGTTGAAAGGAACGCTTTATGAAGGCATTGGAAGAAAAGATCACACGTGAGGGTACGGTTCTTTCCGCCGACATTCTGAAGGTAGGCAACTTTCTCAACCAGCAGCTTGACGTTCCTTTTTTGATGGAAATGGGTCGTGAGATCGCCCGCCTGTATGAGGGAGAGGGTGTGACCAAGATCCTGACCATTGAGGCGTCCGGCATTGCGATCGCCACGGCAGCGGCGGTAGCCATGGGTCTGCCCGTTGTGTTTGCCAAAAAAAGCCGCGCCTCTACCCAGACGGGCGGCATATATACGGCCTCCGTGCATTCCTTTACCCACGGCAATACGTATGATGCGATCGTACCGACCTCGCTCCTCTCCCCCGACGACCGCGTTCTGCTGGTTGACGATTTTCTCGCGCACGGCGCGGCGCTCTGCGGTCTTTTATCCATCGTGAAGCAGTCGGGCGCGCATCTGTGCGGCTGTGCCATTGCGATCGAGAAGGCGTTCCAGGGCGGCGGGGACAAGCTGCG
>JAZQWX010000129.1:0-8420 GCA_045632565.1 Eubacteriales bacterium | reverse complement strand
GTGAAACAGATTGCAAAGAGCAATATAAATAAGTAAACCACCCTTGGTCGTGACCAAGGGTGGTTTTTTATATATGTAGGGCGGTGGCTTGCTCCCGCCGCACGGGGCTTCTCTATCTTCCTCGGCGGGAGCAAGCCCCCGCCCTACGGAAATGTTGGAACGCGCGGTTTTCCCTTGTAGGGACCGACGTCCCCGACGGTCCCTACGAAGAGCATTCGCGCCCGTGTCATCCTGAGCGTAGGCCGCCGGATTCCGATGCTTCGCATCGCCCTGTGGGTTCGGCTTCGCTGCGCTGCGCTCAGAATGACACCTTCGGTGTCGGCGGCCGCAGTCGAACCGCGAAGCGGCGCCGCGCGGAGCGCGGCGGGATCTCGGGCCGAAAAATGTAGGCAAAAAAATAACGCCGAAGAGTTCTTCGGCGTTATACCCATTCCATGAGCACGGAGATGGCGGTGGTTTTGTAACCGTTGCGCGTACGGAAGGTTTGGGGCTTCATCACAGGATCATGCCCTCCTTTCTTACTTGTTTGGGTTACGGAAAATCTCCCTATGCCATTGGACTATACCTCAATTTCTTGAATTCGGAATCGTCAGACTTGTGCTTTGGGAAAGCGTTGCTTGTTGTTCGCCCGAGGGCGTTACCTGTTAGGTGGCTGCCACCGACGAACGAAACGGTAAAAAGCAAGAATTTTCTTAGCGACCCCTTCTTTCTCTGTGTGGTATATTCTATTATAAAGGTTTAGTGAAATTCCTCACTGTTCATTGGACTGACCTCCTGTGGATATTAGGTCGCTTGTCGCTTGGGGTTTTTGCGGCACTCACGTGTACATGGGAGTGTCCTCCTTCTTTGAATTGGGAATGTGCGAAACCCTCATCCCACCGTGGGATGGACTACCGCCCCTCGCGCATCGGTCACCGACGGTGACACGGGACTCACGCGTTTTCCTTCTCTTACTTCTTTCCTCTACATGCGCGCGGTCGTTAGGTATCAAAAAAAGCTCACAAACCGCCTTTTCTCATTTTACGCGGTCTATGCGCCCATTTCATCTTTCGTTAGCGGAAACCTATTCGAAAGGTCAGCGCATACACCGCGGGATACTATACTTGGTGATTTTGACCATTTTTAGTACCTCGCTTTCAAGATTTTTGTGCCTCTTGTACTAACAGTATAGCAGACGCCGCGCCATTTGTCAACAGTTTTTTGAAATTTTTTTCGGAATATTTTTTCGCGCAAAGCAAAAACGAAAGAGAGGGGTCTTTCCCCCTCTCTTTTGGGACAGGCTTATTCCATGGTCAGCTCATACAGCGAGAGCAGCTCTTCCTCAATCGCAGCACGGCGCGCCTCGATTTCGGCGGCGCGCACGTAGTCGGTGGCGGCAGAGCCAAACAGCTCTTCTCCAAGCTCCTCAAGCTCCCGCTCGAGCTCGGGGATCTTCTTTTCGGCGGCGGCGCGGCGGCGTTCGGCCGCGCGACGCTCGGCGTTCTCACGCTTCGCCTGCTCATACTGCTGCTTGCCCTCGGACACGGGGGCTGCCCGTTTTTCTTCGGTGACCGCCGCCCGGCGCGCCTCCCGCATACGGCGATAATAGGCGTAGCCGTCCTCTCCCTCGGAAAGGGGATAATCGCGGCAGCCGCCCTCTGTGGTGGGATCAAGCTCCACAAGACGCGTGGCCACGCGGTTGATAAAATAGCGGTCATGCGACACGGCCACCACCGTCCCGCCAAAGGAACGGATGGCCTCCTCCAACGCCTCGCGTGAGCCGATATCCAAGTGGTTGGTCGGCTCGTCCAGCACCAGCAGGTTGATCTCGGTCAAAACCAGCTTGGCCAGCGTCAGGCGGGCGCGCTCGCCGCCGCTTAAGACCGACACGGGCTTATCCATTTCCTCCGCGCCGAACAGGAACAGGGCAAGCGCGGAGCGCAGCTCGAAGTCCGTTTTGTGCGGATAGGTTTCGCGCAGCTCGGAAAAGACGGTGTTGCGCTCGTCAAGGGTATCGTTTTCCTGATCGTAATAGCCAATTTTGACGTTCGCGCCGTGCGTGAGCTTGCCGTTTTTCGGCGTAAGCCGCCCGACGAGCAGCTTCATGAGTGTCGATTTGCCGCAACCGTTTGCCCCAAGGAACAAAACGCGCTCGCCGCGGCGGATGAGGAAGTCGAGGTCCTCGATCAGCGGCTTTTCACCAAAGGAAAAGCACAGTCCTTTTGCTGTGAGCACGTCGTTGCCCGAGGGCAGCTCGCTTTCCCGAAAGGAAAGACGGATATCCTTGGGCGCGGGGGGCGCCAGCTCGATCTTTTCCATGCGGTCGATCTGCTTTTGCTTGGCGCGGATGGTGACAAAGTTATGCTCCTGCCCACATCGTCGCTGAAAGGCGATGTTGGCCTCAATCCTCGCAATATCCTTTTGCTGCTGCTTGTAGCGTTTTTCGGTCGAGGCGTTTTCCTCCTCGCGCAGCGCTCTTGCCTTGGTATAGTTGCCGGGGTACAGGCGCGCGCGGGTATGCTCGATGTACAGGGTCTTGGTGGTCACGCGGTCGAGAAAATAACGGTCATGCGAGATGAGCAGCACGGTTTTCGGGTAGGAAACGAGAAAATCCTCCAGCCAGGAGAGTGCCTCGATATCCAAGTGGTTGGTGGGCTCGTCCAGCATGAGAATATCCGGCTCGCGGCATAAGAGGCGCGAGAGCGCGAGGCGGGTGTTCTGACCGCCAGAGAGAGCCGACACGGGCAAGGTCAGCTCGCTTTCCGCAAAGCCCATACGCAGCAGCATGGCGCGGCATCGGCCACGGTATTCGAGTCCTCCGCCTGCCGCGTAGCGGCGGTGTGCCTCCTCCAGCGAAGCACCCACGCGAAGGGCGGCCGCCTCGCCCCCCACCTCCGAGAGGCGGGAAAGCTCTGCCTCGTAGGACGCGATCTCACTCTCAAGGGCAAGCAGCTCGGGAAAAGCGGAGATCATATGGTCAAGCAGGGTCGCCTCTCCACGGAGCGCCATTTCCGCGGTGTTCTGATAAAGAACGCCCACGCTCATGTCGCGCGACAAAAAGACCGAGCCCTCGCTTGGCTCGGCTTCCCCTGTGATCAGGCGAAGCAGGGTGGTCTTGCCCGCGCCGTTGACGCCGACGATCCCCAGGCGATCCCCCTCGTTTACCGAAAAGGACACGTCAGAGAGAACCGGCGTATCCCCAAAGGAGAGCGACAGCCCTGTGGCACTTAATACGATCATAGCTTCCTCTTTAAAAAATTCGTAATTTTTACTAATTTTCTCTTGACAAGGTGCTGATTGGGTGCTATAATAGCCTCACAGCGTCCCCATCTTCACCGAAGGACGTTGAAATTCAAAGAAAAAAGAGAACACGCGCCGAGAGCGCGGCTTGCCGCGCCCTGTGTTTTTCCGAAAGGAATGATCATGTGTCAGAGCTGTTCTCTTGCCGTCTGTCCTTCCCGCTGCCCTGCGCGTTGGGATGGGGATGACCTCATCGTATGCGAAAAATGCGAAGAGCCGATCACGGACGGCGACTGCTTTTTGGGAAACGGGCAATATATCTGCGCCGCTTGCGCGGATGAGCTGACCGCTTCCGACCTGGTAGAGCTGTGTGACTTTGCCGACACGGCAGAGCTTCTGGAAGCGCTTGGCTTCCGCCGAACCGAGAAATGAGGGGTGCTATGCATCCCTCATTTTTCTTGCTCCTCCAGAATGGACAAAAGACGGACAAAATCGGGCGGCAGCTCGGACGTAACGGTCATGTGCTCGCCCGTGCGCGGATGCACAAAGGAAAGCTCCTTGGCATGCAGGCATTGCCCCGAGAGAAGCGAGGCGTGCTTTTTTTCAAAAGCGGTGTTGCCGCCGCCGTAGATGGTATCACCAAGCAGGGGGTGACCCTTTGATGCCATATGCACGCGGATCTGGTGGGTGCGCCCGGTTTCCAGCCGCAGGGAAAGATAGGTAACTGCGCCGAAGCGACGAAGCACCTTGTAATGCGTGACGGCGCGGCGCGCGTTTCCCTGCCCCTCACGGAGCACGGCCATTTTTTTGCGGTCCTTCGGATGGCGGCCGATGGGAAGATCCACCGTTCCCTCCTCCTCACGAAAGCCGCCGTTCACCAGCGCGTGATACACGCGATGCATGCTGTGATCCTCAAGCTGTGCGGCAAGGGCGCGGTGCGCCGCATCGTTTTTGGCGACGGCGATCAGGCCGCTGGTGTCCTTATCGATGCGGTGGACGATGCCGGGGCGCAGCTCGCCCCCGATGCCCGACAGGCTGTCACCGCAATGATGAAGCAGGGCGTTGACAAGCGTACCGTCCTCGTTGCCTGCGGCGGGGTGTACCACCATGCCGCTTGGCTTATCGATGACGAGCATATCGTCATCCTCGTACAAGACCGAGAGCGGAATGTCCTCGGCCGCTACCCCGCTTTCCTTTGGCGCGGGGATCTCATAGGTAACCACATCGCCCGCAGACACGCGGGCTTTTTTGTCGGTCGGGCGGCCGTTCAGGTGCACGTCCCCGCCCTCGATCAGCCGCACGGCCGCCGCGCGCGACATATCCGCCGCCGCAGCCAGATAGCTGTCCAGCCGCGTGCCGTGATCCTCTTCACGCACCGAGAGTGTCATCGGTTTTTTCTCCTTTTTTGGTTTTGGCCTCACGGATAACGTCCGAAAGAAGGACAAAAAACAGAAGAAACGCGCCCACGGTCACAAAGCAATCCGCGACGTTAAAGACGGGAAAATGGATGATACGGGCGTCTAAAAAGTCCACCACGTAGCCGACGAAGATGCGGTCGATCATGTTGCCGATGCCGCCACCAAGGATCATGCAAAGGGGATAGCGGACGGCGGGCGTGAGCTTTTTATCCCGGAAATAGTAGACGAGAATGCCCACGATGGCGATCGACGATACCGTCATAAACACCCACGGGGTGTCCGCAAACAGCGACCACGCCGCGCCGTAATTGATGCGGTAGGTGAGGTGGAACACGCCATCCCACAGAGGGAGGGTGGCAATGGGCTTAAGATACGCAACGGCCAGCGCTTTGGTGATCTGGTCAAGCGCGACCGCCAGCGCCGTGACGATCAAGGGGGCCCACTTGGATTTTAAAAATTGACGCATAAGCACTCCTTATAGCGTAATAACGGGCAAAAACATTGAGATCACCATCAGAAGAAGCATGGCGATCATGGGAGAAAAATCGAGGGGTGAATCCTCTCCGATCCCGAAGCGGGACAGGAGCATACGCACGGGGATGATCACCGGCTCGGTCAGGCAATAGAGCAGGCGCGGAAGAAATCCGTCCTCATCGATCGGAAACCAGGAAAGGATGGCCCGCAGAAAGATCGCCGTTTCGAGAAGGTTCACGAGCAGGCGAAGTGCCGTGCAGATGCAATACAGTACGACCGTCATAGCCTTACCCCAGCCGCACGGGAATGCCGTGCAGAGAAAGCTCTTTTTTAAGATCCTCGATGGCCACCTCACGGAAGTGGAAGATCGAGGCGGCAAGCCCCGCATCCACCTGCGGAAGTGCTTCGAAGAGATCCACGAAATGGCGGATATTGCCCGCGCCGCCCGAGGCGATGACGGGAACGGAAACGGCGTCACAGACCGCCTTCAGCATCGGCAGGTCAAAGCCGTTTTTCACGCCGTCGGTGTCGATCGAGTTGACCACGACCTCGCCCGCGCCCTCGCCAACACAGCGGCGGATCCATTCGATCGCCTCCATGCCCGTATCCTCGCGCCCGCCCTTGGCGAACACGCGGAATTCTCCTCCGACGCGCTTGACGTCCACCGAGAGCACCACGCATTGGTCGCCGTAGCGGCGCGCGGCCTCCCCGACAAGGGCGGGATTGCGGATCGCGCCCGAGTTGACGCTGACCTTATCCGCGCCGCATTTGAGCACGCGGTCAAAGTCGGCGAGCGTATTGATGCCGCCGCCCACGGTCAGGGGGATAAAGATCTTGGAGGCGACCTCGGTCAGAATATCGGTAAAGAGGGCTCGCCCCTCGGCAGAGGCGGTGATGTCGTAAAAGACCAGCCCATCCGCGCCTGCGTCGCTGTAAAACTTGCCCAGCTCCACAGGGTTCGACACGTCGGAAAGCCCCTCAAAATTCACACCCTTGACCACGCGGCCGTCACGGACGTCCAGGCAAGGGATAAT
This sequence comes from Eubacteriales bacterium, assembly GCA_045632565.1. Lineage (GTDB taxonomy): Bacteria > Bacillota > Clostridia > Oscillospirales > CAG-272 > UBA1740. Next base: position 2,275 of record JAZQWX010000129.1, on the reverse strand, counting down.
ACGCTTGGTAATCATTTCGCCACCTCGATCGCTTCACGAAGGTCGATCGCCCCCGTGTAATACGCCTTTCCGATGATCGCGCCGTAGAGTCCCGCCCCTGCGAGTCGGCGCACGTCCTCGATCGAGGAAACGCCGCCCGAGGCGATAAAATTCATAGAAAACCGTGCCGACAGATCGCGGTACAGGTCATGGTTTGCCCCCATCATCGCGCCATCCTTGGAAATATCCGTACAGATGACGCAAGAGATGCCGAGCGCTTGCAGATCGCGGCAAAAGTCCTCTGCCGTGAGGTCGGCGACCTCGCGCCAGCCGCGAATGGCGATCTTGCCGTCCTTAATATCCGCGCCGACGGCGATCTTGTCCCCGTAGGCGTCAGCCGCACGCGCAAGGAATTCACGGTCGGTGACGGCGGCCGTGCCGAGAATGACGCGGGACACGCCCGCATCGAGGTAGGTTTTTACGGTTTCCATCGAACGGATGCCGCCGCCGACCTCGGTGAACATATCCGCCGCAGCAAGGATCGCGCGAATGGTGTCAAGATTGGGCGTTGCGCCCGTCTTGGCACCTTCGAGATCCACAAGATGCAGATATTTTGCCCCGGCGGCGGCAAAATCACGCGCCACAGCCGTGGGATCGTTGTGGTAAACGGTCATTTGGTCATAGTCGCCCTTAAAGAGGCGCACGGCCTTGCCCTCATACAGATCAATAGCAGGAAAAATATGCATGTTAACCCTCCATTTCTGCAAAGGCACGCAAAATAGAGAGGCCTACGCGGCCGCTTTTTTCGGGGTGGAACTGACAGCCCATCACGTTGCCGCGGGCAACCGCCGCCGTCAGGGGCGCGCCGTACTCGGCGCGGGCGATCACACTCTCCTCGCACTCGGCGGCGTAATAGGAGTGCACGAAATACACGTGATCCCCCTCCTCAAGATAGCGGAACAGGGAGTGCTTTTTCTCCCCAAAGGACAGGGCGTTCCAGCCGATGTGCGGAATTTTCAGGTCGGCGGGGATCACGTCGGCGATCGGGCGCACCGAGCCGGGGATCAGGCCGAGGCCCTTGTGCTTGCCGTATTCGTAGCTATACTCAAAGAGCATCTGCATACCAAGACAAATACCAAGCAGGGGCTTGCCTGCCCGGGCCTCTTCGATCACCACGGTGTCAAGGCCGCTTTCGCGCAGCTTTCGGGCGGCGTCCTCAAACGCGCCCACGCCCGGCAACACGATCTTATCTGCCGCTCTCAGAACACACGGGTCGTCCGTCACGGTGACCTCTGCCCCGATGGCGGCAAAGGAGGAGCGCAGGGAAAACAAATTTCCCACGCCGTAATCGACAATAGCGATCATCAGAGTGCCCCCTTTGTGGACGGGATCTCACCGCCAAGAGCAGGGTCGATGGCAACCGCCGTGCGCAAAGCGCGGGCTACCGCCTTGAAGGCGGCTTCCAACAGGTGGTGGGAGTTCTTGCCCGCCAGCTGACGCACGTGCAGGGTAGCACCCGCTTCACGCACGAAGGCAAAGAAGAATTCCTCGCCAAGCTCGGTATCAAAGCTGCCGACCTTGGCGGCAGGGATATCCATCTCGTAGCCGAGGTAGGCACGGCCGGAAAGATCCACGGCGGCAAGCACAAGGCTCTCGTCCATCGGCAGGATCATCGAGCCGTAGCGCGTGATGCCGCGCTTCTCGGAAAGTGCCTCACGGAAGGCGCGGCCAAGGCAAATGCCCACGTCCTCCACGGTGTGGTGGTCATCCACCTGCACGTCGCCCTTGCAGGACACAGAAAGGTCAAAGCGACCGTGCGAGGCAAAGAGGGTCAGCATGTGGTCAAGGAAGCCACAGCCGGTGTTGATCTCGCTCTTGCCCGTGCCGTCCAGGTCAAGGGAAAGCGTAATATCGGTTTCCGCGCTTTTGCGCGCGATCTTGGAAGTTCTCATTTCGTTTCCTCCGGAATGGTTTTAAGGATGGTGACCAACGTTTCCATATCCGCACGCGCGCCGACGGTGATGCGGTTAAAATCCGCGATGCGGGGTGCGGTAAAATGACGGACAAGGATGCCCCTCTCCCGCAGGCGGCGGTAGATCTCCTCTCCGCTTATGCGGGGATGCTTGGCAAAGACGAAATTGGTGCGCGAGGGGAGGACAAGGAAGCCCATTTTGGCAAGCTCCTCTGTCAGATATTCACGGTTTTCGATCACCGTTTCACAGTTTGCCCGCGTGTAAGCCTCGTCGGAAAGCACCCCAAGGCCTGCGGCCATGGTCATCGAGTTGATGTTATAGGG
>JAZQWX010000128.1:0-3486 GCA_045632565.1 Eubacteriales bacterium | reverse complement strand
CTTGTAGCCAACACCCCAAACGGTCTTCAGAAGCCATTTGTCGGATGCCCCCTCCAGCTTTTCGCGCAGACGCTTTACATGCACGTCTACGGTGCGGGAGTCGCCCAGATAATCAAATCCCCACACCTTGTCCAGCAGCTGATCGCGCGTAAAGACGCGGTTGCAGTTGGAAGCCAGGAAGTAAAGAAGCTCCAGCTCCTTCGGCGGAATATCGATCGGCTTGCCGCGAAGCTTCAGCTCATACTTTTGCAGGCTGATCTCAATATTCTCAAACTTGATGACCTCTTCGTCCGCCTGCCCGCTGTGCGCGTTGTAGCGGCGAAGGACCGCCTTGATGCGTGCGGAAAGCTCCTTCATGTCAAAGGGCTTGACCAGAAAATCGTCTGCACCCAGCTCCAGGCCAAGCACCTTGTCAAACACCTCGCCCTTGGCCGTGATCATGATCACGGGCTTCGGGGAGATCTCGCGGATCTCGCGGCATACCTGCCAGCCGTCCTTTTTGGGCATCATAATGTCAAGGAGAACCAGGTCCGGCTCGTAGATCTTGAAATAATTCACACCCTCCGCACCGTCGCTTGCGGTTTTTACCTTGTAACCCTCGTTTTCGAGATACAGACGAAGCATCTCGCAAATGTTGGGATCGTCATCTACGATCAGTAATTTCGTTTCCATGTGGTTACCTCCTGTTTTGTTGTTTTTGAACATCGGTAATTATTTATCAATGTTCACGAACTAAGATTATTATACACCATTTTGCACAAAATAAATGGACAAATTATGAACGAAAGACAAAAAAACAAAGAATCCGCCAAAAATGGCAAAAAATTCTTGCGTATGGGCGGTATAATAGTAGGTAGAGAAGAAAAGAAAGCCCCTTGCGGGGCGTTTCTTTATTTTCTGTGAGCAGCCAAAACGGCCTTTACCCCGTCGATCACACGTTCAATGTGCTCCTTTTCCCAAGAGGGATGCAAAAACAGGCTCACGGTCTGATCGCGCAGGGATTTGGCCACAGGGCACTCCACCTTGCTGTAATCTACCGCGCGCGGATCGGTGTATTCCTTGGACTTGAACGGGAAGCCCGCCTCACCAAAGCCGATGCCCTCCTGATAGGCCTTCTCCAGATAGGATTCCGGCCACAGAATGCCGGAGCAGGGGATGCCAAGTGCGATCAGCTCCCGGATGAAATCTGCCGCTTTGATGTCCACCGCGTCAAGATCCAGAAGGATGGGATACCACCAATAGGAATTCTTGCGCTCCTTTGAATTGTGCGGAATGGCCTTGATGCCGCGAAGTCCGCCAAACGCCTCGTCATACATAGCCGCGTATTCGTAGCGGCGGCGCAGATTCCAGCTGTCATAGCGGCGCAGCTCGCACAGACCAATGGCAGACTGCATTTCGGTCATGCGGTAGTTAAAGCCCACACGCTTATGAATATAAGGAAGCTTTTCTTCCAGCGCGAGCATATTCATACGGGTGCATACGTCATAGCCATGGTCGCGGAAGGAACGGCACTCCCAGCCAAGATCCTCGTCATTGGTGACCACCATGCCGCCCTCGCCACCGGTGGTAAACTGCTTGGATTGACAGAAGGAGAAGCAGCCAACGTCCCCCACAAGACCAACCTTCGTGCCTCTATATTCACCGCCGATACACTGCGCGCAGTCCTCCACCACGTACAGATTGTGCTTCTTCGCAATCTCCATGATGGGGCCCATATCGGCTACCACGCCGTAAAGATGCACCACCACGATCGCCTTGGTGCGCTCGGTGATCAGCGCCTCGATGCAGCGCGGGTCAAGCGTGTGCTCCTCGGTGGTATCGGCAAATACGGGAATAGCCCCCGCCTGTACCACCGCAAAGGAGGAGGCAATGAAGGTATAAGAGGGAACAATGACCTCATCCCCCGGGCCAACGCCCAGCGAGGAAAGGGCAATATGCAAAGCAGCCGTTCCGTTCGTGCAGGAAATGGCCATCTTTGCCCCCATCCATTCGGCAAAGGCGGCCTCAAATTCCATGCCCACCTTGCCCGTCCAATAATTCACGCGGCCGGAGGTCAGGACACGCGTCACCGCCTCGGGGACTTCGGGGGCAAATTGCGGCCAGCCGGGGAAGCCGATCTCCTCTACTCCCGTGCCGTTCATAACCAGATCTTTTTTTGACATGATGCTCTCCCTTTTTTCGTATTTTTGGAAAACCGAGTATTATGTTACCACACCCCTTTGTAAATTGCAATAGAATTTACGAAAATTTTCGTAAAAAAATAAACGAAAATTTTCGAATGTCTTCACAAAGGAATAAAAGCGCACCCAAAATTCAGGACGCACCTTGACTTTTTCGCGGTTATCCTGTATAATACATAAGATAGAAACTGTAAGGAGATCTTTTGACGTATGAAGCTTGGTATCGTCGGTTTGCCGAACGTCGGCAAAAGCACGCTGTTTAACGCTCTGACCAATGCAGGGGCGGCCTCGGCCAACTACCCCTTCTGCACCATCGACCCAAACGTGGGCGTGGTTGCCGTGCCGGACAAGCGCCTGGACGTGCTCGCCGAAATGTATAACCCCGAAAAATACACCCCTGCCGTAATGGAATTCGTAGACATCGCGGGCCTTGTCAAGGGCGCGTCCAAGGGAGAAGGCCTTGGCAATAAGTTCCTTGCCAATATCCGTGAGGTGGACGCCATTCTGCACGTTGTTCGCTGCTTTGAAAACGATGACATCATCCACGTGGATGGCAAGGTCGATCCTCTGCGTGACGTGGAAACCATCAATCTGGAGCTGATCTTTGCTGACCTCGAGGTGGTCGGTCGCCGCCTTGACCGCATCCGCAAGCTGGCAAGAAACGACAAGTCGCTTGTCGCTGAGGTAGAGGTGTTTGAGAAGATCGAAAAGACGCTGGAGGGCGGCGCATGCGCCCGCACTCTTGACCTGTCCGATGAGGAAATGGCCCTTGTAGCCGAAGCGCGTCTGCTCACGCTTAAACCCGTCATTTACGTAGCCAACGTCGATGAAAACGATATTGCAGGCGGCCTTGCCGATAACGAATTCTTCGGCAAGCTGGAAGCCCACGCCGCCGAGGAGCGCTCGGGCATCATCGCCGTGTGCGCGCAGGTAGAGGCAGAGCTTTCGGATATGGAGGGGGAAGAGAAGCGTGAGTTTCTTGCCGACCTCGGTATTGAGGAAAGCGGCCTGGATAAGCTCATCCGTGCAGGCTACGCCCTCTTGGGACTCATCAGCTACCTCACCGCCGGCCCGAAGGAGGTTCGTGCCTGGACGATCGAGCGCGGCACGCGCGCGCCGCAGGCGGCGGGTAAGATCCACTCGGACTTCGAGCGCGGCTTTATCCGTGCCGAGGTTGTCGCTTTTGATGATCTTGTCCGCGAGGGAAGCATGAACGCCGTAAAGGAAAAGGGCTTGCTCCGCTCCGAGGGTAAGGAGTACGTCGTACAGGACGGCGACGTCGTGCTGTTCCGCTTCAACGTATAAA
>JAZQWX010000127.1:0-19000 GCA_045632565.1 Eubacteriales bacterium | reverse complement strand
TATATTCGCCCCCAACGCTATACCCATGAATTCAGCGAGGAAGGGAATCGACTCTCGCTTTCCTTCTTCTCCCCGGAACGAAAGGATACCCTCGCTTATTGCGGACGCACGTGTGGCAGGGATGTGGATAAGGTCAAGGAATGCGGCCTCACACCCGTGAGGAAAAACGGTCACGTGTATTACGAGGAAGCACGGCTCGTTTTGCTTTGCCGCAAGATCTACGTAGATAGGATCAAGCCCGAGGGATTTCTTGAAGCCGAACCCCGCGAGCACTATTACCCCGAAAAGGACTACCATACAGTCTACGTCTGCGAGATCGAGGAAGTCCTTGTGAAAGACGAAAAATAAGGAAATAAACCATGGCAGAAACAAAAAAGCCTCAAAAAATCATCACCGACAACCGCAAAGCCCGCCACGATTACTTCGTGTGCGAAACCTATGAGGCGGGCATTGAGCTGTTCGGCACGGAAGTGAAATCCTTGCGCCGCGGCACGGTCAATCTCAAGGATTCCTACTGCACGGTGGATGACGGCGAGCTCTTCGCCCACGGCGTGCATATCAGTCCCTACGAGCAGGGAAATATCTTCAACCGCGACCCCCTGCGCCCTAAAAAGCTCCTGATGCATAAGCGCGAGATCCTCAAGCTGATGGGGCTTGTCGCGCGCGAGGGATATACCCTTGTTCCCCTGTCGCTTTACTTCTCGGGTGCCAAAGTCAAGGTCGCTGTCGGACTTTGCAAGGGTAAAAAGCTCTACGATAAGCGGGACGCCGCCGCAGAACGCTCGGCGAACCGTCAGATCGAGCGTGTCACCAAGGGCGACCGATCGGATTATTAAAAAAAGCACGCATACGCGTGCTTTTTTTTAGGTCATTTTTTAAAAAATTTTTCCATTTGTGGGAAGGCGGGGGCTGAACCGAAAAACCTGTCGATCAGTTTCCCCATTCCCGCGATCAGCGGGGAATTGATGGCTGTTGTCACCAATGTGCCAAGGCCAATACTGTGGAAAGAGGCATATCCGATCGTTGACCAATCAAAGCTTGCGGCATCGCCAAACAGTGAAAACGCCAAGATAATCGAGAGCAGAAGCAAAGATGCGTCAAAAATCCACTTCACGCGGTTAATGTTGAAACGGAAGCGCGAAGCAAGCTCGGATACGAATAATTCATACACCTGCAGCGGCATATACGTGCGGAAGAAACAGGCCACACCGAAGGCGGTTACAGCATCTCCTACGATGAGCATCACCCAGCGTAGCAAGATCCCTTCAAAGGGGAGCGTGCCAAGCAACCACAAAAAGAGGTTCAGCGTGTAGCCGTACAGCACCGCCACCGCAAAGGCAAGTAAAAACTGCCATCGGAAGCGGCGAATGATGATGCAGAGCAGCACAAGCAGTAACCCCTGAATGAGGTACTCCGTTACCCCTACGCTAAAGCCACTCCAAAGTGGCGTGATGGCCTCCGCCACCACAAATGCAGGCGCGGCAATCATCGAAACGCCAAGGTTTGCCTTGCTGCAGATGGTTACGCCAAACGCAACGAATACAATACCGAATATCCATAAAAGCTCAGAAGAGCGTTCAAGTCTTTTCATATCTGCCTGCTTATTTCTTCAGCTTTTCTGCAAAATCTCGCATCATGTCGCTGATCTTGATGTTTTGTGGGCAGACCTCTTCGCATGCGCGGCAGCCGATGCAGTCGGCTGGCTTCTTGCCCTTCGGAAGCCCTCCTACCGCCAGCGAAACCAAAAACAATCCGCCGGAGCAGGAAAGCTCGTTGTACAGCTCAATGATCCGCGGAATGTCAAGCCCCTGTGGGCAGTAGGTCGTGCAGTAACGGCAAGCGGTGCAGGGAAGCGTGGTCTTTTCGGTCATGTCGCGTGCCACACCCAGCAGAGCATCCTTTTCCGATTCGGAAAGCGGCTTTTCCTCCGAGAAGGTGGCCACGTTCTCCTGAAGCTGATCCATATTCGACATGCCGGAGAGCGTCACCACCACGTCGGGAACGGTCTGCAGGAAACGGAACGCCCATTCTACCGCCGTAGCGTCGGGCTTCAGCGCTTTCATGCGCTCCTCATATTCGGGCGCAAATTTTGCCAGCGCACCGCCGCGCACAGGCTCCATCACCCAGATCGGCAGATGATACTCCCGCAGCAGATCCACCTTTTCTTTGGCGCTCTGTAAGGTCCAGTCCAGCCAGTTCAGCTGGATCTGGCAGAACTCCATGTGCTCGCCATACGCCTCGAGGAACTTTCGCATCGTGGCAAGCGTGCCGTGTGCGGAAAAACCGAGGTGACGGATGCGTCCGTTTGCCTTCTGCCGCAAAAGATAGTCGAGAATTCCGAATTTTGGATCGAGGTACAGATCCACATTTCGCTCGGACAGGTTGTGGAACAGATAGAAATCAAAGTACTCTACGCCGCATTTTTCAAGCTGCTTTTCGAAGATCTCTTCCACCTTTTCCATGTTGCTTACGTCATATCCGGGGAACTTGGTGGCCAGGTAAAAGCTCTCTCGCGGATAGTCGGCTAAGATCTCTCCCATCACCGTTTCGGATTTTCCCTCATGGTAGCCCCAAGCCGTATCGTAGTAGTTGATGCCGTTTTTCATGGCATACGCAACCATCTCACGCGCGGCGGCCATGTTGATCGATTTGTCCTCGCTTGTCGGCAGGCGCATGCACCCAAGCCCAAGCGCAGAGAGCTTCTTGTCCGCAAAATTTTTGTAGATCATATGATAGTCCTTTCGTTGGAAAAATCAACAATTCTTGTTAAAAAATTATACCATAGAGAAAGAGAGATGTCAACGGGCAAGTGCCTTGTCGTATTTCATATGTTGGTGCTATTTTCAAAAAAAATAAAAAAACTCTTGCAAATGTATTTTCGTTGTGCTATAATATCAATGTTGCAGAAATGCAAGCTATGCAGAGGTATCGAAGTGGTCATAACGGGGCTGACTCGAAATCAGTTTGTGCGAAAGCACACGAGGGTTCAAATCCCTCCCTCTGCGCCAAAAAACGGACGGCAAAGGCCGTCCGTTTTTTGTTTCTGAGGGGATTCGAACAGCCGCGGAAGTGAATGACGCCACGAATCCAGGAAAGTACTACTTCCTCGTTAAAGTGCAGTGCCTTCCTCTTGTTAATAGATTGGTATTCGTTAAATTACTGCTTTAGCGTTCTGCCCAATTCAATATAATCCAATTTGCATAAAGCATAAGTGCTGATGTAGCCGTTATCGCTGACTTGAATTTTTGCATTTTCAAGGGATATCAAACTCTGCGAACCATCTGTCGATGTTATGAGCAATTCATCATAAGACCAGTGGTGGGAGATGCGAATCGAAACAATTCGGTCGACGGGTATCACACGACCTTGCGGAGCTTCAAAGCGCAATGTGGCACGATTGATAATGCAATGCAAGGACTTTTTCCACGCATTGGCATATAGATAATCCGCAGGAACGCATTTTTCAAAAAAGTCATTTGCGCCTGTGCCGAAAGACACCTTGCCATCATTGCCGATATAATCCACAAGGTTTTGATAGTGGTCAAACCATACGTTGTCCGAAAAGGCAGAAAACGATTCAAGTTCATCATCCTCAAAGAATACAACGGCATTGATCCAAGCTTTAATTGAAATTTGTTTTCTTAATAGGTATATAGCCCTGTTAAGTTGTTTGAAAGGGGATCTCAGAAGTTTTGTGTGTGTTTCACCAGTCCATCTGTCTGTTTTTTCTTGGAGAATGCCATCGTCGCGCTCTGTGAGGTTTCCTTTCCAACGCTTGACCTCTATCGCAAAGAGCTTATTATGGTGGAGCACTAAACAATCAATTTCGGCATTACCCTCGGGAGTAGAAATGATTACGTTTCTTTTAATTTTGCAGGAAGGCAATTCGCGGTGTAACATATAGGTAAACTTGTCTTCACCGTAATTGCCATAGCGCTTTGCTTCATCGACATACGGAATAGAAGATTCGCCGGCTCGTACAAAGCCCATTTTTATTTTATGGAAAAATGCGCGTATTCCCATAGCGTTTGCTCCTCGTATAGTCGTTACGGCAATTATACCATATTTATATAAAATTTTCAATCATTCAAAAGCAAAAAGAGTTGGCCGTTACAGCCTAGTCTTCGTAAAAAGCTATCCATTACGTCATCACCAAGACCTAACGCCGTTTATGAAGAAAAAGACAAGTTGTCCGTGGTTATGGATCAACCAAAAACGAGGTCAAAAGCCAATTCGCTTTTTTATGTTTCCCCTTGACTTTTCACTCCCTATTATAGTATAATATATTTTGTAGTATTATAGGCAAACGGAGGGAAAAGCGGTGAAAAAAACGGTCTCTCTTTTGGCTTGCTTGCGGCCGCTTGACGGCGTGATCTGCCTTGCTGTCCTTCTGCTTGCCGTGCTTCTTCTGTGTCTGCCGCTTTTGCAAGGAACGGGCGCAGAGCTTGCTATTACTGTTGACGGGGAAACCGTACAGTATCCCTTGGCAGAGGACAAAGAACTAACTCTTTCAAGCAACGGCCACACCTTGACCGTTCGGATCGCAGAGGGACAGGCGTGGGTGGAAAGCTCCACCTGCCCCGAGGGGATCTGTCGCCGCACGGGGAAGATCTTTCGCGCAGGCGAGAGCATCCTTTGCAGTCGCGCCGACGTTCTTCTGACCGTTCTCGGAGAGGGGGGATTTGATGCCGTCACCGGTTAAATCCCGCGCGCGCCGTGTCAGCTATACCGCGCTTACGCTGGCTGTTGCCATGCTCCTTTCCTACGTGGAAAGCCTGGTGCCCCTGTCCTTTGCCCTGCCGGGAATGAAGCTTGGACTTGCCAACGTGGCGATCATGTTTGCCTTTTTTCGCCTTGGCCGCGCGTCCGCCTTGTTTGTGTCGCTTGCCCGCGTTCTGCTGAGCGCGCTCCTCTTTGGACAGGCATCTTCTTTCTTCTTTGCCCTGCTCGGGGCTCTTCTTTCCTATTTTGCCTTGCTTTTTCTATCCCTTTTGGGGGATAAGATCAGCCGTATCGGCATCTCCGTCGGCTGTGCCGCCGCCCACGGTATCGGACAGACCGCCGCCGCCATGCTTCTTTACGGCAGCTTTGGTTTGATCTCGTATCTGCCCCTTCTCTTGATGGCGGCACTGCCGTTCGGCGCATTGTCCGGCCTGCTTCTTTTGCTTCTTGAGCGCGCGTTACCCAAGGAGGTGGTGGCATGAAGCGTCGGTTGCTTGCTTGTTTTCTTGCCGTTTTTCTGCTCCTGCCTCTTGTTTCTTCCTGTGCGCCCCCGCCGCATTCGGCCGTGCTGTACAACAAAATGAACACCGACGTGCTCATTACCCTATATTCGGACGGCCGCGACAAAACCGCCGAAGAGCTGATCCGTTCCTGCGAAGAGCTGCTCGACGAAGCCGAAAAGACGCTTTCCCGCACCGATCTCGCGGCCGAGCTTGCCCGCGTCAATGCCGCCGTGGAAGAGAGCGTTGCGCTCTCTGACGCACTTGCCGACATGCTTCGCCGATCCCTCTCCCTTGCGACGGAAACGGGCGGTGCGTTTGATCCCACCGCAGGGGCGCTTTCCGCGCTGTATGATATCACGGGAGACTCCCCCTTGCCGCCCGATCCTGCGGCACTTGACGCTGCCATGACCTATGTGGGCTATGACGCGCTTTCCCTTGACGGAAATATCCTGATGCGCCCTGCGGGAACTGTCCTCGATTTTGGCGCAATTGCCAAAGGATACGTGGCCGCGCGTCTTGTGGATCACCTGGTGTCCGAGGGTGTCTTGGGCGGCGTTCTGTCGCTTGGCGGAAACGTGGCCGTCTTTGGTGAAAAGTCGGACGGTACGCTCTTTCGTGTGGGAGTGCGCGATCCCGACGGTGGATATGTTGGCGTTCTATCACTTACGGGTGCGCGATTTGTGTCCACCTCCGGCGCATACGAACGCTTTCGCGTGGGAAGCGACGGAAAAACCTATCACCATATTTTTGACACCAAAACAGGCAAACCCGCCGAGAGTGATCTCTTATCCGTCACCGTGGTAGATGAGGACGGCGCGCGCGCGGATGCTCTGTCTACGGCCTTGTACGTTATGGGCTACGATGCCGCCATCGCCTTTTTTGAGGGCGCGGAACGGAATTTTGATTTGATCCTTGTACGCGAGGGGGGGGAACTGTTCATCAGCCCCGGTCTTGCCTTTGAGAATGCATAAAGAGGATTTTATGGATATACGCGAAAACAAAGAAATACAGACCGCCATGGCTTGGGTGCGCGCCGAAAACGCCCGCGCGGCCGCCTGCGGCAAGCCGCGACGCGTGTGGGTGCAGACCTTTGGCTGTCAGCAGAATGAAGCCGACAGTGAAAAGCTGCTCGGCCTTGCCGAGGAAATGGGCTATGAAAAGACCGAAGAGCCCAAGGAAGCCGACCTGATCCTCATCAACACCTGCGCCGTGCGAGAGCACGCCGAGCTTCGCGCCTTGTCGGCCATCGGCAACTGCAAACGCCTGCGCGAAAACAACCCCGATCTCATCATCGGCGTGTGCGGCTGTATGACCGCGCGCGAGGTGCGGGTAGAAAAGCTCAAAAAGGGGTATCCTTACGTCAGCTTCACGCTTGAGCCGCCCAACCTGCACCGCATGCCCCTCTTGCTTGCTTGTGTGATGCGAGAACGCCGCCGCCACATCTCGCTTGGTGAGGATACCGGTGAGGTGGCCGAGGGACTTCCCATCTCGCGTACGCGCCGCCACCGCGCCTACGTCAGCGTGATGTACGGCTGCAACAACTTCTGCACCTACTGCATCGTGCCCTACACCCGCGGCCGCGAGCGTAGCCGCGCAAGCGAAGATGTTATCGCCGAGGTGCGTTCTCTTGTGGCAGACGGCTGTCGCGACATTACGCTGCTCGGGCAGAACGTCAACTCCTATAAAAGTGACACGGATTTCGCGGGACTGCTTTCCCGCCTGTGTGAAATTGAAGGCGACTTTATCCTGCGCTTTATGACCAGCCACCCAAAAGACGTATCCCAGCGCCTGATCGAAGTCATTGGCAAAAACGTCGGCAAGATCGAGCCGCACTTCCACCTGCCGCTGCAGTCGGGAAGCGACCGCATCCTTCGCGACATGAACCGCCACTATACCACAGCACACTATCTTGACACCGTAAAAGCCCTGCGTACCGCCGTGCCGGATATCGCCCTGACCTCGGATATTATCGTCGGCTTCCCCGGCGAAGCAGACGAAGACTTTAAAAAAACAATGGATATTCTACGGCAGGTCCGATTTGATATGGTGTACTCCTTTATCTACTCGCCGCGAGAGGGAACGCCCGCCGCGCGCCGTGCCGAAACCGAGTCCGTTCCCGAAGAGGTCAAGGCCGCGCGCATGCAGCGACTGCTTGATTTGCAGGACGAGATCGCGTTGGAGTCTAACGCGCGCCTGGTCGGCAAGCGCCTGCGCGTATTGTGTGATGCCGTCAGCCGCGGCAACGCGAGCATGTACAGCGGCCGCACGGACGCAGGCAAGCTGGTACACTTTGCCGCTGCCCCCGAGCTTGTCGGAGAATTTGTGACTGTGGAAATCGACCGTGCCGATCCCTATGCCCTGCACGGAAGCATCAAAAATTAAACAACCGAAAGGAAATCAATACAATGGACGTTATGCAGCTTGCCAAAGCCCTTGGAGAGGGCATCAAAAATCACCCCACCCTGCTTGCTTACGATGCGGCAAAGGCCGCCTTTGATGCGGACACCGAGCTTGCCGCACAGATGAACGAGTACAACGCCGACCGCTCCTGCCTTGCGGAGGAATTCAATAAGGATTTCGCCATGCAGGATAAGGACGTGATCGAAAGCCTGAAGGCCAAGATGGACGAGCTGGCCGCCGTGATCAACAAAAACGAGCACTACGCCGCTTTTGCCGCCGCCCAGAGCGAGGTCAATACCCTGATGCAGTCGATCAATGAGGAGATCACCTTCTACGCCTTCGGGGTGCGCCCGAACCATTGCACGCACGATTGCTCCTCCTGCAGCGGTTGCCACTAATATTTTGACAGTTTGAAACGGAGAAAAAACCATGCCTGAACTCGTAACAGATGCCGCCACCTTGCCATCCGTTACCCCCATGATGCAGCAGTATCTGGACATCAAGGCGCAGTATGAGGGGCATATCCTCTTCTACCGCCTGGGTGATTTTTTCGAGATGTTCTTCTCGGATGCTGTTGAAGCCTCGCGCGTGTTGGAGCTTACCTTAACAGGGCGCGATTGCGGCAACGGCCACCGCGCCGCCATGTGCGGCGTGCCCTTTCATAAGGCAGACGTATACATCGGCCGCTTGGTGGAAAAGGGATATAAGGTCGCGGTTTGTGAGCAGACCGAGGATCCCTCTGCCGCAAAGGGGCTTGTTCGCCGTGAGATCGTGCGGGTCATCACGCCCGGCACGGTAACGGACGGCAGCCTGCTCTCCGAGGTCAAGAATAATTACCTTGGTGCTCTCTTTTACAGCAGAAACGGCGTGGGACTTGGCTTTGCGGATATCTCCACGGGTCAGGTGTCGGTCACGGTGTTGGACGGGGCGGATGTCCTTTCCCGCATGGAAAATGAAATGAGCATCTTCTCTCCGCGAGAGGTTATTCTGAATGTCGCGGAAAACGCCACCTCCGAAATTTGCACCTTCCTTCGCGCGCGCTTTGACACCGTCATTACCGCGGGAAGAGCAGACCTGTTTGATGAAACGTCCGCGCGCTCTTCGGTTGCCGAGCAATTTGGAGATGCGGCCGGCGGCCTTGATCCCGCTGCCTGTGCGGCAGTAGGGGCGCTACTCTCTTACATTCGTGAAACGCAAAAAACGACCACCTCCTTTACCCGCGAGCTTGTGGTGTATGCCGACGGGCAGGCCATGGAGATCGATGCCAGCACACGCCGCAATCTGGAGCTGACCGAATCCATGCGTAACAAGGAGAAAAAGGGCTCGCTTCTGTGGGTTCTTGATAAAACAGAGACCTCCATGGGTGCGCGCATGCTCCGTTCTTGGATCCTGCGTCCCCTCATCAATCCCGCCCCTATTATTGAACGCCAGGGGGCGATCTCGGAGCTTCTTTCGGATTTTATGACTCGCGCAGAGCTGCGTGAGCTGCTTTCCTCCGTTTTGGATCTCGAGCGTCTGACCGCAAAGGCCGTGTACGGCACGGCTAACGCCAAGGATCTTGCCGCCATTCGGCAGAGTCTTTCGGTGCTGCCCTCCCTGCGCGCGCATTTGCAAAAATTCACCGGTAAACGCCTGCGGGAGATGTATGAGCAGGAGGATACCCTCTCTGACCTGGCCGCCCTGCTGGAGGCCGCGATCGCGGAAGAACCGCCGTTCTCCTTGCGTGACGGTGGCCTGATTCGTGACGGCTACGATAAGGACGTGGATTATCTGCGCTCCATCCTCCAAAACGGTAAGGGATGGATCGATGAGATCGAAGCCCAGGAGCGTGAGGCTACGGGCATCAAAAATCTGAAGGTCAGCTATAACAAGGTCTTCGGATATTATATCGAGGTCACCAAATCCCAGATCTCCATGGTTCCCGACCGCTACATCCGCAAGCAAACGCTTGCCAACTGCGAGCGATATATCACCCAAGAGCTGAAGGAAATGGAATCCACCGTCCTTGGTGCGGCAGACAAGCTCACGGCTCTGGAATACAGCCTCTTCGTGTCGGTGCGCGACGCCGTTGCGGCCGCTGCCTCACGCATTCAGGTTGCTGCCGCCACGGTGGCGGAAATCGACGTTTACCTCTCGCTCGCCGAGGTCGCCTCCAAGAACAACTACGTATGTCCGGAGGTGGATACAAGCGATATTCTGGAGATAAACGACGGCAGACACCCGGTCGTCGAGAAATTTGTCACGAACAGCTACTTCGTGCCGAACGATACCAAATTGGATACCGACCGCAACCGCCTGCTTCTCATCACCGGCCCGAACATGGCGGGTAAATCCACCTACATGCGGCAGGTCGCCCTCATTACCCTGATGGCGCAGATCGGCTCGTTCGTGCCTGCCAAGAGCGCACGTATCGGTATCGTCGATAAGCTCTTTACCCGCGTCGGCGCGTCGGATGACCTCGCCTCGGGGCAGTCTACCTTTATGCTGGAGATGAATGAGGTCGCCAATATCCTCCAAAAAGCAACCAAGCGCTCGCTCGTTATCTATGACGAGGTGGGGCGCGGCACCAGCACCTATGACGGCATGAGCATTGCCCGCGCCGTGGCAGAGTATACCGCCGGCAAAAAACTCGGTGCGCGCACCCTGTTCGCTACGCATTATCACGAGCTGACCTCGCTGGAGGACGAGCTGGAGGGCGTTGTGAATTATAACGTCGCCGCCAAAAAGCACGGCGAGAGCATCACCTTCCTGCGTAAGATCGTGCGCGGTGCGACCGATGACAGCTACGGTATCGAGGTCGCCAAGCTGGCAGGCGTGCCGAATGAGGTTGTGCGCCGCGCCAAGGAGATCCTTGCAGGCATTGAGGCAGGGGACAGCGCCGCCGTTCACCGTGTGAAAAAGGAAGCCACCCCCGCCGCTCCCGATATGCTCACCTCGCTTGCCGATATGGAGGCGCGTGAGGCGGCAGAGAAGATCCGCCGCATCGATATCAACACCATCACGCCCATTGAGGCCATGAACTTTATCTTTGAGCTGAAGAAGCTCGTACAAACCGATCCGAATTGAGAAAGGAAACGCCATGGCAAACATTCAGGTCCTCGGCTTTGAAATTGCAAACCTGATCGCCGCAGGCGAGGTGGTAGACCGCCCCGCTTCGGTGCTGAAGGAGCTTCTTGAAAACGCCATCGATGCCGGTGCCACGCGCATTACGGCAGAGATCCGCCGTGGCGGCGTGTCGCTTATTCGCGTCACGGATAACGGTTGCGGTATGACGGCAGAGGATCTGCCCGTGGCCATTCGCCGTCACGCGACCAGCAAGATCCGCACCGCAGAGGATCTCTCTGCGATCGGAACGCTCGGCTTCCGCGGGGAGGCGCTGGCCGCTATTTCCGCCGTTTCCGAAATTCGTATTCTGTCGAAAACCAAGGACGCCGAGGCGGGCGTCATGCTGACCGCCTCCTGCGGTGCTGTGGTGGACGTATCCGAGGTTGGTGCGGCAGACGGTACGACCGTGGTGGTCGAAAATCTGTTTGAAAACGTCCCCGCCCGCCGCAAATTCTTAAAAAAGGATGCCACCGAAACTATGGCAAGCGCGGCCGTGGTGGAAAAGATCGCCATGTCGCGCCCGGATATCTCGTTCGAGCTGATCACGGACGGCACGACCCGCTTTAAAACCGCAGGGGACGGCAACCTCAAGGCTACCCTGTTTGCCCTGCACGGCAAGGAATTTGCCGCGCGGCTTCTCCCCGTTCGCGGCGGCGTGGGCGGCGTGCAGGTATCGGGCTTTGTCGGCACGTCGGATAACGTCCGTCAAAACCGCAATCATCAGAATATGTTTATCAACGGCCGTTACGTCAAAAGCAAGACCGTCATGGCCGCCCTTGAAAAGGCCTATACCTCGTATATTGCACCCGAACGGTTTCCCGTGGCGGCACTCTTTCTGGAGGTGAACCCCGCCTCGGTAGACGTGAACGTACATCCTGCTAAATTAGAGGTCAAATTCTCGGATGAGCGCGTGGTGTTTGAGGCCGTCTATTACGCCGTTCGCAGTGCCCTTGAAGAAAACGTTTCCCGCCCCGAGTGGCAGTTTGACGGTGGTAAAAAGCATAAAAATCCGCTGGCCGCGTTCGTGCCGATTGGGGAAGAAAAGGCGCGTCAAATTGCCGCCAACACGGAAATTTTGATAAAATCGGAAACAAAAGCCACAGCAGATCCGATCGCCCCGCCGCCAACTCCCAAAACCGTCACGTCGGAAGCACGCCCTTCGGTCAGCGAGGCTCTTGCCTCCTTGCGCGCCTTCCGTGAAGAAAGCACCGATACAGCCGTGCCCTTTTCCACAAAGGGAACGGCAGCCCCCGTCTTTGCTTCCGACACGCATCTGCCCACGCGTAAAGAGCTGGCAGAGCAGCCTTCCGTGTCGCAACAGCCGGTAGCAGCCCCTGTAACGCCTGCCGTTCCCCCGAAGACCGAAGAGGAAGCCTTGACGACCGAAACGCCCCCCTACCGTATCGTGGGTGAGGTCTTCTCCTGCTACGTGATCGTGGAGCAGGAAAAGGAACTGCTTCTCGTTGACAAGCATGCCGCGCATGAGCGCATCCTGTTTGAGCAGTTAAAGGCTCGTCAGAGAAAGGATGGACGCGTAGGCTCGCAAAGTCTGCTGCTACCCCTTTCTGTCACCCCTACACGTGAAGAATTTGCATCTGCCGAGGAATATCGTGCGGAACTTGAGGCCGTCGGCTTCTCTTATCAAACGAACGCCGCCGCATGCTCTGTGGATATTCTGGCCGTGCCGGATGCCATCGGCATCTCGGGCGCGCAGGAGCTGTTTGTCCGTATGCTTTCCGAGCTTGCCGAGGGCGCGGGCAATCCCGCCCTGACCGAGGCCGCAAGGCGGGAGCGCGCGTTGTATCGCGTGGCCTGCCGCGCCGCCATCAAGGGCGGCAAAATGTCGGATGCGGCGCAGATCGAATGGCTCGTCCGTGAGATCATGGCACTGCCCGATATTACCGTCTGTCCCCACGGTCGCCCTGTGGCCATTCGGATGACCAAAACAGGCCTTGACCGCCAATTTGACCGAATCATGTGAAAGAGGATACCATGTTTACCGTACTGAAAACAGAAGGAAAAGCGCGCCGCGGTCGCATGACGACCGTGCACGGCGTGATCGAAACTCCCGTCTTTATGAACGTGGGCACCAGTGCCGCCATCAAGGGCGGTGTGTCTACGGATGACTTGCGAGAGATCAACTGTCAGGTTGAGCTGTCGAATACCTACCATTTGCATATCCGCCCGGGGGATGATCTCATCTACCGCCTCGGCGGCCTGCACAAATTCTTCAATTGGGATAAGCCCATTCTGACCGACAGCGGCGGATTTCAGGTCTTT
The DNA here is from genome assembly GCA_045632565.1 of Eubacteriales bacterium. GTDB lineage: Bacteria > Bacillota > Clostridia > Oscillospirales > CAG-272 > UBA1740. The sequence continues at coordinate 5,990 of JAZQWX010000127.1, read as the reverse complement.
TCGCTGGCCAAGCTTCGTACCATCAAGGAAGAGGGCGTGACCTTCAACTCCCACATGGACGGCAAGCGTATCTTCATGGGCCCCGAAGAGAGCATGCGTATCCAGTCCCATCTCGGCTCTACCATCGCCATGGCATTTGACGAATGTATTGAAAACCCCGCCCAATATAAGTACACCCAAAAATCCATCGCACGTACCACCCGCTGGCTTGCCCGCTGCCGTGCGGAAATGGATCGGCTCAATTCGCTGGAGGAAACCGTCAACCGCCATCAAATGCTCTTTGGCATCAACCAGGGCTCTACCTATGCCGACCTGCGTATCGAGCACATGAAGCAGATCCGCGAGATCAACTGTGACGGTTACGCCATCGGCGGTCTTGCGGTTGGTGAGGCGGCAGAGGAAATGTACGCCACCATCGAGGCAGTCGAGCCGTACATGCCCGAGGATAAGCCGCGCTATCTGATGGGCGTGGGCACGCCGCAGAACATTCTTGAGGCCGTCTATCGCGGTGTCGATTTCTTCGACTGCGTGATGCCCAGCCGCAACGCCCGCCACGGTAACCTGTTCACATGGGAAGGGAAGCTCAATATCAACAACGAAAAATACTTCGCCGATGATCGCCCCATTTCCCCCCGTTGCCATTGTCCCGCCTGCCGCAGCTACAGCCGTGCCTATATCCGCCACCTTTTCAAGGCGCGTGAGGCACTTGGCATGCGCCTGTGCGTGCTTCATAACCTCTATTTCTACAACGAGCTGATGCAGCATATCCGCGATGCACTGGATAATGGCTGCTTCGAGCAATTCTATCACGCGCACGTGGATCTGTTGGCTTCCCGTGTCGATGACTAAAAACAAGCCCCAAGGCGTTGCCTTGGGGCTTGTTTTTATATCAGCTTTTCCATAATATCGTCTTTAGAAATACCGCAATAGCGGTACAGGTCGCACGGTTCACTTGGCGAAGCGAAGTGGTCGCGGATGGCAAGGATGTGCGAACGGGCAGGGAAACGATCCCCCATCTCCTCCCGCAATGCCGAGAGGGTAGCGCTTGCCGCGCCGCCGCACGCGATCCCCTCTTCAAGGAAGATGAGATTGGTTTCTCTTGAAAGGTACGGCGCGATCCTTTCGGCTGCCTCGTCATAGGGCTTGAGGCTCTCCATCAGGATAATGCCAAGTCGGTCACACCCGACCTCCTCCTGTGCGTCAAGTGCCTCTTTTGTAATGCTGCCGTAGGTTATCACCACGTTTTTGGGAGAGTTGGCAGGCGAGAAATCCGCCCGAACCCCATAATTCTCAAAATCTCCGTTCGGATAAAAGTGCGGCGCGATCCGCCTGTCCTCTCCGCCCTTTGCGTAGCGCATGGCCGCAGGAGAGGAACAGGCCATCATGTCCCGCATCATCTCTTTCATGGTGGCGTAGCAGGCAGGGGCAAGCAAGCGCATCCCCGGAATGGCGGATAGATAACTGACGTCAAAAATACCGTGGTGCGTGGCGCCGTCGCCTACGGAAAGCCCTGCGCGGTCGATGAAGAATTTAACAGGCAGACCCTGTAACGCCACGTCGTGCAGAATGTTGTCATAAGCGCGCTGCAAAAAGGTCGAATATACCGCAAAGCAGGGAATGACACCGCCCGCCGCCATGCCGGCCGCAAAGGTGGTCGCGTGCTCCTCGGCAATGCCCACGTCAAAGAAACGCGATGGGAATTTTTGACGAAATTCCTCCAGCCCACAGCCAACTCCCATGGCCGCTGTGATGGCGGCTATGCGGCCGTCCTTTTGTGCAAGGACGCTCAGCTCGTGACCGAAAACCGAATGAAAGCTATCATCGTTCTCCTGTCCGCCATGAGCACCCATGCTGTGATATTGGCTTGGATTTTCTTCTGCCGGGGAATACCCCATGCCTTTCTTGGTTTTGACGTGCACAACCACAGCGCCGCCGCGCTCCTTTGCCTGAAGAAGCGCGCGTTCCACGCGGTCATAGCTATGCCCGTCCACAGGACCGAGATAGAGAAATCCAAGATCCTCGAAATAATTGCTTTTGTAGATCAGCCGCTTTGTCAGCTTCAGCGTGCTACGCGCGGCGCGGTGAAGCGGCTCGCCGAGAAGTGGGATTTTTTGCAGAAGAGAAGAGGTTCGCTTTCTTGCCCTGCGGTAGGGGCGAGAAGCGCGTATACGCGCCATGTAGCGGGCAAATGCGCCCGTGTTTTTGGAGATCGACATCTCGTTTTCATTGAGCACAAGGATCAGCGGCAGCTCGGGCGGGCAGTTGTTGATCGCCTCATGTACCATGCCGCCCGTGTACGCGCCGTCGCCCACCACCGCTACCGTGTAGGCGTGGCGACCGGAAAGACGGTCAGCCTCTGCCATGCCGAGCGCGGCAGATACCGAGGTGCTGCTGTGCCCCGCGCCAAATGGATCGTATTCGCTCTCACGTCGGTTGGTGAAGCCGGATAGGCCACCCACCTGCCGCAGCGTATCAAATCGGTCGGCCCGGCCGGTCAGGATTTTGTGCACGTAGCTTTGGTGGCCTACGTCCCAGATGATGTGGTCAGACGGTGTATCGAACACGCGGTGCAGGGCGATCGTCAGCTCCACCACGCCAAGGTTGGAGGCAAGATGCCCCCCTGTTTTCTCAACGTGCTCGATCAAAAACTCCCGTATTTCACGCGCAAGGTCGGGCATGGCCGCACGCGGAAGCGCACGAAGATCGGCAGGATTTTTGATCCTGTCTAGATAAGTTGTTTTTTGGATAGTCTTCATCACGCCACCGTCCAACACGTTCATTTTTATTAGTATATCATACTTTGTCACAAAATTCAAGAACAAGAAAAGCGCCCCAAAGGGGCGCTTTTCTTATGCGGGAACATAATCGCTGTCAGAGAGCGTCGGCGCGGTAAAGGGCGGATGATCTCCTTCGGAAAACTTTCCGCTTGGGATGTGTGTTTCAAGGAAAGAGGACTCCTTCGCACCAACCAGAAAATAATCACGGATCGCGGTGTGACCAACGTCATCCCACGTGGTGTCTACACCGTACCAAAGCCCATCTTCCATCTGCACGTAATTCCATGCGTGGGGTTCACTTTTCTCTCCTTGCTTGGCAACGCCCGCCACGATCACGCAGGGGATCCCCTCACGCTCGCAAAGCAGATAAAACGCTTTGGCGTAACCGTCGCAAACCGCCCGTCCGTCGATCAGCGCGCCTGCCGCGCAATGGGGACGCACGCCATTTCCGTCATAGCTGACGTGGGAAGCAAGCTCGCGGTGGATAGAAAGCAATCGCTCGTAACGGTTTTCTCCCACGATCTCGAAGTGATCGAGTGCCGTTTGCAGATCGTCGATCTCTTCTGCCAGCGTTCGCGTCGGCAAAACGTTTTCCGTTTGCATGATAAAGCTCAGCTTCCGCATATATACCGAAACGCCGTCCGTTTCCTGTTGCGTTCGGTGCGTTACGCTGAAGCGGGAGCTGTTTTCTCCACCCATAGAAAGATAGAAAATTTCAGGGTTATCATAGAGCAGAGCATCAATGGCCGGTTGCGTGACAGACAGGATCCTCTCGCTGATCTTGGCCTTGATCGCCTCCTCTGCCGTTTCCTTTGGGAAGGATAATACAATGGTCGCGGGAAGAATGATCTCGGTTGACGCGGTGCTTTCCTTGTTTTTCAGAATGGCTCGGTAGACCGCCCGCGACTCCTCGGTGAGCTGATCGTAGTAATACCCGTAGGAATGATCGTCCGGCTCGTAGGGATACAGATCCTCGGGAATGGTCGCCGGGCCGGGCGAGGGAAGCATCCATAAAAGAGAGCATCCCGAGAGAGAAAAACAAAGCAAAAGGGAAAGGAGAAGAAGCCAAAAACGTTTCATATGCACTCTTTCTTGCCGAAATTATTCAAACTTCTTGCCGCATTCAGGACAGAATTTGAAGGGAGCATCGGTATGGTAGCCGCAGGAGCAAGTAAAGCCCTCGGGCTTCTTTGCGCCGCAGGCGGAGCAGAATTTACCCGTGCAGGTCTTGCCGCAGGCAGGGCATACCCATTCGCCTGCCGGCACGAACTTCTCGCCGCAGTCGGGACAGAATTTGCCGTCAAACTTTCTTCCGCAGGCCGCGCAGGTGTGAAGACCTTGCTGTTCCTCGGCCTTTTCCTCGGAAAGCTTTTTGGCATTCTCCATCAGATTGCTTTGTGCGGCTGCACCGCCCATAGCACCGGTCGCCATGCCCATACCCACAAAGCCGTTCATCGCGCCGCCTGCGTTGTTTGCGGCATCCTTCATGGCCTTCATCTGGGCGTAAGCCAGACCGCCCGTCATGGCAGTAGGATCGGCGTGCATCACGCCCGAATCAAACTCCTCAATGCGCTCACGGCTCTTATCGTCGGGGGTTACCTTGGCCAGCGCCACAGAGGACACCTCAATGCCGCGGCTTGCGCGCCATTCCTCGTCAAGGGTCTTCGCCATGTAGTGTGCGATCTCGCGTTGCTTGGTCGGAAGCTGGGAAAATTTGACGCCGTCCGCGGCGCAGAGCGACAGGGTCGTGTCAAGGGCTGTCATGAACTCATCAGTGCACGCATTTACCAGCTCCTCACGCGTATAGACGTCCTTTACGTTGCCGGCAATCGTGGCAAAGAATGCCACCGGATCGGTGATCTTAAAGGAGTACTGTCCAAAATAACGGATATACAGGGCGGTTTTGTAATACGGATCGTCATAGGGCATCGGTGTGGTCGTGCCAAAGCGGTTGCCAAGGATCTCCTTGACGTTCACGTAGTACACGCGCTGCTGTGATCCCGCATCGCCGCCAAAGGTAAAGCGGTAGCCGACGCGCTTAAAGGAATCGATCATTCCCTCAAAGAAGTCGCCGCCAAACAGGGAAGGCTCGCTGGAAGCATCCCACTTGAATTTGCCCGGCTCGGCGCAGAATTCCACGATCTTGCCGTTGTCTACGATCAGGGCCACCTGTCCCTCGTTGACCACGAACACAGAGCCGTTTGTGATAATATCAGTCGTGCCCTTGTTGCGGCGGAAAAAGCCCTTGCCCTCGGTCTTCATCACGCCACGAGCAACCAACACGTCATTAGACAGGGAATCGCAGGTAAAAAATTCTCTCCATTGATCGGCGGCTACGGTATTTGCCGCAGCGGTTATTGCACGGATCAGTCCCATAATATGTATCTCCTTGTTTTTTTCGTCAGAATAAAAAGAAATCCCGCCAAGCCGTGTAGAGCAAGTATTTAACCCTGCTTGTGCAGGTAGGTGTCCTCTCGATCATTTTGTGCTCCCAGCGTCCGTTACAGGCGGCACGGAGGCGGCGTGTAACGGGAGGTCTGCATACCCATTTCTCGAAGGTCGGACTCCTGTAAATATCTTGTAGGTCCAAAACTAACCCTATCACGAACTAAGCAGGACGAAATTCTTTTTTATTGGTTATTCAGCGTCGTAATCGATCTCCGAGAACAGCTCGTCATCGAAGAATTCGGCAACCTTGTCAAACTCATCATCATCCTCGATGGTCATGAGATTGACACCGTCACCATCCTCCTCGGCACGCAGAATGACGTACTCCTCGGACTCCTCGCCAAACGGTGCCATGGCGTAATAGGTGTTGCCGTCCATCTCGCAGGTGCCAAGCAGCTCAAATTCGTATTCCTTGCCATCCTCGTCGGTCAAGGTGTAGGTATATACCTCGTTTTCGTTCAGCTCTTCGTTGTTGTTGATTGCGTCAGCCATGTCAGTTATCGGCGCGGTGCGCCTCTCCTTCTTCGATAGTATATGTTCTTTGCCTTTATTTTATCAAGAAATATGCCGCCTGTCAATAGATTTTTCGGGAAAATCCGACAACCCCTTACAAATCGGGCAGAATTTCACTTAAAATTCCGTTCGAGAGTGCCATGCCGGCTTCCGTCAGAAAAACGCGGTCACCGTCGCTCTGCATCAAGCCACGCGCAAGGAACGGTGCGATGTTGTCCGCGTATTTTTCCGAAAAACGCATCCCGAAGACAT
>JAZQWX010000126.1:0-4603 GCA_045632565.1 Eubacteriales bacterium | reverse complement strand
ATTCCGTTGTGCTATAATATTATGAATATGAAAATGAAAGGGGTGTTATCATGGTTAAAATCACCGAGGTCGCGCGGCGCAGCCGTGCGGCGCGGGCGGGCGTTCTTTCAGGCGACGTGCTTGTGGCCATCAACGGTCATGAGATCGGCGACGTGCTGGACTATCGCTTTTTTCTCTCGGAATGCTGCGTTACGCTCTCGCTTTTGCGCGGGGAAGGGCCACGCTCGGTCACCATTGAAAAAGAGGAATACGACGATATCGGCCTTTCCTTTGAAACACCCTTGATGGATAAAAAGCAGTCCTGCCGCAATAAGTGCATCTTCTGCTTTATCGACCAGCTGCCAAAGGGGATGCGGGAGTCGCTTTATTTTAAGGATGACGACGCGCGCCTGTCCTTTTTGCACGGCAACTATATCACCCTCACCAACCTCACAGACCGTGACGTGGATCGCATTTTGCACATGCACTTTTCCCCCATCAACGTGTCTGTGCATACCACCAATCCTGAGCTGCGCGTGACCATGATGAAGAACCCGCACGCAGGTGAGTCGCTTCACCACCTCTTTCGCCTTGCCGAGGCGGGCGTGGAGCTGCATTGCCAGATCGTGCTTTGCCGCGGCCTCAATGACGGCGCGGAGCTGGATCGCACCATGCGTGACCTATCCGCCCTCTATCCCGCCGTATCCTCTGTGTCGGTCGTTCCCGCGGGTCTTACGCGTCACAGGGAAGGCCTCTACCCCCTCTCTCCCTTCACGAAAGAGGAAAGCGTTGCCCTTGTCGATCAGGTAGAGGCGTTTGGCGACCTTTGCCTTGCCGAGCACGGCTCACGCCTGTTCTTTCCGTCGGACGAGTTCTACCTTGCCGCAGGCAGGGAGCTTCCCGACGAGGAGTTTTACGAGGGATATCCCCAGATCGAAAACGGCGTAGGCATGCTAAGGTCGCTGTATACGGAATTTATTTCTTGGCAGAATGAAAACGAGGGCAAAAAGCTCTTCCTTCCGCGTACCGTATCGATCGCCACGGGCGTGTCCGCTTACCCCATGATGTGCGAGATTGCCGCCGCTATGGAGCGCGCCTTCCCGCGCCTGTCGGTGAAGGTGCACGAGATCAAAAATCGCTTCTTCGGGGAAAGCATTACCGTGGCGGGCCTCTTGACCGCCACCGATATCATCGACCAGCTGACGGGCAAGGATCTCGGCAGGGCACTGATCCTGCCCGCCGACGTGCTTCGCAGCGAGGGAGACGTATTTCTTGACGATAAAACACCAAAAGACGTGGAGCGTGCGCTCGGTGTGCCGCTTCGCTTTGTGAAAAATGACGGCGCATCTCTTGCCGCCGCCATCCTGCGCCGTTAGGGCGTAGGGGAAAGGAGTCACCATGGGAAAACCGATTATTGCCATCGTCGGCCGTCCGAACGTCGGCAAAAGCACCCTGTTCAATAAGCTGATCGGCGAACGCCGTTCGATCGTGGAGGATACCCCCGGCGTCACGCGTGACCGCGTGTACGGCGAGGGCGAATGGGCAGGCCGCGAATTTATTTTGATCGATACCGGCGGTATCGAGCCCAAGACCGATGATATCATCCTGCAAAAAATGCGTATGCAGGCGCAGATCGCCATTGATTCGGCAGACGTCATCATCTTCATGTGCAACGTGCGGGACGGCCTGCTCGCCGATGACCGCGATATTGCCGTCATGCTGAAAAAGAGCGGCAAGCCCGTGGTGCTTTGCGTCAATAAGACCGACAGCATCGGCGCACTGCCGCCCGCGTATTATGAGTTTTATGAGCTGGGCTTTGACCACGATCCCATCGCGCTCTCCTCTCTGCACGGCACGGGCAGCGGCGACCTTCTTGAACTCGCCCTTGCCTCTGTTCCTGAAAAGGAAGAGGAAAACGACGAATCCGACGTCATCAACGTGGCCGTCATCGGCAAGCCGAACGCGGGTAAATCCTCGCTCATCAACCGCGTCACGGGCTCGGAGCGCGTGATCGTTTCGAACATCCCCGGAACGACGCGGGACGCCATCGACACCCGCGTGGATAACGAATACGGTAGCTTCAACTTCATCGATACGGCCGGCATCCGCCGCCAAAGCAAGGTAGAGGACCGCATTGAAAAATACTCGGTTCTTCGCGCGCACATGGCCGTGGAGCGTGCCGACGTCTGCCTCATTATGATCGACGCGAACGAGGGTATCACCGAGCAGGACGAGCATATCGCGGGCATCGCGCATGAGGCGGGCAAGGCCTCGATCGTGGTGGTCAATAAGTGGGATCTGATCGAAAAGGATAACAGCACCACGAACACCTTCACCCGTGATATCACCAACGCCCTGGCCTATATGCCCTACGCGCCAATTCTCTTTGTGTCGGCCAAAACAGGACAGCGTGTGACCAATATCTATGAGCAGATCGCCTACGTTTTCAACCAATCAAAAACGCGCATCTCTACGGGCATGCTCAACGATCTCCTCAACGATGCCACCACGCGGCACGAGCCGCCCTCGGATAAGGGCAAGCGCCTGAAGATCTACTATATGACGCAGGTGTCGGTCGCGCCCCCCACGTTCGTCATTTTCTGTAACAGCGTGGAGCTCTTCCATTATTCCTACCGCCGCTATATCGAAAACTGCATCCGCGAAACCTTTGGCTTCCGCGGAACGCCCATCCGCATCATCCTGCGTGAAAAGGGCGATAAGGCCGAAGATTAAGGAGGCCCCTTATGTTTATTGACCATATTCAAATATACGTGAAGGCCGGCAACGGCGGCAACGGTGCCGTGGCCTTTCACCGCGAAAAGTACGTGTCCGCAGGTGGCCCTGACGGCGGTGACGGCGGACGCGGCGGCAATATCGTCTTCCGTGTGGACGAGGGCAGCAACACCCTGCTCGCCTTCCGTTATAAGCGCAAGTTTGTTGCCGAGAACGGCGACAACGGCAAGGGCGGTAAAATGCACGGTAAAAACGGGGCAGATACCGTCATCATGGTTCCCCCCGGAACGCTACTCAAAGATCCCGCTACCGGTAAGATCCTCTTTGATATGTCAGAGGCAAACGAGTTCGTTGCCTGCCGCGGCGGTCGCGGCGGCTGGGGCAACCGCCACTTTGCCACGCCCACCCGCCAGATCCCCCGCTTTGCCAAAAGCGGCACGGCAGGGGAGGAAAGAGAACTGCTGCTTGAGCTGAAAATGATCGCAGACGTGGGACTGCTCGGCTTCCCCAGCGTAGGCAAGTCCTCGATCCTCGCGCGCATCTCGGCCGCAAGACCCAAGATCGCAGATTATCATTTCACTACCCTGTCCCCCAACCTTGGCGTGGTTGCGCTCGGTGAGGGGCGCGGCTTTGTGGCCGCTGATATTCCCGGCCTGATCGAGGGCGCGGCAGAGGGCGCAGGCCTCGGCCACGATTTTCTGCGTCACGTGGACCGTTGCCGTCTGCTTCTTCACGTGGTGGATATCGCCGCCACCGAGGGGCGCGATCCGATCGAGGATATGAAGGTCATTAACAGCGAGCTTGCCCGTTACAGCCCGGAGCTGGCCGAGCGTCCGCAGATCGTGGTCGCCAACAAGTGCGACATGGTGCTCTATGAGGACGAGCCCTATTGCCGTGACTTTGAAGCATACGTTTCCTCTCTCGGTTGTGAGCTCTTTTATATCTCCGCCGTCACGGGTGAGGGTATTCCCGAGATGCTGGCCGCCACTGAAAAGAAGCTCCGCGAGCTTCCCCCCATCAAGGTCTACGAGCGTGAGATCACCGAGGAGGAGGAAGCTGCCGAAGGTGCCGCAGGCGAGCGTGAAACCACCGTCCGCCGCGAGGGCGACGTGTACTACGTCGAGGGCAAATGGCTCTACAACTTTATGGGACAGATCAATTTTGAGGATTATCAGTCCCTGTCCTTCTTCTCCCGTGTTCTGCAAAAGAACGGCGTCATCGATCTCTTGCGTCAGCACGGATGCGAGGACGGCGATACCGTCAACATCTACGATTTCGAGTTTGATTTCGTTCAATAACAAAAAGCCGAGGCATCTGCCTCGGCTTTTCTGTTATTTTCCCCCAAAGATCAGGCTGGAACGCTTGATCTTGCGGGAGGTGGTTTTTTCAAATTCGGTCTTGCGAATATAGAATTTCGCAATATGCTTGTAAGTGGGCAGGGGCGCACATACGCGCGCGCCGTCCTTTTTGAGCGACTCGGCAGGATCGGTAATGCCCATCTCGGTCACTACCTCCTCCTGCAAAAAGACCTCCGCGCCAAGCGCCTCCTCCTGGCCGCTTTTGTCGCGCAGGCCGAACACCACGACCTCGGCCACGTAAGGGATCTTCTGCAGATATCCCTCAATCTCCTCGGGGAAAACGTTTTTGCCGTTCGTCAGCACGATCAGGTTCTTCTTACGCCCCGTGATGACCAGCTGACCCTTCTCGGTCAGGCGGCCGTAATCGCCCGTGTGGAACCAGCCGTCCTCGGTCAGCACCTCGGCCGTTTCCGCGGGCTTTTTGTAATAGCCCATCATCACCACGTCGCCGCGCACACAGATCTCGCCGTCGCCGTCCTCGGTTTTGCCATCCAGCATGATCTCACAGCAGGGCAGGGGAATGCCCACCGTGG
>JAZQWX010000125.1:0-8978 GCA_045632565.1 Eubacteriales bacterium | reverse complement strand
GGACACCCCCCCGCCGTGCGGCGACGGTTTTCCCATTCCGATGCTTTCGGGAACGCAAGCCGCGCTTGTCCGTTTTGGCAAGCTTGGCTTGTCGGGATTTTCAAAAAACTGTGCTTTTTGCCAAAAAGTGCTGTCGCGGCTGGGGAAATCGGCAAAATGCACAAAAAACGTTTCAAAAATATATAGATTTTGCCAAATTGACACAGCAAATAAAGCGTGGTACAATAGAAGAACAAAAGAGTTTTTATTCTTTTCAAATATTTATTATAAGGAGAAGACACCATGAGCAAGAAACTCTTATCTCTCTTCCTCGCGGTCGTGATGCTGGCGCTGGCTATTCCCGCAGCCGTGCTTCCCGCATTCGCAGCCGAGGAGGCGGAATCCGCTTCTACCGGCATTGTAACCAGTAGCTGGGACGGTACGGGTTACGACCACACCAATCTTTATTTGAAGACGCAGAGTGGTGCCGACATTTACGACGACACGGCGTACTTCCTCCGTTGGTATAACGGTGAAACCGTACTGACCACCAAGTTGGCAGCGGTTCCCGAAACTGCCGTAATGAAGATCAACCCCGTGCTGATCGAAAAGGGCATTATCAGTGCCACCGATACCATGCAGGCTGCTTATACTAAATGGATTGCCTATGTGCTTAAGAGCTCTGCCATCACCTTTACCGGTGACTGGTCGATGGGTAACTTCAACCATGCGAACGGCTTGTATGAAGTGATTTCCAATCACAGCTACCTGAACTACAAGACCGTATTCCAGCTGCGTGACAATGGCACTAAGTTGGATACGGAGTATGATAAGTCCTATCTGGTTCAGGCATCTACTGTGAACAGACAGTACCTTGGCTCCGGACGCAACGACAGTATGTATGAATATTTTGCTCAGCTGATCCCCACCAATACTGTTGTAACCGATATCGCATTGGATTATGCAACCGTATACCCCAAGAGAGACAACAAGGTTTATGCTTCCTACAACAACGGTGCGCTTTTCTTGGTCGGTGAGGGTAACAAGATCTTTATGCAGCCCGGCGCAACCAAGAACGGCATGAGAGACAGTGCTCTTGTTTATACCGTAAAGGATCTCGGCTTCGCTACCATTAAAGTTGATGCCGTGACGCTTGGTAAGGACAGCGGCCAGTATACCGATTTTGCCGTTCTGTGCAACGGTGTCAAGGTTATGGATTACGTTACCATTGACATTACGGCGAACGATGCAGTGGATAAGTTCAATGCAGCTCTTGCTGACTTGGAGATTGGCGTATATCCCGGAGATAAGATTGCGCTGGTCTTCTCTCGCTCGAATGGCAACCCCTATTTGGCTGTAGATGCAACCGTTGAGGTTGACACCAACCGCAAGCCTCCCGAGGTTTGGTCCGGCAGCGCGTCCAACGCTACCGAGAACATCGTCAAGGACGGCACCGAGTTCTTCTTCCAGTGGTATGAGGGCGGCGTGAAGCTTGCTGTCGGCGCGACCATCTCCGAAACCGCCGCATGCAAGGTTAACCCCCTGCTGATCGAAAAGGGTATCATCGCTGCTGACGATACCGTAAGAGAAGCCTTCAACAAATGGACGGCTTATCTGAAGGAAAATTCCGAGCTTACGTATAACGGCGCATGGGAGATCGACAACTATGCAGCCGGCAAGCTTGCTCCTCTTGCTTACTACGATTATTACAACAACCGTTCTCCCTTCTGCGTGAACAACGGTAAGGTAATCGGCGTAGAAGACGGTTACTGGGTAGTAGAGACCGGCTTTGACCGCGTGATGAACGGCCTGTGGAACTGCATGGCAAGAAGCATGACGGGTAACGAGATCGTTTCCGAGGTTGCTCTGCCTCTTGCAGGCCTGTACACCAGCGTGGTTTCCCCCGCTGCTTACGAGACCGGCGGTATGATGAAGCCCGGTTACACCCTGTACACCGGCTCCGATCCCAAGGGCGGCAAGGAGCTTGCTTACACCTGGACCTCCCACGCGGCAGGCGTTGCCCTGTTTGACGTGCAGTCCATCAGCGGTAACGGCTCGCTGCAGTTCAACGTGCTGCTCAACGGCCGGGAACTGCTGCCGAACTACGTTCAGATCGACCTGAGCGCAGCCGATGCTGCTGCCAAGATCAACGAGGTCATTGCCGGTCTGGAGATCCCCGTATTCAAGGGTGATAAGGTTTCCATCGTATTTGCCCGTATCGCCAACGTCAGCAAGACGGTTAAGGCTGTGATCAAGGGCGGTCTGGATGACTCCCGCTTCCCCGTTGTTTACAAGAAGAACGGCGTGATCCTGCAGCAGTCCATTGCCAACCTCGGCGATCCTGTTCCCGCACTTAGCAACGCACCCGATTACGGTCTGCTCGGCTACCGCGTCAACGACGTATACTGCAAGACGCTTCCCGAGGCCGTGACCGAGTTCATGGTCATTGAGGATTATCAGATCAAGACCGCAGCTAACATCACCATTACCAGCAAGTATGCCATCAACGTCTTCGTTGAAGGCGGTGAGGGTGTGATCGGCGCAGGCGTTATCGTCAACAATGAGATGATCGAGGGTGAAAAGCAGGCAGACGGCACGTACAAGGTGGTAGTAACCTCTGTTAACGCAAACGCCCTGCGTAATGCTTCCGTTACCTACACCCCCTATCAGATCGACGAGGAAGGCTACCGCGTAGATCGCTTCGAGAAGACCGTTTCCGCCTTCGACCTCCTGAACGCTTACGTTGAGGGCGACTATGACAAGACCACCAAGGATCTGGCACAGGGCGTTCTGGACTTCACCATCGCGCTGAACGCATTCCAGAACGGCGTCGATGCATCTGCTGAGGTTAAGCTGCGCCTGCGTGGCGAGCCCACCATCGCCGGTGTATCCCTGTCCGGTAAGAACGAGATCTACCTCGGTACGCTGAAGTACATCTCCACCGGTGAGGTTCCGAAGTACATTTCCGCTAACCAGGATCAGGTGTTCGTTGCCGATCCTACCGTGACCGAGGCTGATAAGGTTAAGATCGGTTACGCAGCAGGTGTGAACCCCCTGTCTTCCGAGTACAAGTACGCCATTAAGGCTGTTACGTTGAACATGGAGGAGCGCATCGGCTTTGCATTCCGTGTGATCGCGAACGGCAGAAACACCGTTTCCGACCTGCGTGAGGGCGGCGTTTATAAGCTGAGATCCTTCGACGGCAAGCGTTACGCGTACTACGATGCATTCCTGTATGAGGGTGCTGATAAGTCCGCTAAGGCCATCGTTGTGGACGGCGTTCCCGCTTCCCGCTACTATCAGGACTTCGAGTTCGATATCGTAGAGCTGCAGGAGGACGGCACGTATAAGGCTGTCAGCGCAACCATGACCTACAGCGTCAAGGCTTACTCCGTACAGACCTACCGCTTCGGCGACTGGGGCTACAAGCCCATGCTGGCGCAGGCTCTGTTCCGTCTGTGCGTACATGCACAGGCTTACGCAGAAGCTCACCCCGTAGCTTGATGAAAAGGAGGATACAAACATGAAATATGAAGCACCCGAAATGAAATGGCTTCTTTCCACCTCCGATGCCATTATGGCTTCTGTTGAAGAGCCCGTTATTCCCGAAGAGGATATGACGAATTTTGGCGACGCCAATACCGAAGTCCTGGATAAGGGCTGGGTAAACCTCTTCTAAGAGAAGCAAGCAAGCCTCCCGCGCACCGCGCGGGAGGCTTTTTCTGTTCGTTGCCTAAAATTGCGTTCTGCGTCATTTTTTGAAAAAAACACCCGCAAAAAACAAAAAATAGGCAAATTGCACAAAAACAGGGTCAAAAAATGTACAATGTGTCAAGTTGACAACAGACAAAAAGCGTGGTAAAATAATATAACAGAGATTTTTATAATTTTCTGCACACCAGAATACAAAAAAGGAGAAAACACCATGAGCAAGAAACTCTTATCCCTCTTTCTCGCGGTCGTGATGCTGGCGCTGGCTATTCCCGCAGCCGTGATTCCCGCATTTGCCGCAGAAGGCGATGCAGCCGAAGGTGAGACGTACAAGACCAGTATCGTCACCAACGGTGAAAACTGGCCTACCTGGAATGCCAACTCCGGCCCCTCCGCTGAATGGGGCGGCGATTGGCAGCTCGTAGCCATGAGCCCCAAGACCTGGAACACGGGCGTGTATCCGGCCACGATCATCAGCTCCGGCAGAGACTATCTGTCTGCTGGCGGTTGGATGTCCGGCTCTAAGGGTGCCGGTATCTACGGCAACGCCGGTTGGGCACACTGTATCATCACGGGCGTTGGTTATTCCGCCACTCCCGCCGGCGGTACCAATGATGACAGAACCGTTACCCAGCTGGATGCCAATGCTGTTATGCGTTACATGGCTCCCTACACCGGCACGGTTACCATCTCGGTCAACAAGCTGAATTTCATGTACGCCAACAACCACTTCTTTGCCATTCTCGTGAACGGCCAGCCTGTCGGTCAGTTTGACGTAGAAGGCTTTGACTACCAGTCCTCCACCGGCTGGTTGCCTGCTCCTGCTACCAATGATACCGACGTAGCAGATCAGATCGCGGACATCACCCTCGATATCAAAGAGGGCGACGTGATCGACTTTGCCTTCCGCGGCAATGAGAACTACATGAAGTCCAACTATCCTGAGTTTAACTACAACTACACCAAGCGTTCTGCCAACAAGATCGATTTCTCGATCGAGTATGCTGCAGGCTATCAGCGTCTGTACAACCCCGAGGATAAGTGGATGGCCGAGAACGGCTCCGCTACCACGACGCTGAACCTGGATCAGGGCAAGTACCTGTTCCGTTGGTACAATGCGGACGGCTCGAGAATCGGCAGCGGTTCTGTCAAGGCCGGCTTCATTAAGATCAACCAGTATCTGATTGACAACGGGATCGTTGCCAAGACCGATACCTTCAAAGAGGCATTTGATAAATGGGTTGCCTACATGAAGGAGACCTATCACATCGAATACTCCGGCAACTGGTCGATGGGTAACATGACCGCAAACGGCGTGTTTGAGCCCATCAAATATCCCGGCATTGCTTCCAACCAGTCCCTGATGAACACCAGCAGAAGCGGCAACCTTTCCGATTGGGATCATCAGTTCTGGGTAACCGAGCCCGTATTTGACGCACAGATGAAGGACGGCTACAACAAGACGACCGCCTTTATCGATCCCAATGCACTCGTGTCTGACATTGCAGAGCCCTGGCAGGCAGCCATGGGCTTCCAGGTAACGCCCTCTACCTCCTCCGCTCACACGGTTGGCGGTTACGACAGGGCTCTTGAAACCGGCGGCAAAAGCACCTACTGGCTGCGTCCGCTTGCCAATGCCAACACGGATAAGCAGGGTGCTTTCGTTTGGACGGCTTCCGCTTCCGGCGTGGCTACCATCAAAACTACCGCTTTGGCCTTCTCCGAAAGCAAGGGCGGCATGCCTTATGCGATCATGGTCAACGGCAAGATCGTGAAGGATTGGACCACCTTCAATACCCAGAGCGCTACCGCCGTGGCCGACATGAATGAACAGTTCGGCTCGATGGAAATTCCCGTAGTCGAGGGCGATCAGGTCGCCATCGTTTCCGCTCGTCTGAACGGCGCTGCAACCCGTTTCTATGCAAACTTTGCCGTAGCTCTTGATACCTCCCGCGTTCCCGTTTCCTACGTTCGTGACGGCGTAACGCTGCAGTCCTTCATTGCTAAGGTTGGCGAGCCGCTTCCCGAGCTGATGAACGTTCCCGACTTCGGTCTGCAGGGCGTGAAGGTCAACGGCGAATACGCGCTTGAGCTTCCCGAGACCGTGGAAGGCCCGATGGTCATTGAAGATTTCTTCACCAAATCTGCTGCCAGCATCACCATTGCCAGCAAGTATACCATCAACATTTACGTAAAGGCTGAATCCGATGCGATCGGCGCCGGTATCATCGTGGGCAACGAAATGTTCCGCGGCGTGAAGCAGGCAGACGGCACGTATAAGGTAGAGGCTCTGACGGTCAGCGCCGGTAAGCTGCAGACCGCAACCTTCTCCTACGTTGCATATCAGGAATATGAGGACGGTTACCGCATCAACATCGCAAAGAGCACCGTTTCCTCCAAGGCTCTGCTGCAGGCATACGCTACCGGCAACTACGATGCTACCACCAAGGCTCTTGCCTCCTCGGTTCTCGACCTGGCAGAGACTCTGCGTGCATTCATCGAGTATCCCGCAGGTATTGGCCCGGATCTGGACGGCACTGTCAAGGACCACCTCAAGGGCGCTTACACCATCCCCGGCAACTACCTCAGCGGTAAGTACGATATCTACCTCGGCACGCTGAAGCAGATCACCACCGGTGAAGAGCCGAAGTATCAGGCAGGCGGCTTCCAGGGCACGACCTTCGTTCCGGATGCCACCGTTACCGCAGATGACAAGGTCAAGATGGGCTATGAAGAGGGCGTGAACCCCGCTTCCTCCGATTACAAGTACGCCATCAAGGCCGTTACGCTGAACTTTGAGGATCGCATTGGCTTTGCATTCCGTATCGTAGCCAACAGCGGCAGCTCCGTTTCCGACCTGCGCGAGGGCGGCAAGTACGCTATCCAGGTATATGACGGCAAGAGCTACTCCTACTACGATGCATTCCTGTATGAGGGCTCTGATAAGAACGCCAAGGCCATCGTTGTGGACGGCGTTCCCGCTTCCCGTTACGATTACGATACCGAGTTCACCGTGGTAGAGCGCGGGGAAGACGGCACCTACACGGCTGTCGGCGCAACCCTGACCTACAGCGTGAAGGCATACGCCGTTACCACCTTTACCTTCGGTAAGGCAGACTTTGCAAGCTATCTTGCACAGGCTCTGTTCCGCCTGGGTGTTGTGGCTGACGAGTACGTAGCAGCTCATCCCGTAGCATAAGGAAAAGGAGGATTTGAACATGAAATATGAAGCACCCGAAATGAAGTGGCTTCTTTCCACCTCCGACGCCATCATGGCTTCCGTTGAGGAGCCCGTTATCCCCGAAGAGGACATGACGAATTTTGGCGACGCCAATACCGAAGTACTGGATAAGGGTTGGGTAAACCTCTCCTAAAAGGAAAAAAGACCGCCCCGGCGCAAGGCGTCGGGGCGTTTTTTTCTTCTCCCCTTGCATTTTTCGGGAAAAAGCCGTATAATAATACTATCATGAAAGAGAAGGAGCGCGACCATGGAGCTCTTACAGTTAAAATATCTCTGCACCGCCGCACGGTTTGAAAATTTCTCCCGTGCCGCCAAGTTTCACAACATACCGCAGTCGGCGATCTCCAAGACCATTGCCCAGCTGGAGCGTGAGCTTGGCGCGCAGCTCTTCACCCGCAACGGCAACCGCGTGACGCTGAACGAGCGCGGCAAGGTCTTTTGCCGCGAGGTCAGCCGTGCGCTCGGTATCCTGGGGGATGCCGCGCAGGCCGTCAAGGCCGGCGTGTCCCTGCACGGCGAGGTGCGCCTTTTGGTGCAGGAGCATCTTTCCTCGGTGCTGTCGGTGGTGGCGGAGTTCAAAAAAGAGCACCCCGACGTGTCGGTTTCGGTCATGACCGAGCCGCGCGAGGGGGTGGCGGACGATCTGCGTATCTGCTCTGCCTCGGCGGCAGGTGACCGCCTTGGCTTTGAAAAGCTGAAGGATGCGCGCGTGCAGCTGCTGTTGCCGCTGCATCATCCCTTGGTCGGGGAGCGCGTGTCGTTTGGCGATCTGGCGGGACAGCGACAGATCCTCTTTACCCGTGAGGCAACCTGCACCCGTGTGGCGCGGGAACGGCTTGCACAGAACGGTGTGGAGCTGGAGGCTGCCATGTCCTGCGACGATCGCAGCAGCCTGCTGTCCTGTGTGTCCTGTGGCCTTGGTATCGCCTTTTCCTCGGATATCCCGGAACGGGAGGCCGAGGATGCGGGGGTCGCCGTTTGTTACTTACAGGAAGATCCGCGTTATGCCACCTGCCTGTCCTATCGCCGCGCGCTCTCTCCCGCGGGAGAGGCTTTGCGCGCCCTGCTCATTGCCCGCCTTGGCGTGTAACACGCGGCAGCGATCTTCTCTATACTGTTAGAAAAACAGAGGGGGAATACCCATGCCAAATCTTCGCTTGCAGGATATTCTGCAATCTATACAAGCCGACCCCTCCGCCTGCATACGGCAGGCGGAGGAGGCTTACCGCGCCAAGCTCCGCGCCGTGACCGACACGCTGCTTGCGGACAAAAAGCGCGTGGTGATGCTGGCCGGGCCGAGCGGCTCCGGCAAAACCACCACCGCCGCCATGCTGGCAGAGATGCTCACGTCCGCAGGACACCCGACGGCCGTGGTGTCGCTTGACGATTTTTACCGCAACCCCGAGGAGGCGGGTTATCCCCGCAACGCCGCAGGAGAGCTGGACTTTGAAGCCGTGGACGCCCTGGCCGTCGGGGAGATCCATGATTGCGTGGGCGCCATTTTGTCGGGCAGGGAATACCTGCTCCCGCGCTTTGATTTTTTGCGCGGCCGCCGCGCCGAGGCGCGCGTGCCGCTGTATGTACCCGATGACGGAACGGTCATCATTGAGGGGCTGCACGCCTTAAACCCCCGCCTCACGGCAGGGATCGACAGCGCCCGCCTGTTCCGCCTGTTTATCAGCGTGTCCACCAACGTTCTGAATGAGGCGGGGGAACGGATTCTTTCCGGTCGCCGCGTGCGCTTTTTGCGTCGCCTCAGTCGGGATTTTTTGCATCGCAATGCCGATGCCGCCCGCACCTACGAGCTGTGGGATGACGTGGTGGCGGGGGAGGAGAAATACCTGTATCCCTATCGCGGTACGGCCGACTGTGAGCTGGACACCTTCCACGTCTATGAGGTGGGCGTTCTGCGCGGCTTTGACGAGCCGCTTCTATCTGCTCCGGGGGCGCCGCAAACGGCGTATATTGACAAGATCCGCGCAGGAAATGCCCATTTTCCCGTGCTGGACGGCTCGCTGGTGCCGCACACCTCGCTTTTGCGGGAATA
>JAZQWX010000124.1:0-7376 GCA_045632565.1 Eubacteriales bacterium | reverse complement strand
GCGATATCCGGCGTTCCCATAAACAGAATTCTCATTCGTCATCCTCCGCATCACGGATCACCACGTCGGTATACAGCTTGCCGTCCAGGTGATCAAGCTCGTGGCAGATGGCGCGGGCAAGAAGATCAGAGCCTGTCAGCTCGCACACCTCGCCGTCGCGGTTCTGATAGCGCACGGTGACGGTGCGGGGGCGACGGGTGATACCGCTCTCGCCCGGCACGGACAGGCAGCCCTCGGCCTCCTCCTGCTTGCCGCGGCGGCGGATGATCTCGGGATTGATCATTTCATAGACCTCCCCTTCCTCCACCTCAATGACCACGACACGGCGCAAAACGCCCACCTGCACCGCGGCAAGTCCGCAGCCCTCGGCGGCGTGCATGGTGTCGGTCATATCGTCAAGCAGGGTGAGAATGCGGGGGGTGATCTCGGTTACGGGGCGGCTGACCTTACGCAGGGTTTCCATGCCGTCCTTAACGGTTACAATGTTTAAGATGGCCATAAGTGGCTCCTTTCATTCGTTTAAAATATTAAAGCGGATTTTCGTCAAGCGAAAGCGCCACGCGCCGACCGACGTTCTGACCGAAGTCCGTCATAATGCGGGAGAAAAATTCGCGGCTTTTTTTGCCAAGGCGGCATTTGGCCACCATGCGAAGACGGAATTTGCCTGCGGCCTTATACACCCCCGCCTCAAACGGGCCGAAGATGGACAGGGGCAGGTCGGGGTATTCCTTTTTTGCCAGCGAGGTCATGGCGGCAAGCAGACGGTGCGAGGCCGTCATCAGCTCGTCCTCGTAGGCAGAGGAGAGGGTCAGCTGCACGATATCGCAGAACGGCGGAAAGGCCAGCGTGCGGCGTAGCTCGATCTCGGATCGATAGAAGCTGTCAAAATCCTGACGGCAGGCCATGCCGATCGCCTCGTTCTGCGGCGCATAGGTCTGGATAATGGCGCGCCCCTTGGTGTCGGCGCGTCCTGCGCGACCGATGACCTGCGTTAATAGTGAAAAGGTGCGCTCGGTGGAGCGAAAATCGTTCATATACAGCGAGGTATCAGCGAGCAGCACGCCCACCAGCGCCACGTTCGGGAAATCGTGTCCCTTGGTGACCATCTGCGTGCCGAGCAGAATGTCGGCCTCGCCCGCGCGGAAGCGGTCAAGCAGACGGTCATACGAGGCCTTGCCCGTGGTGGTATCGGCATCCATACGGAGCACGCGCGCCTCGGGCAGGCAGGCGGCAAGCTCAGCTTCCGCCTTTTGCGTACCGAAGCCCACGTAGGAAAGCTCCTCGCTACCGCAATCGGGGCAAACGCGTGCGGGGGCGGTGCGGTAACCGCAGAGGTGGCAGAACATACTGCCGCCTGTGCGATCGGTGTGATAGGTGAGTGCCACGCTGCAATTCGGGCAGGTGACGGCCGCACCACAGCTTTTGCAGCTGACGGTGGTATTGTAACCGCGGCGATTCAGGAACAGAATGGCCTGCTTGCCGTCCGCCAGCACCTCGCGCAGAGAGTCAAGCAACCGTTCACTAATAGGCGAGCGGTTACCTGCGCGCAGCTCGGCGCGCATATCCACCACCTCTACCTCGGGCAGCGTAGCGCCGCCGTAGCGTTCCCGCAGAGGAACGAGGGTGTACTTCCCTGCCTCGGCCTTATAAAAGCTTTCAAAGCAAGGGGTGGCGGAGGCCATAATAAGCAGGGCGTTGCTTTGACCGCAACGGTAAGCCGCTACGTCCCGCGTATGATATTTGGGATCGGATTCGGATTTATAGGTATGCTCGTGCTCCTCGTCCATCACGATCAGACCGATGTTCGAGAGGGGCGCAAACACGGCGGAGCGCGTGCCGATCACAAGATCGATTTCCCCGTCTGCAATTCGCCGCCATGCATCAAAGCGCTCGCCCTCGCCAAGCGAGGAATGGATGACCGCCACGCGGTCGCCGTAGCGCGCGCAGAAGATGCCGACGGTTTGGGGGGTCAGGGCGATCTCGGGCACCATCACGATGACCTGTCGGCCGTCCGCGATCACGCGGTCGATGAGCTTCATCATCACCTTGGTCTTGCCGCTGCCCGTCACACCGTAAAGGAGGGCTGCGCGGGGGGCGTGCTGCTCATAGAGCGACAAAAGCGTTTCGTGCGCCCCCGTTTGCGCGCGGCTGAGGTTGATCTCGGTGCGATCGTATCCCCGCCGCAGGTGGGCGTAGGGATCACGCACAACCGGCACAGCCTCCTCCGCGAGCAGGCCACGCGACACAAGCGAGGAAACCTGCGCGGGGGTGGTGCGCGTCAGCTCGCAGAGATCCGCGCGGCGCATGCTTCCCTCGGCGACGAGGGTTCGCAGGATCTTCTCCTGCGCCTCACCGCGAATGCGGCGTTTCCCCGCCTCCTCGGACAGGTAAAAGAGCACGTCATCCGAGGATACGGCAAGCGACACGTGCTTTTCGGTCTTGCCTTTATCCTCCTTCAGCTCGTACTCACGCACAAGCGCGCCGGCCTCCACCAAGCGGGCAAGCGCCGCACCGGTCGATCCGGCAGAAAGAAGCTCCTCCCGCGTGCGGCGGCGGCCGTCCTCAAGCAGGGCGGCAAGCTCGGCGCTTGACGGATCAAAAAAGGGGGCACCCGTGGCGCGGTAATATTCGGTGACCGAGGAAAACGCCGCCGCAGGAAGCAGGCAGCGCACCGCGTCACCCAAGGGGCACAGGGTGTGCTCACGCAGAAAAAAGCATAGCCCGAGCATTTCTTCACCAAGGGAGAAACGGTCGGGCAATACAGCAAGCACGGGCTTGACCTTTTCCACGTCACTCTCCTCCGAAAGAGAGGTAACCAGCGCATAGGAACGGCGGTTGGCCTGTCCGAAGGGAACGAGGACGATACTGCCCACCCGTACCTCCTGTGCAAGTGAAACGGGCAGGTAGTATGCATATTCACGGTCAATGTGATAGGGAGCGTCAAGCAGATAAACACCAACGTATCTGGCTGTCATGTCCGGCTCCTTGCCTAATATTCAGAAATTACGCCTCTTCCTCACATTCCTCGGCGGGAATGACGGTATAACGGCCGTCGTGGAAGCGGTTGATGGCCGTCTTTACGGCCTTTTCGTCGCGGTATTCCTTGCCGATGAGGGCGGTCAGGGGCTTGTCGGTTTCACGGTTGGCGATCATGCGGTCGGCGCGCTCGCGCTGCTCCACGTACTCGTCGGTCACACGGCGGGCACTTTTTGCAATCGCGATGACCAGCTCGTAGCGGTTCATTTCTTCCTTCGTCAATTCTGCGATGGTAGGCTTAATCATGATATATTCTCCTTGTATTCTTCTCTTATTCTTCCTCGTCCGAGAGGATCTCGTCCTCGGCATCCGAGAGCGAATCATCCAGTCGATTCGAAATGGTTTCAGTTTGAATGGCAGAGAGCAATACGTGCTCGCTGTCGGTGATGATGACGGCGCGGGTGCGACGGCCGCAGGTCACGTCAATGGCGCGACCGCTGTCCTTTGCCTCCTGCACCAGACGCTTGATGGGGGCGGAATCGGGGCTGGCAAGCGCGACCACACGATCCGCCGCCACGAGATTACCAAAGCCTATGTTAATAAACTTCATACCGTTTGCCTCACTCAATATTCTGGATCTGCTCACGGATCTTTTCCAGCTCCGCCTTCATCTCCACCACCAGGTGCGCGATGTGGGCGTTACCGGCCTTTGAGCCGATCGTATTGGTTTCACGGTTCATTTCCTGCATGAGGAAATCCAGCTTTCGGCCGGCAGGCTCTTTTGCACGGCAGATATTGTCAAACGCGACAAAGTGACTGCCAAGCCGCGCGATCTCCTCGTCAATGGCGATCTTATCGGCAAACACGGCGCATTCGGTCAACAGGCGCGCCTCATCCGGCACGATGCCCCCCTCTCCGAGAATGGCACGCAGGCGCGCTTCCAGACGGTCGCGGTAGCCCACGATATCGGTACGGGAGATCTCCGCCACGTTCGCGGCGCATTCCTTCACCTTCTCAAGCTTTTCGCGGATATCCGCCTCGGTCTTTTGACCCTCGGCCTCCCGCATGGCGGCGTGGTCGGCGAGCGCGGCGGCAAGCACCGGCTCAAGGCGCGCCCATTCACCGTCTGCATCGGCGGCGGGGTGTGTATACACAAACAGGTCACGGTTGGCCGCCACCTGCATGGTGGTGATGTCATCCACAAGCCCCAGCTCGCTTTGCAGGCGACGCAGGGCATCTACGTATCCGCGGGCAAGCGTGAGATCCACGTCCACCGTACCGAGGTCCGTGCCGTGGTTCTCCACCGAAACCGACACGTCTACCTTGGCGCGGGAAACGGATTTCTGCACGCAGGCCTTGATCTTCTCCTCCATAAAGGAGTAGGCACGCGGCAGGCGTACGTTGCAGTCAAGATAGCGGCTGTTCACCGATCGGATCTCGACCGTGATATCCTTATCTGCACCTTCCACCACAGCGCGGCCGAAGGCGGTCATGCTTTTGATCATGCTTTTTCTTTCTCCGTTCTTTTTCCGGATTTTCTGCGGCGCGAGCGGATCATGCTGTTCAGCTCCTCAAGGAAGGTGTCCACGTCCTTGAATTCACGGTAGACGGACGCAAAGCGCACGTAGGAAACCTCGTCCAAAAGACGCAGCTTTTCCATCACGCGCTCCCCGATCTCCTTGGTGGTGATCTCGGACACGAGGGAGTTGTTCAGCTCTGCGGCGATCTCTGCCGTAATGGACGCCGCATCCACGGGGCGTTTTTCGGCAGCACGCATAATGCCGGCCTGCAGCTTTCGCTCGTCAAAGAATTCATGCGTGCCGTCCTTTTTGACCACCGTGATCGGCACGGAATCCACTACCTCGTACGTGGTGAAGCGTTTTCCGCACGCGGGACATTCCCTGCGGCGCTTGATGCTGGCACCATCACTGACGGGGCGGCTGTCCAGCACGCGGCTGTCGGGTGCTGAACAAATCGGGCACTTCATAGTCATTCCTCCGGTTTTTGGCATGCGCCAAGGCAAACGCCGCGCATACATATACATGATATATTATATCATACTTTCTCCATCTTGTAAAGGAAAAACGGAAATTTTCCCTGTTTTTTCTTGCTTTTTTCAAAAAAAGTCGCCCCGATCACGGAAGCGACTTCATTTGTATGCCGTTTATACAAAAAGTGAAGGATCACGCGCCAAAAGCTCCTCGACTACATCGGCGGCGTTGATTGGAGAAACCGCGTTCTCTGCCAAGAGCATCACCACCCGCACAGCATGTGTAAAGGAGCGCGCCACGTCGGGCAGGCGACAGAAGCCGCGCTCACCGCCGTCGATAAATACTGTATAGCCTACCTCACCCCGAATGAGCGAGTATTGTATTCCGCACGCACAGTCCGTGTGAAAGATCACATGTTCTTGTTCAAGTGCACCCTTTTCCGTCTTCGTCTGCATAGCCGCCTCCACTTGCTTTTTGCATCCATTATACACAAAAATGTCCCCGTTTTTTGTCGTGCACCGGCGAAAGCTTTGGATTTTTATGGAAAATATTTCCATAAAAATCCAAAGAAGCCGTTTTCCTGCAACAAATCTGCGGGGTTTCGTTCAATATTCATTTTTATTGAATAATTATTATAAAAACTGCCTGTATTTTTCGATTTTTTATTTAAAAATTAAGAAACTATATATGTTATAGCATTGAATTTTTATATTTCGCAAAATGAATATAATTATTCTGTTTTTTCATATTTACTTGTATATTTTTAAAAACAGCCCCCTCGTGAGAAAAAAAGGGGCAATCACGTGCTCACAAAGGCAAGCAAAACTAACAGGCCGTCCCGATAAGAGCCTTACGCAAAAATACCGTCACACAGCGGAGAGAAACGCGTTTTTTTGAATTTTCTTCTTGTTTTTTCAAAAACCCCCTTGACATCTCAAAATGAATGTGTTATAATAGCCAAGTGCTTGGGAACAGGCATATCTGGGTGTGGCGCAGTTGGTAGCGCGCTACCTTGGGGTGGTAGAGGCCGCAAGTTCAAGTCTTGTCACTCAGACCATATCGAGTGTTCATAACAGATTTCAGTTATGGACACTCGATATTTTTATGTCTGCATTTATATTTCGTTGTTTGGAGTAGCGTTTTGCTACTCTTTTTTCTTTTAGATTGCGTTAGGTAGGTATTCGATTGCCACGCCTTGACGGGAGTCGAGGGTAAAGTGAGGTCGCGGAACGATGCCGGGAATGTCGAGTCTGCCGACGAAGCGGTAGTGGATGATAACTCGCTGCGTTCTGTCCTTGCCCTTTCCCTCAACGGGAAACACCTCAATCTTCTCGATAAGCTCTCGCAGAAGTATCGGCGTTAAGGTCCGCATCTCCATAAACTTGCGGATGGCGCGGAGGAAGTCATCCTTTGCCGTCTGCATTTGGTCAATCCTATCAAGCTTCTCTTGAAGCTCAAACATCTGCCGCTTCAGTTCCTCCTGCTCAGCTTCATACTTGTTGGAAAGCTGCATAAACCACTCGTCCGTGACCTTGCCCTCCACGTTGTCCTCATAGAGCTTTTGGAAAAGTCCGAGAAGCTTTTTGCTTCTTGCCTTCGCCGTTGCAAGCGCCCCTTCCGAAGTCGTTCTCTCGCGTATCATATCCTTGTTGGTCTTCTGCTCCAAAAGCTCTGCAAAGTCTTCCTCTGCGCTTTCAAGGAAGTCCGCAAGCATACGAAGCTCCATCAGTACGATCTGCCCCAAGGCGTCCTCGCGGATATAATGGGTGTTCTCGCAAGTGCCGCGCATTCCCTTGTAGTTTGAGCAACTAAAGAAGCGGATGCTTGGGTTCTTCTGATTAAAGTTGAACCAAAGCTTATGCCCGCAATCTCCGCAATAAAGAAAGCTTGTGAAGATGCTTTTCATTAAGTTCTTGTCCTTTGGCGGTCTGCGCTTGGTCTTTTCCACAAGCTTCTGTACCTGCTCCCAAGTGTCGCGGTCAATGATCGGCTCGTGAACGTCCTTGAAGATCGCCCAATTTTCCTTTGGGTTCTCCACTCGCGTTTTGTTGCGAAAGGACTTTGACGTGCTCTTGAAGTTGATAATGTCACCGCAGTATTCCTGTTGGGCAAGCATTTTGGCAATGGTTGTCTTACACCACTTGTACGGATCAGCTTGCGTTTTCTTTCCGCCTCGCGGCAGTCCTTTGCTCTGCCAATACGCCATCGGCACTAACACTTGTTCCTCTTGAAGCGTTCTTGCAATCGTTTCGTTGCCCTTGCCCTCGATACACAAGCGGTACACCCGTCGGACCACCTCCGCCGCCTCGGTGTCTATGATCCATCTCTTTTTGTTTTCGGGAGATTTCATATATCCGTACGGCGGTGGTGATAGCGGCTCTCCTGCGTTGCCGCGAAGTCGGTGCGAGG
>JAZQWX010000123.1:0-2357 GCA_045632565.1 Eubacteriales bacterium | reverse complement strand
ATAGCACGCCCTCCAGCGTGTCAAACCAAGGCTCGCCTACCCCCGCCGGCAGGCCGCACACGGCGGTTTCGAGAATGCCGCCCACGCTGTCCCCTGCGGCTTTGGCCGCGCGGATCTCTTCCTGCATGGACGCGGCGGCCGCCGCGTCCAACACAGCAAAGGGCATGGTGGCAAGCTCGCGGATCTCCTCTCTCGGGTCGGACGAGAACGAGCGGTCGCACACGCCGCCGCAGGCGGCGATGTGCGTGCCGATCACAATGCCCTTTTCAGCAAGGGCGGACAAGGCGATAGCACCCGCCGCCACAAGGGGGGCGGTCAGGCGACCCGAAAAGTGGCCGCCGCCGTTCGGATCGGCGTATCCGTGATATTTCACACGCGCGGTATAGTCCGCATGCCCCGGACGGGCAAGGTCGGCGGTTTTCTCATAATCCGCGCAACGCGTGTTCTGATTTTCAATGACAAGGCAGATCGGCGTGCCGGTGGTCTTTCCGCGATACACGCCCGAGAGGATCTTAACCTCGTCCGCCTCGCGGCGGGGCGTGGACAGCGCGGCGACCGATTGACGCAGACGCATCTGCGAAGCGATAAAATCCGTGTCCACGGGAATGCCCGCGGCCATGCCGTCCAAGACGCAACCAACGGCGGCGCCGTGGCTTTCCCCAAACAGGGTGATGCTGACGCTGTTACCAAACGTGTTTTTCATCGGGAAAGCTCCTTTTCGATCTGTGCGGCAAAGTCTGCGGCGGCAACGCGGCGGAATGCAAACTGCCCGACGGCGGGCACGAAAACCGTCGTCAGACTGTCCCCCGCCATCTTTTTATCATGTAAGAGCGCCTCTTTCACGCGGGTGGGGTCGCCCTGCATCTCGGTGGGCAGGCCGTAGCGGGCGTAGAGGGAAAGGAGTCTGTCCTTGACCTCCTGCGAGCACATAAGAAGCATACCGAGAGCGACGCATTCGCCGTGGTAGAGATCTGTCGCGGCCTCAATGCCGTGACCGACGGTGTGGCCGAAGTTCAGCACGCGGCGCAGCCCTCCCTCACGCTCGTCGGCCTCGACCACCGCGGCCTTGACCGAAAGGGCGCGCAAGATGATCTCACTCATATCCGAGAGGCCGTTTTCAAGATCGGCAAACAGGGTCGCGTCCGAGGTGGCGGCCATTTTAATGACCTCCGCCATGCCACAGGCGATCTGCCTTTCGGGCAGGGTAGCCAGCACGTCGGGGTCGATCAGCACCCCCTTGGGCGGATAAAACGCGCCCACGCAGTTTTTGATGCCGCCGAGGTCAATGGCGGTTTTACCGCCGACCGAGGAATCCACCTGCGAGAGCAGCGTGGTGGGAATATTGTAAAAATCCACGCCGCGCATGAAAGCCGAAGCAACAAATCCCCCAAGGTCGCCGCAAACGCCGCCGCCGACCGCCACCACGGCGTCGGTACGGGTAAAGCCCGCCTCCAGCATGCGGGAGAGCACCAGCTCAAAGGAAGAGAGGCTCTTGCTCGCCTCCCCCTGCGGCAGGGTGACGACGGTCGGCGTGGCACATTGCGCGGCCACGGTCTGCACGTAAGAGGCAGGCACGCCGTCGTCGGTCAGAATGAGAACGCGGCGAAAGAGGTCAAACAGCTCGCCCGCGCGGGCAAGCGCGCCGCGCTCTACAGTGATATCGTAAAAGCCGCGCTCGGTCTTGACGGTTTTTTTCATGTCCCTCTCCTTTTCAGTGCAATTCTGCGGGGTAGGCAAAGGTGCCAAGCACCTTCAGCTTGTCACAGCAATGCCGCATTTCGGCAAGCATCTCTTCCCCGCGCGCGGAGGTCAGATTGCCCTCGGTCTCCACGTAGAAATAATACTGCCACACAAGCTCCTTCATCGGGCGGGAGCGCAGACATCTCATATTGAAGCCGTAGCGGCCGATGATGCCGACCGCCTCGGCAAGCGAGCCCGCCTCGTTGGATACCGTGAACATCAGAATGGAATGATGTCCCTTTTGCGTGCCGTCCTTGTGCACGGAGGGGGCAAGCACGGCAAAGCGCGTGGTGTTCATGTTCTTTTGGTTGATGTTTTTTTCAAGGATTTCAAGGCCATAGAGCTTTGCCGTTTCCTCGCTGGCGATGGCAGCCAGCGTAGGGTCGGCCGCTTCCTTGACGTACTGCGCGGCCATGGCGGTGTTTTCGTAGGGCTGGGACTCACAGCCGTGCTCGCGCAGGTAATCGGCGCACTGGGCGAGTGCCTGCGGATGGCTGATGACCCGCCGAACCTCCTCACGCCGCGTGCCGGGACAGGCCATGAGGTGCTGGGCGATGAAAAGATCGTACACCCCCGCGACCTGCAAATTCCCGGAGAACATCATGTCCAGCACGTTG
>JAZQWX010000122.1:0-2615 GCA_045632565.1 Eubacteriales bacterium | reverse complement strand
GCCTACATCCCCGTGATCTCCACCGTCGGCTGTGACACCCACGGCAACGCCTACAACATCAACGGTGATACGGCTGCGGCCTTTATCGCGGGCGCGCTCGGCGCAGAAAGACTGATCATGATGACCGACATCGCAGGCGTGCTCCGCGATAAGGACGATCCCACCACCCTGATCCCCGACATCACCGTGGATGAGGCAAAGGCACTCTATGACGAGGGCGTGATCTCGGGCGGTATGATCCCCAAGGTCAACTGCTGCATTGAGGCGATCGAGCGCGGCGTCCAGAACGTCATTATCATGGACGGCCGCATCCCGCACTCCATTCTGATGGAGATCCTGACCGACGAGGGCGCGGGCACGATGGTTATGAGGGAAAGAAAAGCATGAGCAATTTGAAGGAAAGAGATGCGGCCGCCGTAGCGGGCACGTACGCCCGCTTCCCCGTGGAGATCACCTCGGGAAAAGGCTCGGTCGTATTTGATGAAAACGGAAAACGCTATATCGACATGGGCTCGGGCATCGGCGTGACCTCCTTTGGCATCGCAGACGAGGCGTGGATCGCCGCCGTCACCGTGCAGCTTGCCAAGGTACAGCACACCTCGAACCTCTATTACACCGAGCCCTGCGTGCGCCTGGCCGAAATGCTGACCGAAAAAACGGGCATGGCCAAGGTGTTCTTCTGCAACTCGGGCGCGGAGGCAAACGAGTGTGCCATCAAGGTCGCGCGCAAGTATGCCGCCGCAAAGGATGCGAAGAGAAGCACGATCGTGACGCTGGTCAACAGCTTCCACGGCCGCACCCTTACCACCCTTGCCGCCACGGGGCAGGAGCATTATCACGAGCTGTTTCAGCCTCTCACGCCCGGCTTCCGCCATATCGAGGCAGGGAATTTTGAACAGCTTGCCGAGGCTCTTTCCGCACCCGACACCGCCGCGCTGCTGATCGAGTGCGTGCAGGGAGAGGGCGGCGTGATCGCGCTGGACGAGGCCTACGTCAAGGAGGCCGAGCGCCTTTGCCGTGAGCATGACGTTATCTTTATGGTAGACGAGGTGCAGACGGGCAACGGCCGCACGGGAAAGATGTACGCCTACATGAACTTCGGGATCAAGCCCGACGTGGTTTCTACCGCCAAGGGTCTTGGCGGCGGCCTGCCGCTCGGCGCGGCGATTTTGTCCGAGAAAGTCGCAGGCGTGCTCACCTACGGTGACCACGGCCCGCCCTTCGGCGGCACCCCCGTCGCCTGCGCGGGCGCGTGCAGCGTCATTTCCCGCATGGATGAGGCGTTCCTTACCGCCGTTCGTGAAAAATCCGCCTACTGCTTTGCCGCGCTGAAGGATGCCGACGGCGTGGAAGGTGTCAGCGGTATGGGTCTGATGATCGGTATTAAGACCACCGCCCCCGCCGCCGACGTGGTGCGCGAATGCATGGCGCGCGGTGTACTGTGCCTGACCGCCAAGGATAAGGTACGCCTCTTGCCCGCCCTCAATATTCCCATGGACGTCCTCGCCGAAGCCATTACGGTGATCAAGACTGTGTGTGCCGAGATGAAGGACGCGAAAAAGGAGAACGTATGATGAACCTCAAAGGCAAAAGCTTTTTGAAGCTTCTTGATTTTACCCCTG
This sequence comes from Eubacteriales bacterium, assembly GCA_045632565.1. Lineage (GTDB taxonomy): Bacteria > Bacillota > Clostridia > Oscillospirales > CAG-272 > UBA1740. The sequence goes on along the minus strand of JAZQWX010000122.1, from coordinate 993 downwards.
CCGAGATCGAGGGTCTTCTTGACCTCGCCGCCGACTTGAAGGCAAAGAAAAAGGCAGGCATCCCTCACCGTACCTGCGAGGGCAAGAATATTGCTCTGGTATTTGAAAAAACCTCTACCCGTACGCGCTGTGCGTTTGAGGTAGCCGCCGCCGACCTCGGCATGAGCGCGGTGTATCTCGATCCCAAGGCATCCCAGATCGGCAAAAAGGAAAGCATTCCCGATACCGCCCGCGTGCTGGGCCGTATGTTTGACGGTATCGAGTACCGCGGCTTCGGTCAGGAGATCGTCGACGCCCTCGCGAAATATGCAGGCGTTCCCGTCTGGAACGGTCTGACCAACGAGTTCCACCCCACCCAGATCCTGGCCGACTTTTTGACCGTGCGCGAGCATTTTGGCTCACTCAAGGGCAAAAAGCTGGTGTATATGGGCGACGCGCGCTATAACATGGGCAACTCTCTCATGGTCGGCTGTGCCAAAATGGGCATGCATTTCGTCGCCTGCGCGCCGAAGAAGTATTTCCCCGACGCCGCGCTGGTCGCCGAATGTCAGGCGGTCGCCGCCGAAACGGGCGCGATCCTTGAATTTATCGAAGACCCGATCGAGGCTACGAAAAACGCCGACGTGATCTACACCGACGTGTGGGTGTCGATGGGCGAGCCCGCCGAGGTGTGGGAGGAGCGCATCCGCGACCTCACCCCCTACCGTGTGACGAAGACGCTCATGGACAACGCAGGCCCGCAGTGCCGCTTTATGCACTGTCTGCCTGCCTTCCACGATCTCGGCACGGAGGTCGGCCGCGAGATCTATGAAAAGTTTGGCATCGACTGCATGGAGGTCACCGACGAGGTGTTCGAGAGCGAGCAGTCCATCGTGTTCGACGAAGCCGAGAACCGTATGCATACTATAAAAGCCGTGATGGCCGCCACGTTATAAGGGCTGTCAAATTCGGGCATAAACAAAAGGGGCACGATCCGTGCCCCTTTTTAGCGTC
>JAZQWX010000121.1:0-4613 GCA_045632565.1 Eubacteriales bacterium | reverse complement strand
CCCGTGTGTCGCACGCGCGACGCGCGGGGGCTTTCTTTGCAGGGCGAGAGCAAGTCCCCACTGCCCTCTCCGTCACGGCAAGGCGTGCCACCTCCCCCAAAGGGGGAGGCTTGAAATGCTGCATTTTTAAAAGGCTCTCCCTTTGGGAGAGCTCCCGCGAAGCGGGTGAGAGGGATTTTGCACCGAGGGGGGCTTCGGATGAAAAATCCTGTTTTCCCCGCTTTACATTAAAAATATTTTATGGTACAATATATTGATGAAACCAACCGAAGGGAGGCGACCGTATGCAGGCAAAGAACAACCCCTTTATCCTCAAAAGCGACTATACCCCCACAGGCGACCAGCCGGAGGCGATCGCCGCCCTGACCGAGGGCTTTCTTGCCGGCTTGCGCGGACAAACGCTGCTTGGCGTGACCGGCTCGGGCAAGACCTTTACCATGGCCAACGTCATCGCGAACCTCGGCCGCCCGACCCTGATCCTGGAACCCAACAAGACCCTTGCCGCGCAGGTGTGCTCCGAGATGCGCGCCTTTTTTCCCGATGCCGCGGTGGAATACTTTGTTTCCTATTATGATTATTATCAGCCCGAGGCGTATATCCCGGGCAAGGATATGTATATCGAAAAGGATGCCCTCATCAACGATGAGATCGACAAGCTGCGCCACTCGGCCACCTCGTCGCTCTTTGAGCGGCGGGACGTGATCATCGTCGCCTCGGTGTCCTGCATCTATACCCTCGGTGACCCTGCCGAATACCAATCGCTTATCATCGATCTGCGCGCGGGCATGCCCATGTCGCGCGAGCGCCTGATCGAGCGTCTTATTGCCAACCAATACGAGCGCAACGACGTGAGCTTCACGCGTGACAAGTTCCGCGTGCGCGGTGACACGGTGGAGATTTTGCCCGCCAACTCGGGCGAGCGTGCCATCCGCGTGGAATTCTTCGGGGACGAGATCGACCGCGTGAGCGAGATCCGCGCCCTGACGGGCGAGGTGATCCGCGAGCTGGAATACGCCCCCATCTTCCCCGCGACCCACTACGCCGTGTCGGACGAAAAGCGCGAGGCGGCGCTATGCGAGATCGAGCGCGAGATGCGCGAGCGCGTGGAATTTTTCCGCTCGCAGAACAAGCTGCTCGAAGCCCAGCGCATCGAGGAGCGCACCAAATACGACCTCGAAATGTTGCGTGAGGTCGGCTTTTGCTCGGGGGTAGAGAACTATTCCCGCGTGCTGTCCGGCCGCGCCCCCGGTTCGACTCCCTACACCCTGCTCGACTATTTTCCGAAGGATTACCTTCTCTTCATCGACGAGTCGCACGTGTCCGTGCCGCAGGTGCGCGGCATGAGCGGCGGTGACACCGCGCGCAAGAAAAATCTCGTCGATTACGGCTTCCGTTTGCCCTCAGCCTACGATAACCGCCCCCTGCATTTTGATGAATTTGAGGAACGCATCGGGCAGGTCTGCTTCGTGTCCGCCACCCCCGCCGCCTACGAGCGCGAGAACTCGGACAACGTGGTGGAGCAGATCATCCGCCCGACGGGCTTGCTTGACCCCGAGATCACCGTGCGCCCGATCGAGGGGCAGGTGGACGATCTCGTGGGCGAGATCCGTGAAACGGTGAAAGCGGGCAACCGCGTCCTTGTCACCACCCTGACCACCAAAATGGCAGAGGACCTGACCGACTATCTCGCAGGACAGGAGCTTGCCGTCAAATATATCCACCACAAGGTGGAAACCATGGAGCGGCAGGAGATTATCCGCGACCTGCGCCTTGGCACCTATGACGTGCTGGTAGGCATCAACCTGCTGCGCGAGGGGCTGGACATCCCCGAGGTGGCGCTGGTCGCCATTCTCGATGCGGACAAGGACGGCCTTTTGCGCTCGGAGACCGCCCTCATTCAGACGGTCGGGCGTGCCGCCCGAAACGCGGACGGCCGCGTGATCATGTACGCCGACCGCATTACGAAATCCATGCAGGTCGCCATTGACGAAACCGCGCGCCGCCGTTCCATTCAGGCGGCGTACAACGAAGCGCACGGCATCACGCCGCAAACGGTACGCAAGAACGTGGCGGAGCTGATCGAGATCGGCAAAAAGCAGGCCGCCGAGAGCCGCGGCACGCGTCTGCCGCGCGCGGGCGAAAAGCTGGGTGTCGGCGAGCGCGAGGAGCTGATCGCCGCCCTGCGGCGTGAGATGCAGGATGCCGCCCGTCAGCTCGAATTTGAGCGCGCGGCCTTCCTCCGTGACAAGATCAAGGAACTCGAGGTAACGAAATAATGGCAAAAAAGATCGTGATCCGCGGTGCGCGGGTCCATAACCTCAAAAATATAGACCTCGACATCCCGCGCGATCAGCTCGTGGTGCTCACGGGTCTGTCGGGCTCGGGCAAATCCTCCCTCGCCTTTGACACCCTGTACGCCGAGGGACACCGCCGCTTCGTCGAGTCGCTGTCCTCCTATGCCCGTATGTTTCTCGGGCAGATGGACAAGCCGGACGTAGACAGCGTGGAGGGGCTTTCCCCCGCCATTTCCATCGACCAGAAGACCACCTCCAAAAACCCGCGCTCGACCGTGGGTACGGTCACCGAAATTTACGATTATCTGCGTCTGCTGTACGCAAGGCTCGGTATTCCGCATTGCCCCGTTTGCGGCAAGGAGATCCGCGGTCAGTCGATCGACGTGATCCTCGACAAGATCATGGCGCTGCCCGAGGGCACGCGCTTTATGCTGCTCTCGCCCGTGGTGCGCGGCGAAAAGGGTATGCACGAAAAGGTGCTCTCCGACGCCCGCCGCAGCGGCTACGTGCGCGTGCGCGTGGACGGCAGCCTGTACGATCTTTCCGAGGAGATCAAGCTCGACAAAAACCAAAAGCACACGATCGACGTGGTGCTCGACCGCCTGGTCATGCGCCCCGATATCCGCTCCCGCCTCTCGGACTCTGCCGAGGCGGCGCTGCGCCTCTCGGACGGACGCCTGACGGTGGTGATCATGCCGCGCGACGGCGGCGAGGAAACCGAGCTCACCTTCTCGCAGAAATACGCCTGTGAGGAGCACGCGATCAGCTTTGGCGAGCTTGAGCCGCGTATGTTCTCCTTCAACAGTCCCACAGGCGCGTGCCCTACCTGCGCGGGTCTTGGCGACCAGCGCGTGCTCTCGCCCGAAAAGATCATTCCCGACCTGTCCCTTTCCCTGCGGCAGGGGGCGATCGCCGTCAACGGCTTCAAAACGGTAGAGGAGCAGTCCTGGAACGGCCCGTTGCTTCTGTCGGCACTGAACGAGCTTGGTGTGGATATCGACACGCCGCTCTCCGCCTTCTCGGATACCGCCATGCACGCCCTTCTGTACGGCACGGGACAAAAGACCTATGACGTTACGCGCTATTTCGGCAAGGAGGCGCATCACCAGATCACCACCTATGACGGCGTGATTCCCATCATCGAGCGCCGCATTCGCCAGAATCCGTCCATGGCGGGCTATTACGACGCCTTCATCGAGGACGCGCCCTGCCCGCGATGCAAGGGCAGACGCCTCTCGGACGAGGTGCTGGCTGTCACGGTCGGCGGCCTGAATATTGACGAGATCTGCCGCCTGTCGGCTGAGAGGCTGCTTGCGTTTCTCGATACCCTGACCTTTACCGAGTCGGAGGAAAAGATCGCCGCCGAGATCCTCAAGGAGATCCGCGCGCGCGTGTCCTTGCTTTGCAACGTGGGGCTTGGTTACCTCACGCTGGCGCGCAAGGCGGGCACGCTGTCGGGCGGGGAAGCCCAGCGCATTCGTCTGGCGACCCAGATCGGCTCGTCGCTTGTCGGCGTGATGTATATTCTTGACGAGCCGTCGATCGGACTCCACCAGCGGGATAACGATAAGCTGATCGCCACCCTCAAAAAGTTGCGCGACCTCGGCAACACCGTGCTGGTGGTCGAGCATGACGAGGACACCATGCGGGAGGCCGATTTCATCGTGGACGTTGGCCCGGGCGCGGGCGTGCACGGCGGCGAGATCGTGGCCGCGGGCACACCCGACGAGGTGGCGGCCTGTGAGGATTCCGTCACGGGTGATTACCTGTCGGGCAGAAAATGCATCCCCGTGCCGATCACCCGCCGCGCGGGGAACGGCAAAACGCTGCGCGTGGTGGGCGCACGGCAGAACAACCTCAAAAATATCACCGTGGAATTTCCGCTTGGCAAATTCACCTGCGTCACGGGTGTGTCGGGCTCGGGCAAATCCTCGCTTGTCACGGGTATTCTGTACCCCGCACTCTCCCGTGCGCTCAACCGCTCCAACCAACGCGCGGGCGCGCACGATCGCATTGAGGGCTGTCGAGAGCTTGACAAGATCATCGCCATCGACCAAAGCCCCATCGGGCGCACGCCGCGCTCCAATCCCGCCACCTACACGGGTCTGTTTGCCGAGATCCGCAACCTCTTTGCCCGCACCAAGGACGCCCGCGCGCGCGGATACACCGCAGGACGCTTTTCCTTTAACGTGCGCGGCGGCCGCTGTGAGGCCTGCGAGGGTGACGGCGTGAAGTGCATTGAAATGCACTTTTTGCCCGACGTGTACGTCAAGTGCGACGTCTGCCACGGCATGCGCTACAACCGCGACACGCTGGAGG
>JAZQWX010000120.1:0-5756 GCA_045632565.1 Eubacteriales bacterium | reverse complement strand
GCGCGTGAGCTTGGCGCGGCGCTCGACCGATGCGGCAAGCTGTGCTTTCTGATCGGCTCGTCGCACGGACTCTCCCCCGCCGTCAAGGCGGCGGCAAACGCGCGCATCTCACTCTCCCGCCTGACCTTTCCGCACGGCATGGCACGGGTGCTGCTCCTCGAAGCGGTCTACCGATCCATGAACATCCTCGCCGGAAAAAAGTATCATAAGTAAGAAAACCCCCGCGACCTTTTTTTGGTCATGGGGGTTTTTCTATCTTCAGCGGCGACAGAAGCCCCCGCTTTACGAACCCCTCGCCTGTGGTGTCATCTTGAGCGAAGTCCGTCCGAGATTCCACCTTCGCTTCGCTCGGTGCTGCTTCGCAGTTCGACTGCGCTACGCTCCGCTCAGAATGACACGGACGGACGCACTCAAAACCCGCAGGGCGAGGCATGCAAAAGGCTTCCCCTTGAGGGGAAGGCAAAGAGCCCCGCCCCCTCTTGACAACGCCGTGGGGGTGTGTTATAATTACATTGACATGTTTGGGTGCGGTTTTTCAAAAATGGCCTGCGAAATATAAATGTATTGATAGATAAGGAGAACGTGATGGAACAATCGGACGGACGCGTTTCCATGGCGGCGCGGCGGTATCGCACGGCCGCGGGCGAGGGGGGACACACGGTGCTTCACGTGCAACGGGAGGCCGAATATATCACCGTACAGTCGGGCGGCGTGCGCTTTTTTGTGGACGGCGTGGCCTATGATCTCGGCACGGGCGACTCGCTGATCATCGATCCTTATCTTCCCTTCCGCGCCGAGCCGAACCCCGAAACGGGCGCGGATTACCTTTCGCTGTCGCTCGATCCGACGGCGCTCTTTGACCGCGACATGGCGGCGGGGCTGGCCGAGGGACGGCTGGCGACCACGCCCCTGTGGCGGCGTGCGGGGGGCGGCGGGGTTCTTATCGCGGGATGCCTGCGCGCGGCCTATTTCAGCTGCGAGGGCGGCAAGCCCGGCTGGAGCTTTGCCGCGCTCGGTCAGCTTTCCATGATGTACGCGCATCTTTTGTCGGTCGGCGCGATCAAGGCGCGCGCGAAGCGGAGCAAGCGCAGCGAGTTTGTTTGCCGTGCCATGGCCTACGTCGACGCCCATTATGCCGAGCCGATCACCTCGACAGACGCGGCAGCCGACTACGGCATCGACAAAAGCGATTTTTGCAGGCGGTTTCGCGCGGCCTTCGGCACGACCTTTTCCCTCTACCTGTCGGCCTACCGAATTGAGCAGGCCAAAAAGCTGCTTGCCGAAACAGATACCCCTGTCGCCTCGATCGTCGGGGCGGTCGGCTTTGCGGATTTCAGCTACTTCAGCAAGACCTTTCGTGAGGGCTCGGGATTGACCCCCACAGCCTACCGCGCCGCCGCGCGGCGGCTTTAAAAAGCCTCCCTGTCTGCGGTGATACCTCGAGATCCCGCCCCACGCCTGTGGTGTCATCTTGAGCGAAGTCCGTCCGAGATTCCACCTTCGCTTCGCTCGGTGCTGCTTCGCAGTTCGATACCGCTACGCTCCGCACAGAATGACACGGACGGACGCAGCCGAAACCCGCAGGGCGAGGGCTACGCCCTCGGATCTCACAGGCGGGGGAAAGGCGACAGAAGCCACCGCCCAACGACAGACAAGAAAACCACCCCCGTGTGTCGCATTGCGACACACGGGGGTGCTCTTATTCATCGTCTTCGGTCAAAAAGCGGTCGGCGTTCGAGGTGGCAATCTTGTCGCAACGCTCGTTGTAGGGGTTGCCGTCGTGACCCTTGACCCATTCAAAGGTGACCTCTTGCTCGCCGAGCAGGCGGTAAAGCTCCTGCCAAAGATCCTTGTTTTTCAGCTCTTCCTTGCCCCGCCGCCAGCCGTTTTTCTGCCAGCTATCCAGCCACCCTTGGTTGATGGCATCCACCAGATAGCGACTGTCCGAGTAGAGCGTCACCGCGCACCTCTCGCGCAGGGCGCGCAGGCCGTAAATGGCGGCCGAAAGCTCCATGCGGTTGTTGGTGGTTTCACGCTCGCCGCCCGAGGTGGTCTTTTCGTGCTGTCCGTAGACCAGAATGGCCGCCCAGCCGCCCCGACCGGGATTGCCGCGGCAAGCGCCGTCTGTGTAGATCTGTACTTGTTTCATGCCGTTACCCCAACCACGTGATGGTGTTGTCGATCAGGCGGAAGAAGACCGGCAACAGGCGGATGAGCAGCGCGCCGCCGATCAGCGACACGGCCACCACCACAAAGAACGCGCCGATGCCGCTTCCCTTCGCGTCATATCGCGTTTCGGCGCGCGGACGAAGCTCTGTGGGCACGTAAAATCGCGTGGCGGCAGGGTTGATCTCGTCGTGCATGACGATCTTGGTCACACGTTTACCGCCAAGCTCCTCGGGAAGCACGTCCTCGCGCTCCTCGCCCACAAAGCGAAGCACGCGGCGGATGCCCGAATCCCTGCGGGAGAGCGAGCGGCGCAGCAAAAAGCTCTTTTCATAGCCGAGATCCTTCATGGTCAGCGCGTTTTGCTCGTCGAGAGCGCCCCGTGCGATGCAGGCGCGCACAAAGCCGCCGAGGTAGCGCCGTTCGTAGACCGCCAGCGCCGCCGCCAGAATAAAGCCGATCATCAGGGCAAAGACCAGCTGGGAAATGGTGGCGCCGATGCCGTCGAGCGAGAAATTGCGATACGCGCCGAAATCTACCTCAAAGTAGGTTTCGCGCAGATAATCGAAAATATCACCGAAAAAATTGTAAATTTCTGCCATATACATTACCTTTTATGGGCAAAACACCCGAAAATCAATATTCCTCAAAGAAATCCTTGCCGCAAATGCCGCGCAAAAAGTTCTCAAGATCCTCGTTGTCCTCGTAGTAGAAGGTGATGCAGCCTTTGCCCTTTTTGTTGTCCAGCTTCACGCGGCGGCCGATCGTGCTCATGACACGGCGTTCAAGCTCGCGGGCGTAGTCCACCACCTGCTCCTCGGGGGGCGTGAGCGTGACGATCTCACTTCCCTTCTTGTTGCGGCGGCGCACCTCGGCCTCGGTCATGCGGACGGTCAGGCCGCGCTCCACGATCAGATTGGCCAGCGGCAGCATATCCTCACGGTCACGAAGGCCGAGCAGGGCGCGTGCGTGACCTGCGCTCAGCTCACCCGAAATGACGTGCGCGCGAACGCTGTCGGGCAGATCCAAAAGACGCACCGAGTTGGCGATTGCGGAACGGCTTTTGCCGATGCGGGTGGAGATCTCCTCCTGCGTGAGGTGGAATTCCTCGGCAAGCGCACGGTAGGCTGCGGCCTCTTCGATCGGGTTGAGATCCTCGCGCTGAATGTTCTCGATCAAGGCGATCTGCGCGGTTTCTTCCTCGGTGGTGTCCAGAATAATGACGGGAACCTCGGAAAGACCTGCCATTTTGGACGCGCGGAAGCGGCGCTCGCCCGCGATGATCTGGTAACGGTCGTCCCCGATGGCGCGGACGAGGATCGGCTGCAGCACGCCGTGCGCGGAAATCGACTCCGCGAGCTGTGCCAGCGCCTCGGTATCAAAGTATTTGCGGGGCTGATTGCCCTTGGGCTCCATCTGCGAGAGGCGCAGGGTGGTCTTGCCGCCCGTGGGTGCGCTCTCCTCCATGGTGTTTTCAAGGAAAATTGCGTCAATGCCTCTTCCAAGGCCGGATAATTTCTTTGCCATGATGTTCTCCTTTTTCGGTCGGATTGGGCAGCCCGTTCAGGCTAACCCTATATTTCCATATTTTACCAATTAGTCTTTTGTTTGCAGTCGATTTTTGTCAAAACAGGGCGAAAGGCGCGAGAATACGCATCCAATACGCATCCAATACGCATCAAATACGCAGGATCAGCTCTTTTGCCACGTCATTGTATTCCTGTGTTCCCTTCCCGAGCGGATCGTAGTAGCAGATGGGCTTGCCGAAGCCGGGGGCTTCGCTGAGCTTCACGCTGCGGGAGATGGGGGTCTTGAACAGCTTTTCGGCATAATACTTCTTCAGCTCGGCGACTACCTGCCCCGAAAGGATCAGACGGCCGTTGTACATGGTCAAGAGGATGCCGGTGATCTCGAGGGTGGGGTTGTAGAGCGAGCGCACGCGCTTGACGGTCATCATCAGTTGGGAAAGACCCTCTAACGCGAAGAATTCGCACTGCATGGGGATCACCACGCCGTGCGCGGCGGTCAGGGCGTTGACGGTGAGCTGCGAAAGCGAGGGCGGACAGTCAATGATAATGTAGTCAAAATCATCGAGCACGGGCGCGAGCGCGTTTTTTAGGCAGTTTTCGCGGTGCTCGATCTCACCAAGCTCGAATTCCGCACCGGCAAGTGCCATAGTTGAGGGCAAAACCGAGAGATTTTTGAATTCCGTGGGCAAAATGGCGGATTTGATGTCCATTTGGCCGATCAGAACCTCATAAGTCGAGCCCTTGATGCTCTTTTTGGCAATACCAACGCCGCTAGTGGTGTTGCCCTGGGGGTCCATGTCCACCATCAGGACTTTTTTGCCGCGTTTGCCGAGCGCGGCGGCCGTATTGACGGCAGAGGTGGTTTTACCAACGCCGCCTTTTTGGTTGGCGAAAGCGAGAATTTTTCCCATAGTTGCCTCCATAATTACGTACAAATTGCTTGAAATCGGATAAAAAGGTCAAAAATCAGCCCCAAAAGGCCAAAAATACACTCTTTTTTACTATTATACCATTCGATTGGCGCAATGTCAATGAAAAGAATGTAAACACACCATAAATTTGCAGAATTGTTTCACGTGAAACACTGCGGCGGTCGCACAACCAAATGTTTCATGTGAAACAACGCAATCGAGGGGTGCAGAATGTTCCACATGAAACAATTTGGCATCTTTTCTGTGCGTTTGTTTCACGTGAAACAAAAAAAGAGCCCCTGCGCGTGGGCGCGGGGGCTCTTTTTTGCCACTCTATGCGTTTTCAGCGGAGGTTTCGGCGGAATTTTCACCATTTTTGGGGGTTTCCTCGCCGTTTTCGGCTTCTTTGTGGACGGCTTCACCGATTTTGGCGCATACCGTGACGTAATACAGCTCTTCTTTGGGCTTTCCATCCACAAAATCGGTGTAGGCGTGGATGCACTCATCTTCTATGAAAAAACAGCCGTGTTCTTCGGGTTTTGTGCTGTCGGCCATGCTGATTCTGGTCAGTCCTACGCCTAAATACTTCAAAATGGCCTCTTTTTTCGTCCAAATACGGGTAAACAGGCGGCAAAATGCCTCGTCATCACCTAAAAGGGGTGCTAAAAGAGCCTTTTCAGCCTCGTTAAAGTAGCGTTCCGCCACGCGCTCGGCACGGACGGTGTCAAGGGATACCCGTTCGATATCCACGCCAACCTGTTCTGCGATCTCACCGTGTGGGGCAGAATTCAGGGCGCAAGCGACCATATATCCCGAATGAGAGAGGTTAAAGCTGGCGTTTTCGAGCCCCTCAAAGTAGGGTTTTCCGTAAGAATCGTAGCGAACGCACTCAAGAGCCCCTCTTTTTTCGAAAAAATTGGTGTATTCGGGCTTCACAAGGTCTTTTACCGAGGGAAGGAGGTCAGAGGCGTGCTTGCGGAGCATTTTTTCCAAAAGAATATACGCGCCCGCGCGGCGGCTCTGTTCTTCGATGTCGGCGGTGCGTAGAATACGGCGGGAAAGCTCCGGTGGAAGCAGGGCTACCGTGGTATGGATCTGGTTAAAGTGCATCAGGGGGTAGACGGAAAAGGTTTCGTAGTAGAGCATAGCG
>JAZQWX010000119.1:0-10106 GCA_045632565.1 Eubacteriales bacterium | reverse complement strand
GGCGCGTGCGGCGTTCTGTGCGGCGGCAGCCTCGGCTTCGCCGTGAACCAGCTTGGTCAGCTCGAAGGCAAGGATCTCCTTGGCTTCGTTGATGCGACCCGTGCCGACCCAGGGCTCCATGGCGTTGATCTCGTCAAGGGGCAGGAAGGTAAGCATACGCAGGCATTTCATCACGTCGGCGTCTGCGACGTTGCGCCAATACTGATAGAACTCGAAGGGCGAGGTCTTGTTGGGGTCCAGCCACACAGCGCCCTTGGCGGTCTTGCCCATCTTTTTGCCCTCGGAGTTGAGGAGCAGGTTGATGGTCATGGCGTAGGCGTCCTTGCCGAGCTTGCGGCGGATGAGCTCCGTGCCGCCCAGCATGTTCGACCACTGATCGTCGCCGCCGAACTGCATATTGCAGCCGAGCTTCTGGAACATGTAGTAGAAGTCGTAGGACTGCATGATCATGTAGTTAAACTCGATAAAGGACAGACCGCGCTCCATACGCTGCTTGTAGCATTCGGCCGAGAGCATGCGGTTTACGGTAAAGCAACCGCCGACCTCGCGGAGCAGGTCGATGTAATTGAGGGGCAGCAGCCACTCGGCGTTGTTGACCATCATCGCCTTGCCTTCGCCAAATTCGATAAAGCGCTCCATCTGGTGCTTGAAGCATTCGCTGTTATGCTCGATCACCTCGGGGGTCATCATGGTACGCATATCGGTACGTCCCGAGGGGTCGCCGATATAAGCCGTGCCGCCACCGATCAGGGCGATGGGACGGTTACCTGCCATCTGCAAACGCTTCATCAGGCAGAGTGCCATAAAGTGGCCAACGTGCAGGCTGTCTGCCGTGGGGTCAAAGCCGATGTAGAAGACGGCCTTGCCGCTATCTACCAGCTCGCGGATTTCCTTTTCATCGGTTACCTGGGCGATCAGACCGCGGGCAACCAACTCTTCGTAACAAGTCATGATATATTCTCCTTTTATTTTATACGATTTTCGGGCAACAAAAAAGCCCGTCCCCGACAAAAGGACGGACGAGCCGTGTTACCACCTTTTTTCACATCTGCCTCGCGGCAGGTGCCTTATGCGGTCATAGACCGCCGCGCTTTAACGGGCGCACCCGACGTCGCCTACTGCGGAACACTCCGGTTCGGAACGTAACTCCGGGATGTACTCACGCATTCCTCTCCCGCCCCTCTCATCACCCGGGTACTTTCTGTCGGAGGTCAAATACGCTACCTGTTCCCATCACAGTTTTTCATTATTATACCAATGCTTTTTTAAAATGTCAAGTCCTTTTTGATTTTTCTCCTTGTATAGCGACCGTGTTTTCGGAAAAGATAAAAAAGTGCAAATTACGTTCCCTCTCCCTTGACAAGACAGGCATCCGAATGATATAATGATACTGTACGCACGTTCCCTATCAAATTGCCGTAAGGAGGAAAATACAGGATGTCGCGCTCCCGTTTTCTTTGCTTCTTTTTCGTTCTTCTTGCGTTGGCCACCCTTTTTTCTCTTCCCATGGCGGCGGCAGGGGATGCCCCCACGGCGGGGTCCGACTTGCCGATCTTTGATATCTCTGTGGCGGAGGATGCCAATCGGTTTTTGGACGGTTTTTCGGCGGGCGTGCTGCTGGTTATGGTGGGCATTGCCATTTTGGTTTCCCTGCTGGGCTACCGCATCTTACAGCTTGCGCTTTCCTGCGGCGGCTTTGCGGGTGGTTGGCTGATCGGCATGGGGCTTTTTAGCTGGCTGATCGGTGCGAACATCCTGCCCGAGCTTGCTGATCTGCCGTGGTACGTGCCCTATATCATTTATGCAGTCTTTGGCCTTGCCGGCTCTATTCTGGCGCACAAGCTCGTCAAATTCGGCTTCTTTTTGACCGCGGCCGCCGGTACGTTTCTCTTCCTTGGTGGGATCTCCTCCATCTGGAAGCCGCTGGTAGACCTGATCTACCAGGAAGAAACGAGCTTAAAGTATCTTATATTCATGCTGGTGATCGCTTTCATTGCGGGCATTTTGACCAAGTGGCTTGAAAAGCCGATTCTGATCGTTACCACCGCGGCAGCGGGCGGCATGGTCGCCTCCTTTGCCTTTATGGTATGCATCGGAAAGACCGACAGCCCGATCCTGGAGATCGTGCTTGGCGCTCTGCTTGCCATCTTTGGCATTCTGACGCAGTTCGGTCTGTTTAAGAAAAAGAAAAAATAACACCAAAGCCCCCCGCCGCCGCGGGGGATTTTTGCGAGATGGAGTTCGATATGAAAGAAAAACGTTATCAACCGCGTAAGGGGACGGTTGCCCTTACGACCCCTTATCTGAAACAAGAGGATATTCCGCTCCGTGAGCAGCCGCGCCCGCAGTTTGCGCGCAAGGGCTACACCGTGCTCAACGGTCTGTGGGACTATGCGATCCGCAAGCAGGGCGAGGCGTGCGCGGATTTTGACGGCAAGATCCTCGTTCCTTTTTCACCCGAATGCGCGGCAAGCGGCGTGGGACGGGTGCTGGAGCCGGGCGAGGTGCTGGTTTACCGCCGCACGCTGTCGCTTGCGCGCGTTGCCCCGCATATTCTGTTGCATTTCGACGCGGTGGACGACCGATGCGAGCTGTTTATCAACGGCATCCGCGTAGGGGAGCACCGTGGGGGATATCTTCCCTTTTCCGTCGATATTGCGCCCTTTGTACATACGGGCGAGAACGAGATCCTTTTGTCCGTGACGGATGATACCGATGCGGGGGATTCCCCGCGCGGCAAGCAGACGCTTGCCCCCGGCAAGATCTGGTACACGCCGCAGTCCGGCATCTGGCAGACGGTGTGGATGGAGGAGCTGCCCGAGGTGTATATCCCCTCCTGCCGCATTACGCCCGACATTGACAAGGAAACGGTTTCGTTTGAATTCCCCGCGGACGGCGTTTCCGTAACGGTATATGACGGCAACGAACGCTACTTTGCGATCGCCGAGGGCGGCGTGGCAACGGTCCGCCTGCCGCACGCGCGGCTGTGGTCGCCCGAGGAGCCGAACCTGTACACCGTGGTGTTCCGCTTGGGTGAGGATGAGGTAGAGAGTTATTTCGGCATGCGGAAATTTTCGGTAGGAACGGATAAAGATGGCTCCCGCCGCCTGTTCCTCAACAACCGTCCCTATTTCCACAACGGCGTGCTGGATCAGGGATATTTTCCCGAGTCGCTTCTGACACCGCCCTCCGACGAGGCGATGGTGGCCGACCTGCAGGCGGTGAAGGACATCGGCATGAACATGGTGCGCAAGCACATCAAGACCGAACCGATGCGCTTCTACTACCATTGCGACCGCATGGGTATTCTCGTTTGGCAGGACATCGTTTCGGGGGGGCGGGATTACGCGTTCCCCGTGATCGCGGCGCTTCCCTTCGTGGGCATCCACCTCTCGGACGTGGGCGAGGCCGCTTACCGCCGCTTCCGCCGTGCAAACGCCGAGGAGCGCGCACAATTCTTCTCCTTTGCCGAGGATACCGTACGTCACTTCTACAACGTCCCCTGCCTTGCTTTATATACCGTTTTTAATGAGGGATGGGGGCAGTTTGACAGCCGCGAGTTGACCGAGCGACTGCGTGCGATCGACGCCACGCGCACCTATGATGAAACGAGCGGCTGGCACGATCAGAAGAGCCCCGAAACCGAGTTAAAATCCCTGCACGTGTACTACAAAAAGGTGAAAATGCCGAAGAACGAGCGGCGCTGTGTGGTGCTGAGTGAGTTTGGCGGCTATTCCTATCAGAGTGAGGGGCACGTATTCGCGCCCGAAAAGCCGTTTGGCTACCGCATTTACAAGTCCGAGCAGGAGCTGCGCGCCGCGATACGCGAGCTGTATGACACCGAGGTGCTGCCGCTTGTGCCGAAGGGGCTGTCTGCCGCAGTGTATACCCAGCTTTCCGACGTGGAAGAGGAGATCAACGGCATCCTGACCTACGATCGCCGCGTGAACAAATGCGCGGGGCTTGATCTGACGGTTACCTACGAAAACTAAAAAAAGAGCCATGCACGAGCATGGCTCTTTTTTGTTAGAGAGGCACAACTGCCACAACGGTCAGGCTTTTCCCCTCCACACGGAAGCGGATATCGTAGCCGCCGTAGGGCATGCCGTAGATGCGGGTGGGGTCATCCTGATACGAGGGGCGCGGATCGTGGCGCAGAAGCAGCGGTGCGCTTTCCCGCAGACGAGCGGGCAAAACGGCAAGCAGATCGGGAGGAAAATCCACGGTCAGGCGGTCTTCTTCCACCTCGCCTGCAAAGCCTGCCGTGGCCTCCGGGTGGGCATCCACATAGGGCAGATAGGGTTTTATGTCATAAATGGGCGTACCGTTCAGAAGATCAGCTCCCTCTACGGTGAGGGTTGGGCCACCCTTGCCATCGTAATCCACCGAAGCAAGCCGCACACAGGAAAGGCCGATCGGATTGGGGCGATAGGGCGATCGGGTGGCAAAGACCCCCATG
Organism: Eubacteriales bacterium; assembly: GCA_045632565.1. GTDB lineage: Bacteria > Bacillota > Clostridia > Oscillospirales > CAG-272 > UBA1740. Next base: position 5,647 of record JAZQWX010000119.1, on the reverse strand, counting down.
CGCGTGTTGCCGCCAAGGCGCGGCGGACGGACGGTTGGGGAGAATTTTTCGGTCTTGGCCTCGGAAAATTCCCACAGAAGCCACAGGTGAGAGAAGCCCTCGATCCCCCGCAGGGCATCGGGGGTACGGTATTCGGGGAGAAAAACGATTCTGCCGCGAAGGCCGGGAATGATGCCGCCCTGGCGCGGGATGCCGAACTTCTCGGGGAAATCGGTTTCGATGTAAGCGATCGGCTTCATGTATTATTTGCCTTCTTCCCGCTCTGCCAAAAGATATTCCACCTTTTCAAGCGTCTTGGCGGTGGCAAACATATGTACGGCAGAGAGATAAGAGAACACCGAGCCAAGGACGGCAATCAGGGCGGACACCAGAAGATATTGGCTGTCCGCGAAGTAGAGCAGCACGCCGCCGAGGATGGAAACGAACACGCCGAAGAAGAAGGAAAAGAGCGCGGCACGGCGAAGTCCCTTGCGGCTTTTGCCCAGCATTTTGTCGGAAAGCTTGTTCGGCTTCAGGGCAATCACGGTATCGTCGTAGTGGCAGATAGCCTCATACTCCTCATCGGTGACCGTAAAGGGCACAAGGCGGTAATACTTGCCGCTTTTGTATTCCTGATAGGGGTATTCCGCAGAATACACGGTGCTGGGGTTATACTGCTTTTCGCACATGCCAAGACGGATCAGGCGCGCCTCGCGCGTCTTGGCGGCATCCTCTGCCACGCCGCCCTTGGCATCCGTGCATTTTTCGGCGATCTTGGCCTTCTGCTCACGAATATATTTTTCTACGAAGTCCTGCATAAGCATCTCCTTTAAGAATTCTTTTCCTTTATGATACTGTATTTTTGAAAAAAAGTCAAGGGGTATAGGTGGGAACGAGCGCGGCCACAAGCTCTCGGATATTTTCACTCTCGGCATACGCGGCATCACGCAGGCGCGTCAAGCCCGCCTCAAACGCGGCCACGTCAAAGGAAAGGGGGCGCGCGATGCTGATCCTGCCGTTTTGTGTGGTACGCAGTCCCTCTTCCGCCATCAGGCGCTCCTCATACAGCTTTTCACCCGGGCGCAGACCGGTCACGCGGATCTCGATATCCACGTTCGGCTCCAGCCCGTGCAGTCGGATCAGCCGTTGGGCAAGATCGTAGATGCGGATCGGCTCACCCATATCGAGGACGAAGATCTCTCCGCCCTTGGCATATGCCCCTGCTTCCAGAACCAGGGATACCGCCTCCTTGGCGGTCATAAAATAGCGGACGATATCCCGATGGGTGACCGTCACCGGCCCACCCTCCTCGATCTGATGCAAAAACAACGGAAGCACAGAGCCGCTTGAGCCAAGGACGTTGCCGAAGCGGACGGCCACGAATTCGGTCTTCGAGCGATGCGACATAGCCTGTACCATCATCTCGCACAGCCGCTTGGTAGCCCCCATGATGCCCGTGGGGTTGACGGCCTTATCCGTGCTGATGAGCACGAAGCGGCGTGCACCGTATTGGTCTGCCATACGCGCGACGTTCTGCGTGCCGAACACGTTGTTTTTCACGGCCTCATTCGGGCTGATCTCCATCAGGGGAACGTGCTTATGTGCGGCGGCGTGAAAGACGGTATCGGGGCGGTAGCGACGGAAAACGTCCTCCATCTTCCCTGCGTCACGAACAGAGGCGATCAATACCAAGACCTCCAGATCGGGATACAGGCGATGCAGCTCGCACGCCAAATCATAAGCACCGTTTTCGTACATATCCAGAATGATCAGGCGGCGCGGCGCAAGCGGGGCGATCTGGCGGCAAAGCTCACTGCCGATCGAGCCGCCGCCACCCGTTACCAGCACAACGCTGTCGGCAATATAATCGGCGACAGCGGGAAGGTTCGAGCAGTTCTCCTCACGCCCCAGCAGATCGGCGGTTTCCATGATACGTTTTTTCACATCATTCTCCTTTTCGGCGAAGCCAAAAGCATGACATTTCTACAGAATATTGTACCACAAAAAGACGGGATCTGTCAAGCAACAGACCCCGTTAGTTTTTTCCTGTTTTGTCGAATCATGTATCAATCTGCCGCGCTTTTTTTCTCAAAAATCGCAGTCCGAAGCGTTGCAAGAAAGGTTTCATCCGCTTCCAGCTTCACACAGAATTCCCTGCCGCCCTCACGGACATGGAGAATTTGGTACGCGCCGCCGCGCATGGTGGCGGTAAACACGTAGCATTTGGCGGGGTAGGCCCTGCCGTCATAGGGTTCAAGAGAAAGGACGGCAGAAAGAGGCACGCGCAGGACAAGAGAGGAGCGTTTGCCCTGCTTTTGCTCGACGAGCAGGCAGGGGGGCGTCTGTCCTTGTGCAAAAATCGAATACACGTATGACGTCAGCAAATACTTGTAAGCCACGAAGATCGCGGCAACCAAAAAGAGCACGCAAAACAGCACAAGAAGCCCGCGATACAGCGGGACGAAGAGGGTGACGAGATAACAAGCCACGCCAATTATCGTCAAAATCGCAACTAAAAGCTTGGCAGAGTTGTTTTTTGCCGTCGGCTCATAGAAGTTCTTCATGATGCAAGATCCTTTTTAGTGACGGTAAAGGTGGATTCGTAGGGGATCACTTCCCTTTCCCAAACGGCAATATGGGCAGGCCAACGCGCGGCGGCGTTCTTATCGACGGGGGCTTCCGTGCCTGTGTAGGCGATATCGAGGCGCAGCCAATCGGCAGCCTCAAAATCAATACCCGTGAAGGTCAATTTGACGTACTGATACATAAATTTGCTTTCGGTCTTGAGAGAGGCGGGATACACGCGACGGCCGCCGTCCTCCGTTTCTTTGCCGTTTTCATCCAAAACCGTTTGGTCGACGAGCGAGAAGGAGAAGAGGTCAAGGGATGCCTCGGGCACCCGATCCAGCCCGAAATGCTCCTTCATTTCAGCAAGGGTGCTGTTGTTATAGCGAAGGGTGACCTGCAGCTCGCCAAGCTCGGGCACGTAATACAGGTGATCGGCCATAAAGAGCGCGAAGGAGGGGTTATCGTAGGAGGCGCGCAGATTCTGCGTATGTACGGTCAGGCTGCCGTTTTCCTGCACGGCCTGCACAACGCCATCGGTATGGGCAAAGGATTTCATATCTTTCGGATAGTATTCGGCAAGGAGGATACGCCCAAGTAAGAGGGCGATCACGCCGAACACCAAGATGAGGGCGGAAATTTTCAAGACACGGCCGACTATTTTCATGGAGATACTTCCTTTTTTCATTCGGTAACTCCATTATACCCTCCCCCATGTCGCTTGTCAATGGTATAAGAAGGAACTTTTTTGTCCAAACCGTGAATTTATTTCAGAAAGTCCTTGACAATGCGAAATTAATTGTGTATAATACCTTGTAGGCTTTTGACAGACTGCATAGCGAAGATCGTATGTCGGGAGGATGGACGAGTATGAAATTGGATTTACGCCCTCTTCTCGCAGAGGATATTCGGGTTCTTGCGGTGGATTTTACCCTTCCTCCTCCCGAAACCGAGGGGGATGCGGCTCTTGGATCACTGTACGGTGTGGAATTTCCCCACGCACTACAGGTGACGGGAGAGATCACCAACACCGCCGGCTATATGCGCATGTCACTTTCCGCTTCCATCCCTTACGTGGTGCCCTGCGCCAGATGCCTTGAAGAGGTGGCCGGTACATTCTCCTTCCGTTTTGAAAAGACGGTAGCGCCGGCGAATCTGCTCGCAAACATTGCACCCGAAGACGCGGATGACTATGTGATCGTGCGTGACGGATTTCTTGATGTGGATGAAGAACTCCTCGAAATGCTGGAACTGGATTTCCCTGCAAAGATCCTTTGCCGTGAGGACTGCGCCGGGCTTTGTCCCCGATGCGGTAAAAACCTCAATCACGGCCCGTGCAGCTGCCCCACAAAGGAAATTGACCCGCGCCTGGCACCGCTTGCCAAGCTGCTGGAGAAATACCGCGATGGGGATCCGTCAGAAGACCGATAACCTTTAATTAAAAATGAAAATAATATGACGCGCCTTACCGCGCGACCGAAAAGCAGGAGGTGTATCCAACATGGCAGTACCGAAGAGAAAGGTGTCCAAGGCTCGCAGAGATAAGAGAAGATCCAGCACTTGGAAGCTTGACGCCCCCAACATGGCAAAGTGCCCCAAGTGTGGTGAAATGAACCTGGCGCACCACGTTTGTGCGAACTGCGGTTCTTACAAGGGCGAGACCATCGTTGAAAAGGCTGAGAAATAATCTCACCGAACAAAAAAACACAGGACCGTGTATCACGGTCCTGTGTTTTTTTGTGCAAAGCGGGGAAACTAACGAAAAAAAGGGAGATGATCATGCGTCCCGATTTTTCATTTGCATTCACGCTTTGCTTACTTCTTTTGCTGTTATCCTGCGTGCTTTTTCTCTTCTTTACACCGCTTTTTGCCGGGGAGCATGCGGAAGCGGAACGCGCTTACGGAATGCTGACAGCAAACGAATACCCCGCGCGGATACGGCAGTTATCCCGCTCCCATTCCAGGATGCTGACCAGCTGGTACTCCCCGGAGGGAAGCGAGAGAACAGGCAGTTCCGTTTCCAAATAAGAGCCGATCTCCTCTTCACCGCGGTACAGAACGTACTGAACGCGAGTCGGTTCTTTTGTGCAAGAAAGCGGAAAATCATCCAAATTTGCAGGATAAGACACGGCAGATTTATTCAGATAATCACCTGAGGAAAGTGACACGGCCGTGCCGTTAAGCCCGCCCACGTACTGCCAGGAGCAGATGGACGGTTCAATTTTTTGCGTGCCGAGAAAGACGGCAGGCGGCTCTTCTCCGCGGAGCGAGGGGCGGCACGGCTCAGCGGAAAGGAAAAATACGGCAGCTTCCTTGGAGAGATGCGCGCCGTTTCCCTCGGCGTCCTCCAAATAGGCGGCAAAGCCCTCGGGGTACAGATAAAGATGGTACTGCAAGGCACGCCCACCCTCGATCCACTCTACCAAGAGGGGGGGACGGGCAAGCGAAAGCCAAGTGGGGGCCTCCCCTGCCTCAGCTTCCCGAAAGGCGTTGGCGGCTTCGCAGAATTCGCGTTCGCTACGGATATAAACGTACTCCCGACCGTCCTCATCCGTCATAGCAAAATACTCGTAGGCGTCAGCGTCTATCATTTTCCATCCCGCGCATGCACAAATTGAGAACATAATGCAGGGCAGAACAAAAACGGCGATCAACGCAAGAAAAAGAGCGCGGCGCGTCATGTTCCCACCCCCGACAGGCGACGAATGACGAAGCCGCCGAGCATCAGCCCTGCCACCGAGGGAACGAAGGATACGGAAGCAGGCACGCTCCTCTCCCCTTCTCCCACCTGTGGCGTGATCGGCTTTTCGGTGGAGAAGAGCACGTCCACGTGGGAAATCCCCACCGCGCGCAGACGGGTGCGTACCGCACGGGCGAGGGGGCAGGTGTGCGTTTTGGAGATATCGGATATCGTCAGCTTTTCAGGCTCCAGCTTGTTCCCCGTTCCCATGCAGGAGATGATCGGCACGGAAAGGGTTTTGGCGGCCGCAATCAGGGCGACCTTGGAGGAAACGGCATCGATGGCAAGTCGGAGGCCAAGCGGTCTTAGGAAGACAATTAGGAAAACCAACTCCTTGGCTCACAGAACGACATGGCTACGACC
>JAZQWX010000118.1:0-4459 GCA_045632565.1 Eubacteriales bacterium | reverse complement strand
GCCGCCCGGATGTACCACGGCAAACTGCTCATTTTGGAAATCGGTTTCCTCAATAAGCGCGGTCTGGAGTGCGTGGAAGATCATGCAAAGCGCGGTGGTGGAGGTCGTGCCCTGGCAGTTGTACTTATCGGTTTCGCGGTTGACGTACTGCTTCAGCACCACATCTGCGCCCTCGGCCAAGGGGGACTCCATATTTTCGGTCACGGTGATGACCTTGACGTTTTTCTTCTTGCAAATATCAAGAATGGGAAGCAGCTCCTTGGTCTTGCCGCCGCGGGAGGCAAAGACCATCACGTCGCCCTCGGCAAGGAAGCCGGTTGCGCCGTGTACCGCCTCGGCGGGGGAGATAAAGCGGGCGGGCTGCTCGATGCAGCAGAGAAGGTGCGCGAAGTGCTGGCAGATGATGCCGCTGTGACCGCAGCCCGAGGTACCGATACGGGGCGCGTTTTTGAGCAGCTCAACAGCCGCCGCGAAGGCGTCCTCATCAAAATAGTCCAGCATCTTGGCGATGCATTCGCTTTCGATGGCGTAGGCCGCGCGGGCCATTTCCAAAGCTTCTTTTTTCATGTCCGTCCTCTTATTTACCGTTCACCTCGTCCCATGCACGGCGGAGGTTGAAGAGCATTTCCTCAACCATCGCGTAGGGATCGGCGGCCTTGATGATGCCGCTGGTGGAGCCGGTGGCCTGTGCGCCCAGCTTGATGGTGTTGTAGACGTCGTTACCGTTCGAAATACCCGCACCCTGGAGCACCATGATATCGGGATTGATCTCGCGCACGGTCTTGATGGTTTCCAGCACGTAGTTGCTGTCGCTGGTCACGCCCGTGCCGATCAGGTCGGTGGGCTCTGCCACGATCAGGTTGGGGGACATCTTGGCGATCTGCTTCACGTCCTCGACGGTGTTGGCGCACACGATGGTGCCAAGGCCAACCTCGTCTGCACGGGCGATGGTCTTTTCAATTTCCTCCATGGTCAGGGGCTTCTCGGCGTGGTTCAGCATAACGCCGACAGCACCCGCGGCCTTCACTGCCTCGGGAAGCACGGAGCCAAGTCCGCGACCGACGGGCAGGTAGTCCATGTGCTGGGCGAAGACCAAAATTCGCTCGGTGTTGTCAGCCAGCAGCTTGATATCGGTGTACTGGGGGGTAACGATGACGTCCACGTCATACTTGGCGGCGGTTTTGTCAATGACCTTGGCCAGCTTCAGCATAGCCTCACCGTACAGATAGGCCTTCGGGCCGATCTCAAAGAAGGGGGGCTTGATCTTCAAATTTTTGTACATGATCCTTTACCTCTCTATAAAATAATTTATCAAGTAAATTATACATAATCGAGAAAAAAATGTCAATAGTTTTTTTCGATTTTCTTGCTTTTTTTGAAACCGCAAAAGCAAAACGAAAGCAAAAACGAAAGAAAGATGTTGACAAAAGTGGAATTTTATGCTATAATTCTTTCATATGAAACCAAAAACAAAAGGATGGACCTTTCATGGTAGCAGAACACCGAAAGCAAAAAATTTCCGAGCTGCTCAAGCAAAACGACAGCGTGCGTGTGACCGAGCTGAGCGAGCTCTTTGACGTATCCGAGGTAACGGTACGCAATTACCTTTCCGACATGGAGAAAAAGGGGCTTCTTACGCGCGTGCACGGCGGCGCGGTCAGCTCCTACAAGCCCTATTACAGCATGAATCTGACCCAGCGGCTGGAAACCAACCAGCATGAAAAGGTGGATATCGCGGAGCGTGTGGCTTCCCTGATCCGCCCCAACGACACGGTGATGCTCAACTCGGGCACGACCACGCTGCTGGCCTTCCGCAAGTTCCCCGCCGAATACAACCTCAACATCGTGACAAACTCCATCTCAATCGCGCTGGAGGCCTCGGGCAACCCGAACTACAACGTAATCCTCGTAGGCGGTGCGGTAAACACCAAATATCAGTTCACCTTTGGCACGGACGCGGTGAAGCAGCTTGCCAACTACCACGCGGACAAGCTGATCCTTTCGGTGGACGGCATTGATCTTTCTCAGGGCTTTTCCACCTACTACGATAAGGAAGCGGAGATCGATGCGGCCATGATCGCGCAGTCGGACACCTGCATTGTGGCAGCAGATTACTCCAAATTCGGGCACAACGCCTTTGTGAAGATCTCGGACGTGTCGGTCGCGGACTGCATTGTGACCAACGCATCGGCTGACAGCACGGTGCTGGAGGAGATCGGTCTTCTCGGCGTGGAGGTCGTTCTGGCATAAAAAACGGAAGAGCCGCACGGCTCTTCCGTTTTTTATACGAACAAAAAGGCAAACGCCAGCAAAATACCGAGGAAGGTAAAGTTAAAGGCCGAGAAAACCGCAAGGTACTTCCCTGCCTTGCCGGGGTTGTGCAGGGTGTATTCGCGGAAGGTGATCAGGCTGGCGAGCGAGGAGATCAGCGTGCCGCAGCCGCCGATGTTCACGCCCATGAGCAGCTCGCGGTAGTTATCCGTGAATTGCGAAAGGAGGATCGCCGAGGGCACGTTGCTCATAAATTGGCAGGACAGGGTGGAAACCAGCAGGGTGCTTTTGTCAAGCAAGGCGGAGAAGAGGGCACGCACAGGCTCGATACGGGCAAGGTTGCCCGAAAAGATGAAGAAAAAGACGAAGGTCAGAAGCAGGCCGTAGTCCACGTGGGCCAAGGCTCGGTGATCCATAAACAGGATAACAAGCGGCACCGCCAAGAGCGCCACCTGATACGGAATAAAGCGGAATACGCACAAAACCGACAAAGCGAACAGCACAAGGTAGATCGCCACGCGCACGCGCGGCAGCTTTTTCTCAATCCCCACGAAGTCGATCGGCTCGGGCTTCACAAACAGGATGCAGGCCACCGTGATCATGGCCACGGCCAAGAGGAACAGAGGGAGCATGATCAGCACGAATTCCCCGTCGGGAATCTCAAATTTGTTATAGAGATACAGGTTCTGCGGATTGCCGAACGGCGTCAGCATACCGCCAAGGTTGGCGGCGATATTCTGCAAAATGAAGGTCACGCACATGTACTTTTCCTGCTTCGCACGGAGCAAAACGAAATAGCCAAGGGGCAGGAAGGTGAGCAACGCCATATCGTTGGCGATCAGCATCGAGCCGATGAAGGTGACGTACACAAGGGCAATGACTGCGGCGCGGGTGTTTTTGAAGACCTTGATGATCTTTTCCGCTACCGTGTAGAAGAAACGCACGTTCCGCAGCGCGCAGACCACGGCCAGCACGGTAAACAGGCAGGTGAGCGTTTTGAAGTCAAAATAGGACAGGTATTTTTCGTCGGGCGGCACAAAAAACATCGTCACGCAGGCAAGCGCGAGCGCAATAAAGGTCACGATATTGGCTTTTACGATATGTAACATTCGTTTCATGCCGATTCCCCTTTCTTAAAAATGCCACCCCTTATTATAGCGGATGGCCGTGGAAAAATCAAGGTGGCACGGCATATTTTTCACAGGGCAAGCGGCAAACAACCAAAAAGCCCGATTTCCGAGAGAAAATCGGGCTTTTCTTATAGTCGGATCTGGCCGCTTTCGATATTGCGGATGATGGCGGCAATGGCATGCTCCTCATTGCTCACCGTCACGTAATCGGCGGCTTCCTTTACCTCGGGAATGGCGTTTGCCACCGCCACACCGACGCCCGCCGCACGGATCATGCCGACGTCGTTGTCATAGTCGCCCACGGCCACGGTCTTTTCCACGGTCGTGCCGTAGATCTTGGCCATTTTGGGGATCAAAAGGCCTTTGTCGATGCCCTTGGCAAGGATCTCAAACAAGGTGGGGGCAGACCGCACAAGATCAAATTCCGCCGCCAGCGGATGGGCGGCCAGCAGCGCGGCCACGCGGTCAATGTTTTCGGGCGAATCCACAAAAATGGCCTTTGCCATCGGCGCGGGAATCTCCCGGTGGTGGCAAACAAGGCGGGGCGTACCCGTCATGCGGCGAAAGATCTCCTGCGCTTCGGTTTCCTTGCAAAAATACAACCTCTCAAAGGTGTTGATCTGAAAGCCCGTGTCGGGCATTTCCTCTTCCATGTAGTCCAGCAGGTCAAGCACCTTTTCGGAAAGCGGCTCTTGCGTCCACAAATACTTCCCTGCCCGCGGATCGTAAATGCCGCCGCCGTTGATACAGCCAAACGGATGCTCACCAAGCGCTGCCAGCGTGTCCGCCACGTAAAAGGGCATTCTGCCCGTTACAAAGGTAAACGCGCCACCCTCCGCGCGGAAGGCCGCGATCGCGTCCAGGTTTTCTTTTGAAATGCTTTTATCGTCACGCAAAAGCGTGCCGTCCAGATCTGTGCAGATCAGGATCCCATCAAATCTTTTCATTTTTCTCCTCGATCAGCGGTAAGGCTTTTTCTCGTCGGTCAATTCCAAAATATAGTCGGCAGATGTGTGATATAGCTTTGCTAACGCCACAAGACATTCAAGGGGAAGCTG
>JAZQWX010000117.1:0-4280 GCA_045632565.1 Eubacteriales bacterium | reverse complement strand
ACGCCGCTTACACGCCTACCTTCGGCGGTATCGCCGAGGCGGTTTACAAAATGGCCATCGGTAACGGACTCGGCTTCGCCTACGATAAGGCACTGTCGCTTTCCGATATCTTCTCCTACGCTTACGGCTCTTTCCTGCTGGAAGTAGATGCCGACTGTGCGGAAGGGAAGACGATCGGTTATGTGACCGACGACGGCAAGATCACCTACGGTGACGCCGCTCTCTGTATGTGCGAGCTCGCTTCTCTCTATGAGGGTAAGCTGGAGGGCGTTTATCCCTGCATGGAAAAGGCCGACGCCCCCCTCTTTGAGAACTTCTCCTTCGCGGCCAAGGAGCGTGTTGCTCCCGCTGTGAAGGTCGCGCGTCCTCGCGTCCTCATTCCCGTATTCCCCGGCACCAACTGCGAGTTTGACTCTGCCAAGGTCATGCGTGACGCAGGTGCGGAGGCGGATATCTTCGTCATCAACAACCTCACGGCCGAGGGCATTGCCCGCAGCACGAGCGACTTTGCCGCACGCCTGCGTGAATCGCAGATGGTCTTCGTTCCCGGCGGCTTCTCCGGCGGTGACGAGCCGGACGGCACGGGTAAGTTCATCATGGCATTCTTCCGCGCCGCCGAGGTCAAGGAAGAGATCCACAACCTGCTCCGCCGCCGCGACGGTCTTTTGTGCGGTATCTGTAACGGCTTCCAGGCGCTCGTTAAGCTCGGACTCGTCCCCTACGGCGAGATCGTGGACGGCGACCCGAACGCCCCCACCCTGACCTTCAACAACATCGCACGCCACCAGTCCAAGCTGGTACGCATCCGCATCGCCTCCAATAAGTCCCCGTGGCTTGCCGCCACGCAGGTCGGCGACGTCTACACCGTGCCGATCTCGCACGGCGAAGGTAAATTCCTTGCCGACGAAAAGACCGTCCGTGCCCTTGCGGCAAACGGTCAGATCGCCACGCAGTACGTGGATCTTGACGGCTCTGCAACGAGCGATATCCGCTACAACCCGAACGGCTCGACCTACGCCATCGAGGGTATCACCTCGCCCGACGGTCGCGTGTTCGGTAAAATGGGTCACTCCGAGCGTATCGGTCGCGGTCTTTACAAAAACGTGCTTGGTGAATTTGATATGAAGATGTTCGAATCCGCCGTTCGCTACTTTAAGGAGGGTTAATATGGCTTACTTGACCGATATTGAGATCGCCCAAGCGGCGGACATGAAGCCGATCATCGAGATCGCCAAAACCGCAGGCGTTGATGAAAAGTATCTTGAACAGTATGGCAAATACAAGGCGAAGGTAGACTACGCCCTGCTTCGTGAATCCGAGCGCAAGAACGGTAAGCTCGTCCTTGTGACCGCCATTACCCCCACCCCCGCAGGCGAGGGTAAAACCACCACCACCATCGGTCTTGCCGACGGTATGCGCCGCATCGGCAAGAATTGTGCCGTGGCTCTGCGTGAGCCCTCCCTTGGCCCTGTGTTCGGTGTCAAGGGCGGCGCCGCAGGCGGCGGCTACGCGCAGGTCGTTCCCATGGAGGATATCAACCTGCACTTCACGGGTGACTTCCACGCCATCGGCGCGGCAAACAACCTGCTGGCCGCCATGCTGGATAACCACATCTATCAGGGCAACCGCCTGAACATCGATCCCCGCCGCATCACCTGGAAGCGTTGCGTGGATATGAACGACCGTCAGCTTCGCTTCGTGACCGACGGCCTTGGCGGTCGCGTCAACGGCGTGCCGCGCGAGGACGGCTACGATATCACAGTCGCCTCCGAGATCATGGCCGTGTTCTGCCTCGCTTCTTCCATTACCGATCTTAAAGCGCGCCTTTCTCGCATTGTCGTGGCATACACTTATGACGAAAAGCCGGTTACCGCAGGGGATCTGGGTGCTGTCGGCGCGATGGCAGCGCTCCTGAAGGATGCTCTCAAACCCAACCTCGTGCAAACGCTGGAAGGCACACCTGCCTTCGTGCACGGCGGTCCTTTCGCCAACATTGCCCACGGCTGTAACTCGGTCATTGCCACCAAAATGGCAATGAAGCTGGCGGATTACGCCATCACCGAGGCAGGCTTCGGCGCGGATCTGGGTGCTGAAAAGTTCCTGGACATCAAGTGCCGCATGGCAGGCCTTGTACCCTCTGCCGTGGTCGTCGTCGCAACCGTCCGCGCGCTCAAAATGCACGGCGGCGTTGCCAAGACGGATCTTGGGGCAGAGAACCTTGAGGCTCTCGGCGCAGGTCTTCCGAACCTTCTGCGCCACGTTTCCAACGTGAAGGACGTTTACCGCTTGCCCTGCGTCGTAGCCGTCAACCGTTTCCCGACCGATACGGATGCCGAAATCGATCTTGTCATTGCAAAGTGCAAGGAGCTCGGCGTGAACGTTGTCCTCTCTACCGTATGGGCAGAGGGCGGCAAGGGCGGTATGGCTCTGGCTGAAGAGGTCGTGCGTCTCTGCGAAGAGAAGAGTGATTTCACGTATTCCTATGATCTGGAAGGCAGTATCGAGGATAAGATCCGCGCGATCGTTACCCGCATTTATCGCGGTGCGGACGTAGCCTTTGCTGCCACCGCCAAGAAGGAGATCGCACGTCTGTCCGATCTTGGCTTTGGCAATCTGCCCGTTTGTATGGCAAAAACGCAGTATAGCTTCTCGGATGATGCCACCAAGATCGGTGCTCCCGAAGGCTTTACGGTCACCGTCCGCAACGTCAAGGTGTCTGCGGGTGCAGGCTTCATCGTTGCGCTGACCGGCGACATCATGACCATGCCGGGTCTGCCGAAGGTGCCCGCCGCCGAGCGTATCGACGTGGACGAAAACGGCAAGATCTCGGGTCTGTTCTAAATATCCTTTCAGGGCGTTTTGCATCGCAAAACGCCCTGAAATTTTTTGACAAAATACGTCCTTCCTCTTGACTTTTACGCGCGCGCGTGTTATAATAATGAAAAATGAGATCTTTAAGTCGATACAGAGATGTCGGCAAGATTCTGTATACCACCTATGGGGGCAGACTGTACCCCTCGGGTTCGTTATAGTCTTGCCGTCGGGCAGGGCTTTTTTTGTACCTATTACACGGAGGAGGGGATCGCGTGACACGAAATCAGATCATGGATGAATCCGCTATCAAACGTTCTCTTGCGCGCATCACGCATGAGATCCTTGAACGCAATAACGGCTCGTCGAACCTCTGTCTTTTGGGCGTCAAACGCCGTGGCGTGCCGCTTGCGGCGATCCTCGCGGAAAACATCAAGAAATTTGAGGGTGCGGAAGTGCCGCTTGGGTTCTTGGATATCGCCAAGCACCGCGACGACCTCACCAAAGAGGAAAAGGAAGGCATCACGGCGGAATGTGAGATTCCCTGCGATATCCGTGAAAAGACGGTCATCATCGTGGATGACGTCATGTTCACGGGCAGAACCGCCCGCGCCGCCATGGAAGCCGTCTTCGCGCACGAGCGTCCGCACGCCGTGCAGCTGGCGGTTCTCATTGACCGCGGTCACCGAGAGCTTCCCATTCGCCCCGACTATATCGGCAAAAACGTGCCTACCGCCAAAACAGAAAAGATCTCGGTCGCCATGCAGGAGATCGACGGTGAATGTGGCGTATATATCAAGAGAGGAGAGAACTGATATGAAGAGCCAGCTGAAAGCAAAATCCTACCTCACTCCCGCGCAGGAAGCTGCTGTTGCAGGGGCATTCTTTTCTAATCCCATTCTCTCTTCCTTCAATTCTCCCCGATATATTGTTTTACCCGGCTTTTGCGACGTGCACGTGCATTTTCGTGAGCCGGGCTTTTCTTATAAAGAAACCATAGCAAGCGGCTCGCGCGCCGCCGCGCGCGGCGGATACACCGCCGTTTGCACCATGCCGAACCTCTCTCCCGTTCCCGATTCGACGGAAAATCTGCGGCAGCAGACGGATCTGATCAAAAAGGATGCCTGCATCCACGTCTATCCCTACGGTGCGATCACCGTGGGCGAGAAGGGTGAATGCCTTGCCGATATGCAGGGTATGGCGGGGGATGCCATTGCCTTCTCGGATGACGGTCGCGGCGTGCAGAACGAGGATATGATGCGCGCGGCCATGCAGGAAGCCAAGCAGCTCGGCAAAATGATCGTCGCGCACTGCGAGGTCAACGCCCTGCTTCACGGCGGCTATATCCATGACGGCGAGTACGCGAGAGCCCACGGCCACCGCGGCATCTCTTCCGAGAGTGAATGGGCACAGATCGAGCGCGATCTGCGTCTTGCCGAGGAAACTGGGTGCCCCTATCACGTCTGCCA
>JAZQWX010000116.1:0-1854 GCA_045632565.1 Eubacteriales bacterium | reverse complement strand
CTGTGGTAGTTGTCAGCAGTTACCGAGAAGGAGATGCCGACAGCTACGTCATCCTCTGCGCGGGCGATGCAGAGAGAAACGGTGTCACCGCCTCGGGCTTCGAGAGAAAGGGAAGAGAGGGTGCTTTGTATATCGGTAAGAGAAGAAGCCTCGGCCCACTCTCCTGCAGGCCATGCCACCGTGCCGTTGACGGCGATGGCGTAACGGAAGGCAGCAGCCGCACCGTCAAAGGAGAGAGATGTGGGAGCAAGAGAGAAGATAACACGGTCCAATTCCTCGGGCAGGGTGTAGGAGAGGGTAGATGCCGTATTTTGTGCGGGAGCGAAATACCAATCGTCACCCTTGATGATAACACCGCCCGAGGCCGTATCCTCGACAGAATAGGTCATGCCGCCCGGCAGGGCATCAGCCGCAATACGGTATTCGGAGACGTTTGAGCCAAGTGGGCTAATCTTGGCGGCGTTTGCAAAGAATGCGTCCAGCGCCGCACCCAAGGAAGCCTCGCTTGTTAAACGGTCGATTGCAAAGCTGTAATCCACATCAGGGGTAAGATAGGATCCGTTTTGTTTGACAGAGAACAGATTGCGGTTGTCTACAAGGCCAAAACGGTTAAGTGGCGAGATCGCACCGTCTTGTAGGATTCCTGCCGTAAAGACGGACTCTGTGATCTTTGCTGTAAAGGATTCGAGATACGTGCGGTAAGCAGCCAGGATGGTTGCGTAGTCACTTTCCTCGGAGAAAAGACCCATATCGATCAGTGCAGGGTTGATCTTTGCGTAGCTGCCGATGCCGAACCAGTCGGTCAGGCCGGCAATGCCGGAAAAGATCTTGTCCGTGCTCAAAATCGGGTCCTTGACGGCCTGCTTGCGCTCCTCCCCGTTTTCAAGACGCTTGCCGCTGATATCGTACCACACGAAGAGAGGCTCAGGCATCACGCCGTCGGCATTGGCAGTAAATTGTGAGGTGGCGGTATGACGGCCGTCCTTTTGGGAGAGGTACGTGATTTCAATGTCAAGGTCGTAAACGCCGCGCTTGGCGCAGAAGCCGTATTCGGTTGCGTCAAACTTGGCAAGCCCAAGCTCGGCAAGATTCGAGCCGTTGTAGTTATCGTTTGCGCGGGAAACGAAATCCAGCGTGTCCCCCTCGGTCAACTCGATCACCAGCACGCCAAGGTCGGCGGCGCAGTTTTCGGCGGTGAACTTGGAGGCCGCACCGTTCAGGGCGCGGTAGTAGGAGGCGTTTGCCTTGTAGGGATCGATCAATGGCTCGCCGTTGTGCAGAATTTCAAAATAAGCCGCATCGTCTGCGTAGAAGAACAGCTCGTTGAGTCGGATAACGGCCGTGCCGGTATATTCCGCCGTGTAGCGGATGGTCGGGTCGGCCACGTGGGCGGTCACGGACGTGTAATCGGCAGAATAGGACATACCCGAGAACATCAGGTATGGCTCACCCGTTATGTATACACCGCCGCGATCGGTCCAATACTGTCCGTCATAGGAAAGGATCATCTGACCGGAGTTTGTGGCCTTGTAGAGTCTTTCGTAAGCGGTGAAGTTGGTCTTTTCGCCCGCTACGGATTTAAAGCCCATCTGCCATGCACCGGGATAGGTGACGTCTACGTAGTCTCCCCGCTTCATCAGCGTGGCGTTGTAGCTTCCGAACACGGGGAAGGTCAAGGCTTCGTCAGGGGCAAAGCGGCTGGTATACGAGGTTTTCTTCACCACGTAGTCGATCTGGAACTCGCAATCAAAGAATGCATAACGGCCTTTGGCGTATTCGGACTGGCCAAACTGATTCAGCCCGAGCTCGTCCTTGTGCGATGCGGTAAACTCGGGATTGGCGTGAGAGGTAAAG
>JAZQWX010000115.1:0-8272 GCA_045632565.1 Eubacteriales bacterium | reverse complement strand
ACGAAGCAGATGGAGAACCAGATCGAGAGCACCCTCTCCGAGTACCTCGGCTGGGAATGGAGCACGGACGATACCAAGATCGGCTGGGGACATCAGTCGACCCCCTGCGGCTACACCGCAGAGTTCCGCGTGGAATGCACCAGCCGTACTCTTGCAGCGGGCGAGCGCGTGTTCTTCGATATCCAGGGCAACGATATGTACGAATCCTCCCGTGAGGCCTTCTACGGCGCGAATATCGTCTTTTATTACACCTCCTCCGTACGCCGTCAGATCGGCTCTCTGCATTCGGCGGCCTCCCGCCCCCTGTACGATTACCTGATCCTGACCGACACGGTAAGCGAGAACAGCGTCATCTATGACGTAAGCGACCCGATCATGTACGAGATGGGCATGAAGGACCTGACCGTCACCGAGCCGACCGCATAACCCCGAGCATCCTTATCTTCTTGCTTTTTTGCCGCGCCTGTGGTATACTTTTCTTGGAGTTTTCTTATCTTTAGCATATCGGAGGAAGACCAATGAAAAAAGCGCTTTCCCTGCTTTTATGCCTTGCCGCGCTCCTTACCCTTTCGGCCTGCTTTGGCCCTGCCGGTGAGCCGCCTGTGCCGCCGAGCGAGGGCGACCCGTACGCGCCCGTAACCGAGGCATACAGCGGGCTTTTGCGGCAAAAAAAGAACGGCGAGCCCTTCGTCTTCCCGAACCGCCTGCTTGGTGAGGAGATCGAAGAGGCCCTGCTTACGGCGGTGGAGCGCTGCACCGACCCCGACGCGATGGGCTACGCCCTGCGTGACCTGGATGAAAACGGCACGGAGGAGCTGATCCTGATGAGCCGCGCATGCGAGCTTTTTGCCCTCTTTACCCTGCGCGAGGACGAGCCGATGCTCCTTGCGGCGCTTGACCCGTATTCCGCGATCGACGCGGGTGGCACGGTCTACTCCTCCGCCTCGGGCGAAAACGTCACGCGCGTGATGCGGGTGGCAGGCGACAAAATGGAGGGGCGCACCTTCGGTGTCACCGAAAACGAGGACGGCAGCCGTACCCCCTTTCACGAGGTGAACGGGGAGCGCATGGAGGTCAGCATCTATGATATCGTTGAGCTGAACAGTCTGGTGGGAAGTGTCCTCAGAACCTGCACCCACACCACAAAAACAGCGGGGCTTCGCTTTATTCCCGCGCTGGGGAATGCCGCGCAGGAGAACGCCCCCGTGCCCGACGTTCACACCTACGACGGGATCCTTGCGCTTTATCGGCAGGCGGTATCCCTATTTGCCGACTTTGACCAGAACGCGTGGGTAGAGGGCGAATACGATGCCCTCTACCACTTCGAGGACAATGAAAGCTACGAGGTCTACCACGCGGTGCTGTACGGCGCGATGCGTCTGCGCCCCAAGGAAAAACGCTTTAGCACCACCATCGCCGACGGGGCGGAAAACGCCTACGGCTACGCCAAAAAGGACCTTGACGGTGACGGCACGGCGGAGCTGATCCTGCTAAGTGACCGCTACGCGGTGGTTGCCGTATTTACCGAGAAAAACGGACGCGCCGTTCCCCTTGACGGTGCCTACGGCGCGCGCATTGACGAGCACGGTGCCCTGACCGTGCATAACACGATCGGAGATGCCCTCAACCGCGGCGAGGAGTATGGCCGCTACGTGATCAAGGACGGTGCCCTTGTTGCCGAAAAAAGGCTTTGGTACTTGGGTGAGGCGGCCGTGACCCCGATCTTCCCGATGCACTTTTACCGAAGCGAAAACAAAGAAACGACCGAGATCACCGCGGGCGAGTTCTACGAAATGGACGATGAGTTCCGCGTGCCGAGCGGCTATTCGGATGCCGAATACACGCGCCATTTCGCGGGGCTTGATTACCTCCCCCTTACCCGCCACGCGGAAGCGAGCGAGTGCAAGGCGGGCAAATACGTAAGCTCCTCAACGGTCGGCAGCCTGAACGTGACTCTTTCCCTTGTCACGGAAGATTCCCTTACCTTCCAATGGACCTGCTCCACGCTCGTCCGCCTGAATGCCACGGCACAGCGCGAGGGCGAGAGCTACCGCTTTGAGGCGGACGGCGTGAAGGGCTACGTTGAACTCGCCGTAAACGGCGTATGGGTGGTGGTGACCGAAAGCGAAAACGCATCCGTCCCCTGCCGCGCGTATCTCTATAACCTCCGAGAGGCGTAACAAGAAAGGAAATACCGATGTCCACACTCAAAATCGATCTGCTTGCCGAAATGACCGAGGAGCCGCAGGAGCATTACCGTCTGACCCTTGACAGTACGGAGTTTAACCGTATGAAAAAGCAGGCCGTGCGCCGCCTCCTTCTGCTCGCGCTCATTGGCGTCGCCCTGTTGACAGTCGCCCTACTTATATCCCTTTCCAGACAAAACAAGCTTCTTATAGGGTGCGTGGGGGGTATATTCGTTTTCTACACGGTCCTGTTCACCGCCTCGCTTTACCGCACGCACAAGGCGTGGGAGGGCACGCGGCAGCGCGTACTCTCTACCACGTACGATTACACCGTATACAGCGACTGCCTGGTCGTACACGCCTGCTCCGCCGACCGCACGCGCGGTGTGCGCCTGCGCCACGACGAGCTTAAGCTCCTTCGCGCGAAGAATACGCCGTCCTGCCTTGTCATAGACGGACAGCTCTTCCCCCTGCGGGAGAGCGAATTGCGCGAGGACTCCGTTTTTCTGCGCTCGAAAGGAAAAACAAGATGAAAAAGTTACTTTTGACGGCGCTTGCCGTTTGCCTGTTGCTGGCCCTTGCCCTCTCGCTTGCCTCCTGTGACGAGCCGACGCCTCCCCCGCCAACGGGCGGTGATACGCCAAGCCAGGGCGAGGGCGGCGGCACACCGAGCGCGCCCGATGAGCCCATCGAGCCCGATACGCCCGTTGTACCTGACGAGCCTGACGAACCTGTATGACCGGGACGAATGGCTGACCGCAGACGGCTCAAAATTTACGTAATACGCCACATTGTTTTTTGATTTTGTATTGACTTTCTGTGAACAATATGTTACAATATACACAATCGGTTTATTTATAGCTGATGAAATACATTTTCAGGAGGATCTTTTTATGCAATCCAAATTCACCGGTGGCGTTCTTGGCTACATTGGCGTTTCTCTCGCGATGGGCTTTCTGACCTCTATCACGCTGGGCTTCGGTCTGCCCTGGGCGCTGTGCTTCTATCAGTCCTGGCTCACCGAGCACACCTATGTAGACGGTCATCAGTTGACCTTTGACGGTAAGGGCGGACAGCTGTTCGGCTCGTACATCAAATGGTTCTTCCTTTGCATCATCACCTTCGGCATCTACTCCTTCTGGCTCCCTATCAAGATGCAGCAGTGGATCGCCAAGCACACCCACATGGTTGCTGTTGCCGAATAAACCATCCGAAAAAGCCCGCTTCGGCGGGCTTTTTTTGCCGCTTGGGAATTGACTTTTTCGCGTTTTATGGTAAAATGGAGAAAAGTCTTCCGAAAGGAACGGGGTATGAAGCATTGGAACGAAGCGGCGCTCTCCCGCCGCATAGAGGAGCGCGTGGCGCTTGACCTTGCCGAGGGGCGCATTTCCTCGGCGGCGATCTCGATCTCGCAATCGGGCAAGGAGATCTTTTGCGGTCACTTCGGCCGCCAGTCGCCTGCGGGTGACGCTCCCCTGCGAACGGATGCGCTGTTCCGTCTGGCCTCCATGACCAAGCCGATCACGGCGGCGGCCATGCTGCTGCTATCCGACCGCGGTCTTTTGTCGATCGACGACCCCGTGTGTCGCTATCTACCCGCCTACGAAAGCCTCCCCTTTTCCCCGACGCTGCGACACCTACTCTCCCACACCTCGGGCTACGGCTGGGCTGCCGAGAGCGACGCGGTGACATCTACCATGACCGAGCGCGAGCGCACCGAGGTGCGCCCGCACGCCGATTTCTTTGCGCGTGTGCCGCTTTCCTTTGCGCCCGGCACGCGGCAGGAATACAGCGCGACCGTCGCCTTCTCCATCCTGACGGCGGTGGCGGAGCAGGTCACGGGCAGGGATTTTGCCGACCTCTTACAAAAAGAGATCTTCGATCCCTGCGGCATGGCGGACACCACCTTCTCCCCGACCGAGGAGCAGTGGACACGCATGGTAGGCATGCACGATATTGAAAACGGTCGCGCCGTGCTTGGCAAAACGACCGAGGGATGCGTGTTTTACGATCAACCCACTTCCCTGCGCCCGGGCGGCGCGGGGCTTGCCTCGACCCTCTCGGACTACCGCCGCTTTTCCGAGATGCTGCGGCGCGAGGGTGTGACCGGGGACGGACACCGCATCCTTTCCGCGCGCGCGGTGCGCGAGATGCAAACGCCTGTGTGCCCCTATCCCCTTGACGGACAGGGCTCGCTGTGGGGTCTTGGCGTGCGTGTGGCGTGCCGCGAGGGCGCGCGCCTGCCTGTCGGCTGCTTTGGCTGGAGTGGGGCGTACGGCACGCACTTCTGGGTCGATCCCGAAAACGAGATCACGGCCATCTACCTCAAAAATTCGCACAAGGACGGCGGCAGCGAGGCCAAGACGGGCATGCATTTTGAAGAAGATGTTTACGCCGACTGAAAACCGGGGCGTTCACGAAGGTGAACGCCCTGTACACAACCCTGCAAGGTAGAAAAACGTACACAAAAAGGAGAAAAATACTATATAACCGCGTAAAAAAATGCAGTACAATGGTAGTGTCAAATACCGATCCCCATTCATTTGCACAAATCGCAACCATTTGCAAAAAAGAAAGGATACTGCTATGAAAATTTCTCTGCTGATCAAAACCGACATTCTGGAAGCCATCTTCAGCGAAAAGTATTATGACCGACTGCGCCGCATGGGCGAGCTGGCCATCTACGACCGCGACAATTTTGAGGATCGCGCATACGTTCTCGATTTCGTCCGTTCCTCGGACATCATCGTGACCTCCTGGCACTCTCCCGCCATCGACGCCGAGATCCTTGAAGCCTGCCCCACCCTCTCCGGCGTGTTCCACGCGGCAGGCTCTGTGAAGCCGATCCTGTCCCCCGAGCTGATCGCGCGTGAGGATATCCGCCTCACGGCCTGCGCCGCCGCCATCGGCGAGGGCGTGGCCGAAACCGCGCTTTCCTTTGCGATCGCCGCCTGCAAGGGTGCGTTTACCCTGCAGGATCACGTGAAAAACGGCGGCTGGGACACCCCCGACATGCCCCGCGTTCTCGATTTCTACGATATCATGGTGGGCATCATCGGCGGCGGCTTTGTAGGTCGCCACATGATCAAGCTGCTCAAAAACTACCACGTAGACGTGCTGCTCTACGATCCCACCCTGACGCGTGAGCAGGTTGCCGAGCTGGGCGCTGCCAAGTGCGAGCTGGAGGATCTGCTTCTGCGTGCCGACGTGATCTCGGTACATGCGCCCTCCATCCCCGCAACCGAAAAAATGCTCAACGCCACCAATCTGCCCCTGATCAAGGACGGCGCGATTTTGGTGAACACCGCGCGCGGCGCGATCTTTGACGAGCCCGCCCTGATCGAGGAGCTGAAGAAGGGCCGCTTCTTTGCCTGCCTTGACGTGACCGAGCCCGAGCCGCCCGCCGCCGACAACCCGCTGCGCGACATGCCCAACGTACTGCTGACCCCCCATATCGCGGGCACGGCAAGAAACGGCAAGCGCCGCATTGCCCTGCACATCTGCGAGGAGACCGAGCGCTTCCTGTCGGGTGAGCGCATGCGCACCGAGATCGATCGCGCGGCCCTGGCCAAGATGGCGTAACGCCTGTGTAGGCCGAAAATCGCTTGCAAAGGAGGGTGTCTGATGCCTGACGCTGCATCGGGGATGAAGCTGTACGCCTTTATCCGTACCACCTATAACAAAAAGAACGAGCGCGGGGAAAGCCCCTCTCCGCCGCACCGCCATTCCTTTTACCAGCTGATCTTCGGTCACGCGGGGGAGGGGGCGGTGATCGTGGAGGGGGAGGCCTATCCCATCAAGGAAAACGACGTGATCCTTGTCCGTCGGAACGAGCTGCATCATTTCCGCGCGTTTTCCGAAACCTTCAAGACCTTTGAGGTCAAGTTTGACCTCTCCCCTGCCGAAAGCGAGCGCGTGGACAGAACGCGTCTGCTCGCCACGGACACCACGGGCAGCATCCGCCGTGCGCTGAAGCAGATCGAGCACGAGGCCGAGCAGGCAGACGATTACAGCTACCGCATCTCGCGGCTGGAGCTTTGCAAGATCCTCGAGCTTTTGCGGCGCGAATGCCATTCTCCCAACCAAACGGAGGATAGCGAGGTGCGCGATACCGAGGGGCGTGAGGACGAGCTGTTCATCCGCATCCGCGGCTATATCGACCGCCACGTGGCCGAGGGTATTACCGTGACCGACGTTTCGCGGGAATTCTGCATGGAATACAAGTACCTGTCCCGCGTGTTCTCCCGCCGCTACGGCATCCGCCTTGGGCGGTACATCAACCGCCGCCGCATTGAGCACGCCAACGATCTGATCGCGGGCAGCGAGCTGAACATGACGCAGATCGCGGAAAAAAGCGGCTTTGGCACGCTGCACCGCATGGAGCGCGTGTACCGTGAGATCCTGGGCCTGACCCCCTCGCAGTACCGCAGCAACTTCAAGCACAGCTTTGCCGTGAACTTTGAAGCCTATCCGAGTGAAAAGGGATAAAAAACACGAGAGCACCGACGTGCTCTCGTGTTTTTTATATCCTTCGCGTTAACGACTGTTCAATTCTTTTTGTACCTGTCCATTTCAAGCAAAACGCGGTAAAGGTGTTCCTGTTCCTCTTTCGTCTTTGCCGAAAGGAGCTCATAGCATTCAAGCGGAATATTGCGCGCACCATCCTCTTGAGAATCCAGCTTCTCAAACAGCTTTGACAACGAAACGTTCAAAGCCGCAGAAATTTTTTCTATACTTCCAATCGTGGCATTTTTCTCGCCCCGTTCAATTTGACCGATATATGTGGCATGACATCCGGCAAGCTCTGCAAGTTTTTCTTGGCTCAACCCCTTGGCAGTCCTGTAATTTCTTATTCGTCGGCCCAATGCTTTTGTAATATCACTCATAATTATCCTCACCGTCAGTTTTCTACGTATAGTCTATAAGTATTCAAACAGCATTTCCACAGACTATTGATATTCTTTTTTAGTTGTGATATACTATAAATATCAATTTCGGCTTTTTTGTGCTTATAGTAGCGACAGCAGGTGAGGTTATGAACATTTTTACAGTTTCTCTGTTCGGTCATCGGGAAATCAAGGACCTACAACAAGTAAACCGACGGCTTGCTCCGATCATAAAAGAATGTATACAAACAAAGCCGTATGTATCTTTTCTGATTGGACGTAACGGTGAATTTGACGAATATGCGGCATCGGTTATCAAGCACGCGCAAAAGGAAGCGGGGACAGAGAACAACGACATAACCTTGGTGCTTCCGTACACGGTAAAAGATCTTGAATATTATGAAAAATACTATGACAGCATTATCATTCCCGAAAGCGTGTATCATACGCATCCAAAATCCGCCATTGCACAAAAGAATCGGTGGATGATCGAGCAATCTGACCTTGTTATTGTTTACGTAGAGCATGACAAGGGCGGTGCTTACACAGCGCTGAAATATGCAAAAAAGCTGCACAAGGATACGATCAATCTTTGTGCAAATGAAAATGAATGAAACGGAACGGGCGGGAGCACCAAGGCGCTCCCCTACCGAGAACGGGCACGAGCAAACCTATGGTAGGGGAGGGGCTTGTTCCTCCCGCACCAAGGCGCGAAGCGTCTTTATTAGCCCCCCTCGAGAGGGGGGCTTAAAAATGCAAAAGGACAGAGAACACTATCGTTCCCTGTCCTTTTTCTTGTTGTTGCATGTCAAATTCGGCTTTTATTCCCCGCCAAAGAGGTCGTAATACATCCAAAGCACGGTATAGCGATCCTTGAGGTCCTTGGCGTAGCGGATGGCGTTTTGGATCTTCCCCTCGCCGTAGAAGGCGTAGAAATCGGGCATGCGGAAGCCGATCTCGGAGAGAAGCGCTTCCATTTCGGCCGAGGAGGGCATTTCGGAAAGGATTTCGCGCAGCTCCTTTTCCCGAAAGAGATACACGGGCACGCGATCCTTTTCGTAGTTGCCCACCTTATCCTGCAGCGCCACACATCCCGCCGCTACGCGGCCGTACTGCGCGTCCATATCCGAGAGAAATTCCTCCCGCGTGGGGCGATAGATGGTTTTCGGCCATGCGCGCGCGCACAGCTCCTCCCGCAGG
>JAZQWX010000114.1:0-13921 GCA_045632565.1 Eubacteriales bacterium | reverse complement strand
GGCATCGTCGCCAATGATCTTGCGGCGGAATTCCTCGTCGATCGGGGCAGGGGTTCTGCCGTACTCACCGC
Organism: Eubacteriales bacterium; assembly: GCA_045632565.1. GTDB lineage: Bacteria > Bacillota > Clostridia > Oscillospirales > CAG-272 > UBA1740. The sequence continues at coordinate 13,850 of JAZQWX010000114.1, read as the reverse complement.
GGATAAGCCCCTTGAATTCCTTGGTCACCATCTTGTAACGCTCACCAAGCAGGACGTTGTACACGGCCTGCGTACCCACGATCTGCGAGGTCGGGGTAACGAGGGAGGCGTAACCGGCATCCGCACGCACGCGCGGTACTTCGGCCAGCACCTCGGGGAGCAGGTCGGACTTGCCTGCCTGCTTCAGCTGGGAAACCAGGTTGGAGAGCATGCCACCCGGCACCTGATAACGCAGGGCGTTGACGTCAACCTTCAGCACCTTCGGGTCGATCAGACCGCTCTGCAGATACTTTTCACGGATGGGAGCAAAGTATTTTGCCACAGCATCCAGCTTTGCAAGATCCAAGCCCGTATCGTAGGGCGTACCCTGCAGGGTGGCAACCAGCGGCTCGGTGGGCGCTTGGGAAGTACCCATCGCAAAGGGAGAGATGGCGGTATCCACCACGTCTACGCCTGCCTCAACGGCCTTCAGAATGGTCATGGAAGCCAGACCGGCGGTGTAGTGGGTGTGCAGCTGGATCGGAACGGAAACGCTGGCCTTGAGCGCCTTGACGAGCTGATACGCATCGTAGGGCTTGAGAAGGCCGGACATATCCTTGATACAGATGGAGTCAGCACCCATCTCCTCGAGCTGCTTGGCATAGGTTGCAAAGGCCTCGTTGGTATGGAAGGGGCTGGTGGTGTAGCTGAAGGCCGCCTGTACGTGTCCGCCCTCGCTCTTAGTCGCGCGGATGGCGGTTTCCAGATTGCGCGCATCGTTGAGCGCGTCAAAAATACGGATGATGTCAATGCCGTTTGCCACGGACTTCTTGACAAAATATTCTACTACGTCATCTGCATAGTGGCGGTAGCCGAGGATGTTCTGTCCGCGGAACAGCATCTGCAGCTTGGTGTTCTTTACGTGCTCGCGGATGGTACGCAGACGCTGCCACGGATCTTCATTGAGAAAACGCAGGCAGGAGTCAAAGGTCGCGCCGCCCCAAGCCTCAAGGGAATGATAGCCAACCTGATCAAGAAGCTCAAGCGCAGGGATCATTTCCTCGGTGGTCATACGGGTTGCGGCCAGCGACTGATGCGAGTCGCGGAGCACGGTTTCGGTAATTTTTACTTTTGCCATGATAATGGTCGTTCATCCTTTCCTAAATTATGTAGGTTTAGCCGAACATTTGCAGGAACACGCCTGCCGCAACGGCAGAGCCGATCACGCCTGCCACGTTCGGACCCATGGCGTGCATCAGAAGGAAGTTGGCGGGGTTTTCTTTGCGTCCAACGTCCTGCGATACGCGCGCCGCCATCGGAACGGCGGAAACACCGGCAGAGCCGATCAGCGGGTTGATCTGTCCCTTGGTAAGGAAGCACATCAGCTTGCCGCCAAGCAGACCGCCCGTGGTGGAGATGGCAAAGGCAGTAAGACCCAATACGATGATCTTGATCGTATCAAAGGCAAGGAAGCTTGCGGCATTCGCGGTCGCACCGACCGAAACACCCAGCAGGATGGTCACGATGTTGATCAGCTCGTTCTGCGCGGTCTTCGACAGACGCTCGGTTGCACCCGAAACGCTCAGCAGGTTACCGAACATAAGGAAGCCGACAAGCGGTGCTGCATCCGGCACGATCAGGATGACAACGGCCATAACGATGATCGGGAAGATCACCTTTTCTGCCTGGGAAACGGGACGAAGGTTCTTCATCACGATCTGGCGCTCTTGTTTTGTGGTAACCAGCTTCATGATGGGGGGCTGGATCATCGGGATCAAGGCCATGTAGCTGTACGCGGCAATGGCAATAGCACCGAGAAGGTGGGGAGCCAGCTCCTTGGTTACCAGGATCGCCGTCGGGCCGTCCGCACCGCCGATGATGCCGATCGCGGCGGCGGCCGCCTCGGGGAAGCCGAGGAACAGCGCACCCCAGAAGGCGACGAACACGCCAAGCTGCGCGGCTGCACCAAGGAGCAGGCTCTTCGGGTTGGCGATCAGGGCAGAGAAGTCCGTCATCGCGCCAACGCCGAGGAAAATAAGAGAGGGATAAATACCCAGCTTGACACCCAGATACAGGATGTCTACCAGGCCGCCGTGGCTCACCGCGTGGGCAACGACGTCACGCATGTTGGTGGAAAGAACCTCCGCGCCGTCCACGATGGTCGGCACACCGTCAATAAACCAATCCATATGGAACAGGTCTGTGCCGGGGAGGTTGGCAAGCAACATACCGGTTGCGATCGGAATCAGGAGCAGGGGCTCAAACTTCTTGACGATGCCAAGATAGAAGAGCACGCCCACGATCACGTACATGATAAGGGTCTTGATGCCCAGTTCCGGGTTTGCAATCAGTTCGCTGATGCCGGTGCTCTCATAAAAATCTGTGATAGCTTTGACAATAGCGTTCATGATTGTACCAACTTTCTGTTTTGGTCAATCAGGAAAGGGATACCAGCAGGTCGCCTGCGTTGACGGATGCGCCCTTGGTCACGTTCACAGAGGAAACCGTGCCGTCCTGGGGAGCGGGGATGGCATTTTCCATCTTCATGGCCTCCAGAATGCACAGCGTGTCACCCTTTTTCACAGCCTGGCCAACGGTAACTTCCACCTTCAGGATGGTGCCGGGCATGGGGGAGGTGACCTTGACGGCACCAACAGAGCCGGCGGCAGCGGGTGCTGCGGCAGGGGCAGGAGCAGCGGCGGGGGCAGGAGCAGCGGCGGGAGCGGGTGCTGCGGCAGGAGCGGGAGCGGCTACAGGGGCAACGGGAGCGCTTACAGCGCCGGCCTCCTCAACCAGAACCTCGTAGGTAGTGCCGTTTACGGTAACGTTATATTTCTTCATGATCATTCTCCTTTATTTATTTACTCTGTGGAAGGAAACAACGCGGAAACCTGTGCGATTGCCACATTCCGTCTCGGCGGCGGCAATGGCGGCGGTGATCACGGCGATCAGCTCACCCTCAGCCGTAGCCGGTGCAGGTGCGACCGGTGATACCGGTGTCGGTGCAGGCTGTGCCACGGGGGCGGCTTTTTCTTCTTTGCCCGTTCCCGTAATAGCGGCCAGCAGCAGGCGGGTGAGGTACAGGCAGAACCAAATGAGCGAAAGGACGGCGAATACCGTTGCCATGCCGATCAAAAGAACCTTGCCGCCCTCGGTGAACTTCTCCGAAAGGGAAAGGGGCTCTGCGTTCAACATAAACGAAATCATCATACGTCCTCCTTTTTACAGGGGAAGTACGCTGTGACGACGGGTGGGCAGGCAGCCCTTCACTGCCAACAGCAGAAGGGCGGAAGCAATACGCTGGCGAAGCTCTGCCATTTCGATGATGTCGTCGATCTCACCGCAGGCGGCGGCCGCAACGGGAGAGGCAAGCTTGGTTTTCCACTCTTCCTCCAGCTCCTCGCGGGTAACGGCGGTGGTGATCGCATCGTTCTTGGCGAAGGCAACGGCAGATGCGGCGTTCATCGCACCGATCTCGGCACCGTCAAGCGCGTACGCAACGTCAGCACCGATGCCCTTCGAGCCGAGCATGGCGTAAGCACCGCCAATGCCGTGGCCCAGCACTACCGTGATCTTGGCATTCTCGGCCTTTGCGTAAGCGGCGGCCAGCTTGCCGAGGTCAGCGGCAAAGGGCGCGTTCTCGCAGTCTGCGCAGACCGCAAAGCCATCGCTGTTGACCAGCGTGACAAGCGGCATGGCAAATGCGTCACACAGCTCGGTAAAATGAGCGGCGCGGCGAGCGCCCATGGCCGTCAGACGGCCGCAGTTTACCGTATAATTGCAGGCAAGTACACCGCAACGGACGCCGCCGATCTTGGCAAACGCCGTCACGATCTCGGGGGCGTATCCGCCGCCGATCTCGCAAAAGTCGCCACAGTCGGCGATAAGGCGGATGATCTCGTGCACGTCACCGTAGGGGTCGGCGTTGCCGAGCAGACGGTTCAGGTCGTCGGCTGCGTTTTCCACGATCGTTCCCTCGCCGCTGTTCTGGGGCAGGAAGGAGAGCGCGTGGCGCACGTAAGCAGCGGCCGATTCCGCACCGTCAGCCTCACAGGCGGTCAGAACGGATTGCTCATCCTTTTCAGCACCCGTCAGGGCAGGGGAGGCTACGTAGAGGTTAGCGCCCTTTTCCGTGATGGCCAGATCAAACATGGCGGCAATGGCGGCAAAGCTGCCGATGCAGTTGCCCTTGATCCAGGCGATCTGGGGGATCACACCGGATGCGGCGGCAACCGCCTGCATCAATCTGCCGTAGCCCGCCAGGGCGGCAGCTCCCTCAAAGATGTCTGCGCCCGCGCAGTCAAAAATACCAACTACGGGTGCGCCGTTCTTGATGGCCAGCTCATAAAGATCGCAGATCTTTTTGGCATGGGTAGCGTCAAACGCTCCCTTCATGCGTGCGCTGTCCTGCACGAAACCGAATACCGGCTGACCTGCTACGGCACCGTAGCCGCAGATGACACCTGCAAAATCCTCCTCTCCGTCAGCCGACAGCTCTGCAAAGCGACGCTTGGTGAAAGCGCCCAGCTCCACGAACGTGTCCGCATCAAAGAGGGATCTCAGGCGTGCCATTGCATCTCCCTCGCGCACCTTGGCAAGCTGATCCTTCAGCTCCTTTGCGCTCGGAAGTCCAACGGTCTTTTTTTCGGTGTTTTTATTACTCAAACCGAATTCCCGATTTGCCCTTGGCAAATCTCTCCTTCCTGTTATTTTTTGCGTCAAAAGGGGGTATTTCCATAAATAACCCAATTTTCACCAACTATACTATACCACCAAAACGTGGAAAAATCAAGCATTTTTTAGGGATTTTCACGATCTTTCGGAAAAACTGTCAAATTGTACAAAATCCCCCCGCACTTTTCCACTATTTTCACATAATATGAAGGCAGGAGGTGGATTGATGGAACGCTTTTACCGATCGCGCGGGCATGCGCGCCGCGGAGACGGCGCACGCCGCTTTTTTGTGCTTTTTCTGTGTGTTCTGCTTGCTTTTTTTCTGATCTTCAATTTCCAACTGTACCCCGGCATCGCCGCACTGGCCGAGGCGGCTGCTACGAACCGCGTGCAGGGGATCATTGCGTCCGCATTTTTAGAAACGATCTCTCAAAATGAAGCGCTTTGTGAGGAGCTTGTTACACTTTCCTATCGGGCGGACGGAGCGGTTTCCTCACTCTCCTGCCATATGGGGCGGCTGAATACGGCGCGCAACACGCTGCTCCTTTCCGTGATAGGGGCTCTGCGGCAAAGTGATTATATAACCGTATCCATTCCGCTCGGCAACCTGTTTGGGGCGGAGATCGTGTCCGGCCGCGGCCCGCGAATGCAGATCCGCGTGATGCTGGCCGAGGGAAGCCGCGCCTATATGGCCAGCGAGTTTGAGGAAAGGGGCATTAACCAAACCCTGCATCGCGTCCTCTTTTCCGTGTCCGTGCACCTTTTGGTGCTCACCCCCACCCGCCCCGTGGAGGCCGTCGTGACCCAGACCTACACCGTCAGTGAAACCGTCATCGTCGGTGAAGTGCCCGATGCCTATACCGAAATTCACCGCCTGACCGATGACGTGACCGAGGAGGATATTGACGATTTAAATGATTTTGGGGCACATTTGTAAATATCATTTACTTTTTCTTGCATTTTCCGCAACCGTGTGTTATAATAAAAGGAGAAAAAATGCCGAAGGGAGCAATATGATGAAGCTTGGTGAAAAAATCCGTGCCCGCCGCCGCGAGTTACATATGACGCAGACGGAGCTGGCAGGCGACTGCATTACGCACAATATGCTGTCCCAGATCGAAAAGGGAAAGGCCACCCCCTCGCTTTCTACCGTTGCCTATCTTGCCGAGCGCCTGTCCATGCCCGTCGGCTATTTCTTCTGCCGCGAGGAGGATGAATTTCTCTTCCGCAAGCAATTTTGCTATTCCCGCCTCTTGGCCCTGTATCGCGCCGGCTCTTATGCCGAATGCCTTGCGCTGTTCGAAAAGGAGCTTGGTGAGTGTGACGATGAGCTGGGGCTGATGATGGCCTCCTCCGCCTTCGAATGCGGCAAAAACGCCTTCCGCAACGGTGCTATGACCACCGCCGCCGCTTATTTTTCGGGCGCGATGATGTACGCCGATGAAACCGTGTATCCTACCGATCATATTCGCGCGGGCGTGGCGCTCCTGTTGCCGATCGCCCTCAACGTGCAAGCGCCCCTGCTCGAATTCAACGAGCCTGCCTATGTGGACAAAATGCGCCGCGCCGTTTGCCTTGACGAATATCATTATCTGATGGGAAAGGATGACGGATACGTGTTTGAAAATCCGCATTACGCCACCCATCTGGCGGCGCGCGCCAGGATGAAGACCGATCATTATTCCGAGGCGCTGGCTCTTTTGCAGGGCATCGAGGCACAAAAGGGTGATGAGAAGATCACGGCGTTTCTTCTGTTCCGCGTATACGGCGATATGGAGATCTGCCACCGCGAGAACGGCAATTATGAGGAAGCCTATCGCTATTCCACCAAACGCATATCTCTGCTGGCTGCCTTCCGCTCCTGATGCGTTTTTTGTTGATAAACGGTTTGGCGTTTTGTGTAACGAATACAGCGTTTTGTTGCTTGTTTGCCACGCTTTCGTGTGATAAAATGTGGTTGAAAACAACCATAAAGGAGACGAATTATGATCACCTCACAGGATATCAAGGCCGCGGCGAAGAGAATGGGTGCTGACATTGTCGGCATCGGCTCGATCGACCGCTGGAGCACCGCCCCCATCCAGATGGACCCCAAGCAGATCATGCCGCGGGCAAAGTCCATTATTGCCCTTGGCTTCCGCGTTTTGCGCGGCTCGCTTCGCGGCGTGGAGGAGGGAACGTATTTCTCTAACTACTCCGCTATGGGCTACGGCGGCATTACCTATCTCTACATGCCCATGACCGTCATCAACCTCAGCAAAATGATCGAGGATGCAGGCTACGAGGCCGTTCCGATGGGTCACCAGAGCGACTGGCGCGCCATCGACATCAAGGGTCACATGAAGGACGATTATTCCCGTCCTGTTGCCCCCGGCAAGGCAGCACCCGACGTGATGATCAACCTGCGTATCGCGGGCTTTTTGTGCGGTCTTGGCGAGATTGGCTATTCCAAAATGCTCCTGACCCCCGAATTCGGCCCTCGCGTGCGCGTCGGTATCATCATCACGGAGCTGGAGCTGGAGCCCGACCCCATCATCGAGCCCGGCACGCTGTGCAACCGTTGCATGGCCTGCGTGCGGGAATGCCCCGGCGGCTGTATCCCCGCAGACCGCACGATCAAGGATAACGTTGGCGGCTATGAGCTGGAGTGGGCCGACGTGGATATGGATAAGTGCGACCGCGTCTTTATCGGTGCGGAGCGCGTAGAGAAAGGGGAAAAGGGTGACTATATTCCCGGCGACGAACGGTACAAGCCCGCCGACTTCTCTCCCTTCAACCACCGCCCGCCGAACCTGTATAACTCGGGCAAGGCCATCTGCGGCGCGCGCGGCTGTACCCGTGCCTGCATGGCAAGCCTGGAGCGCCGCGGCGTCCTCAAGAACAAGTTTGAAAATCCCTTCCGTCCCGCCGGCACCAAGCCCTGGAGCATCAATTGGGAGGAGGAAGCCATCGATAACGGCTACGTTTCTCCCTACGACGGTATGGATACCCCCAACGCCCTGAAGCAGGGACAATCCGAAACGGACTGATACGTGATGAAATACAGCGTAGGCTTTCAACTGTACGAGGGGGGCGAAGAGCCCTTTTCCGAGATCGTTCGCACCTACCGCGACAGTATATCCGAGGTGTTTTTTGCCTGGCAGGATACCCCCACGGGGCGCTCTGCCGTTGCCACGCGCAGTGGCTACACCAATTGGGATGCCCAGCGCCGTACCGAGGCGGAGCTCGTTCGCCTGCGTGAAGCGGGAATGAAGCTGGATATCCTGTATAACGGCAATTGCTACGGGCGGGAGGCGATCTCCAAAAAGCTTGAGAATTCCGTTGTTTCCACGCTTTCCTACCTTGGGGAAGCGGTTGGCGCCGTGGATATCGTGACCACCGCTTCGCCTGCCGTCGCCCACGTGGTCAAAAAGCATTTTCCCAATACCGAGGTGCGCGCCTCGGTCAATATGCGGATCGGCTCTGTTAAGGGGATGGAATACCTTTCGGATCTCTTTGATTCCTTCCACGTACAGCGGGAGTATAACCGTGATCTTTCCCATCTCGCTTCCCTGAAGGAATGGGCAGACAGGGCAGGGAAACGGCTGATCCTGCTTGCCAACAGCGGGTGCTTTTCCTATTGCTCCGGCCAGTCCTTCCATGACAACATGGTGGCGCACGAGGCCGAGATCTGCGAAATGCAGAATATGGATGACTTTTTGCCCTACGTCTGTTGGCGCTCCCTGCGTGACCGCCGAAATTGGGTCAAGCTCCTGCAAAACACCTGGATCCGCCCCGAGGATATTCATCATTACGAGGGGCTTTTCGATACCGTCAAGCTGGCCACGCGGATGCACTCCCTGCCCGGCATGGTCATTGACGCCTATGCGCGCCGTAGCTTCCACGGGAACACGCCGGACCTGTGCGAGCCGGGCTTTGGCAGGGCGATCGCCCCTTACGTGATCGACAACAAGGCCTTTCCTACCGATTGGTTTGAAAAGACCACCTCGTGCGACAAGCAATGCCACAAATGCACCTACTGTGAAGGGGTGCTGGAGCAGGTGCTCCGAAAGGGTGAAGAATGAGAACGGTCAAGGATACCTCATCCATGGATATCTGCCTCGCGGAGGTCAGCATCGTGTCGGGCATCCGCCCTGCAGGGCGTACCACCGACCACACACAGGGGGGACGCCCGCAAAACGGATTTGTATACGTCTTCAGCGGCGAGGCGCAGTTCTTTTCCAAGGGGAAACGCTGTGTCAGCGTAAGGGACGGTGAGCTGCTCTTCATTCCCAAGGGCCTATGCTATAAAATGCAATACACCGCGCCGAGCACGGTGTTCGTCCTTGTGAATTTTGAGGCCTTTACAAAGGATGGGGAGGCACTTGCCCTTTTTGATACCCTGACCACCGTCGGTCGGGACGATGCCTCTCTGCAGATCGCGGGCATTATGACCAAGCTGGAGCTTGTCGGCGCTGCCCAGGGACTTCACGGGGAGCTACGGAAAAAGGAGCTCCTTTACCGTCTGCTTTCCATGGTCTACGGAGCGGACAATCCGCTTTCCTCGGGACTTGGCCGCTATCCGCAGATCGCGGCGGGAGTGTTGCTTCTGAAGCAGACCTATCTTGAAAATCTCCCCGTCACGGAATTTGCCCGTGCCTCGCATATCAGCATCAGCTCCTTCCGTGATCTCTTTCGCCGTGAGTACGGCACCTCCCCCGTCACCTACCGCAACCGCCTGCGTGTCAAGCGCGCGCAGGAGCTGCTTTCAGAGGGAAGCTGTACGGTGGCGGAGGCCGCCTATGCCTGCGGCTTTGAAAACGTCGGCTATTTCTGTCGATGCTACAAAAGCATCACGGGAAAGCGCCCCAGCCTTGCCAAGCAATAAAAAAAGAGCCCTACAGGGCTCTTTTTTATTCCTCCTCGTCCTCCTCATCGCGCGGCTTGTATTTCGGCCGTTCGATTTGCAGGGAAGAGAGGGGGTTCTTTGACATCGCCTGCTCCATGCTGGCGGAGCTGACATGGGTGTAGATCTGGGTGGTATTGAGCTGCTCGTGGCCGAGAATATCCTTGAGCACGCGCACGTCCACCTGCCCGCTTTGGTACATCAGGGTGGCGGCCGTATGGCGCAGCTTGTGCACCGAAAGGCCGCGGTTTTCCAGCCCCGCCGCGCGCAGATATTTGTACACCATCCACTGCACGGTCTTTTGGCTGATGCGTTGCCTCCGTTCGCTCAAAAACAGGGCGTTCGTTTTGGTTGCGCCCGTTACGTGGCTTTCGGCCCGCTTTTCAATATATTCGAGGATCGCACGGCGGCAGGCATCGTTTAAGTAGATCAATCGCATCTTACTGCCCTTACCCGTGACGCGCAGGGAGCGCAGATCGGGGTCGATATCGGTCAGATCAATGCCGCAAAGCTCCGAAAGTCGCATGCCGCAGTTGAGAAACAGCGTCACAATGGCAAAGTCCCGCACCGCGTTTTTGGATTCGGTATCCTCGCGGATCACGCGGAGCAGCTGCTGGCTTTCCTCCAGCGTCAGGAACTTCGGCAGGGCAGAATGCTTCTTCGGTGCATCGATGTTGGCGGTCGGATTGTTTTCTAAAAGGTGCTTTTTGGCGCACAGATAACGGTAAAAGCCCTTCAGGGCGGACAGCTTGCGCGATCTTGCCGCCCAGCCGTTTTGCCGCTCGCCCGAAGCGTACAGCAAAAAATCGTAGATCTGGGTCGGCTCGACCGAGCCGATGTAGGCGAGGTCGATGTTGCTGATATCGATCTTTTCAAATTCGTCGGAGCGGGGATCAATGCCAAGTCGCACCGACTCCAAAAAACGGAAAAAGGTGCGTAGGTCAAGCAGATATTCACATACCGTTTTCGGGGAGTTGCCCATAATGACCGACTTGTATTTGGCAAAATCCTGTACAAGCGGCGGAAATTCCCGCAAAGCATCCCCACGTAGGGTCAGTTGTGCCATGCTCCTGTCCCATCCTTTCCTCGAATGACAATTCTATTATACAAAATCTAACAAACTTTTAGTGGATAAACTGTAAACAATTTTCTTTTTGCTTGCAAAAGGGCAGGGGCTTGTGTACAATAGGAGTATCAAAGTTATAGTTGAGGACTTTTATGACGTGGCTTAAAAACAACTCATACGCCATTACCAGATTACTGCTTTATCAGTTCGGCATTGCCATTCTCGGCATCATTCTGATCACCGCCACCTCCACCCGCGGGGGACTTGCCGCGATGGTCAGCTCGTATGCGGTGATCTTTTATCTCATTTTGCTGTATATGGCCACTTGGGAGGACGGTGCCAAAAGCCGCATCCATGCGGAAACCAAGCACCTTCCCGTGGATAGCCTGATGGGGCTGAAGCTCTCCCTTTGCGCCAACGTGCCCAATTTTATCCTCGCGCTTCTCATGCTGGTGGGCTATCTCTTCGGTGCTGTGTTCTGTGAGGCCGCTTGGGCGCAGACCACCTTCGTGGTGTCCCACACCATTGCCGTTGTGTGGGAGGCCATGTATACCGGCATCGTCAATACGCTTATCGATCCGGAGGCGGTGTCCTACCTTTCGCACTACTACCTCATCGCCTATGCCATCCTGCCTGTCTTCTCGCTGGGGGCAAGCACGCTCGGCTATTTCCTCGGCGCACACGACCGCCGCATTTTCTTCTTCATCAAGGGTAAAAAGAAAAACTGACATAATCCAAGCAAAAGATCCGTATAGTTTTATACGGATCTTTTTTGTTTTGGGAGAACGTTATGAAAAAAGAAGCATGGCGCATCACGCGCACCCTCGCCGCCTTTCTCTTGTTTTCGGTTTGCTTTTTGTCTGTCGGACGCGTTCTTTCGCTTCGCGCCCTGCCCGCGCAGGGAGAGGGCACGGAGGAGAAAAAGGGCGTCACGGTGGTGCTGGATGCGGGCCACGGCGGGGTGGACGGCGGCGCGGTCGGTCGGGACGGCAGCGTGGAAAAGGAGATCAATCTGAAAATCGCTCTGGAGATCGGGCGGCTGCTGGAGGGGGCGGGTGTTGCCGTGGTCTATACCCGCACGGATGACCGCGAGGTCTGCACAGACGAGGAGCGTGACAGCGGCCACCGCAAAATGTACGACCTCAAAAATCGCCTGTCGATCGCCGAGGCACGGGAGGATGCCGTGCTCGTCAGCATCCATATGAATACCTATCCGTCCCCTAACTGTCAGGGGTTACAGGTCTATTATGCCCCCGCGTCCCCCGAGGGACGCACCTTGGCAGAGAAAGTACAGGCGCGCGTGCGCGCCGACCTGCAACCGGATAACCGCCGTGCCGTCAAGGCCGCAGGGGAGAATATCTATCTGCTCCATCACGCCACGCTGCCCGCCGTGCTGATCGAATGCGGTTTTCTTTCCTCGCCCGAGGAATGCAAAAAACTTTCTTCCCCGGATTATCAAAGGGAGTTGTCTTTTTCGATCTTTTGTGCTATTATAGAGTATATAGAGCAAACTTTGTAAGGAGATTTTCATGAAAGCACCGAAAAGCATCTTCGTTTGTGCCGAATGTGAATATGAAAGTGCCAAATGGCTTGGCAAATGCCCCTCGTGCGGTGCGTGGAACAGCTTTGAGGAGCAGACCGTCGCCCCCGAGGTGAAGTCTGCTGCCCGCCCCACCCCCAAGGAGGGCGCGCGCGCCGTGCCGATCGGGGAGCTGACCCTGCCTGCCTATATGCGCTCGGGCACGGGCATGGGAGAGCTTGATCGCGTTCTCGGCGGCGGGCTTGTGCAGGGCTCGGGCGTACTGCTGTCGGGTGAGCCGGGCATCGGCAAATCCACACTCCTTTTACAAATATCCAACACCGTTGCGGCAAAAAGCCGCGTCCTCTACGTATCGGGGGAGGAATCCTGCGGCCAGCTGAAGCTGCGTGCCGAGCGCCTCGGCGTGGCGAGCGACGCGCTGTATCTGCTCACCGAAACCTCGGTAGACGGCATTCTCTCGGAGTGTGAGCGCCTATCTCCCGACGTGATCATCGTAGACTCTATTCAAACCGTGTACAGTGACCGCCTGACCTCCGCGCCCGGCAGTATCTCGCAGGTGCGGGAGTCCGCCATGGCCTTTATCGCGTTGGCGAAAAAGACAGGCTGTGCCGTGATCCTGGTCGGTCACGTGAATAAGGAGGGCGGTATTTCCGGCCCGAAAATTCTCGAACATATGGTGGACGCCGTGCTGTACTTTGAGGGTGACCGCCGGCAGGCCTATCGCCTGATCCGCGCCATCAAGAACCGCTACGGCTCGACCAACGAGATCGGCGTGTTTGAAATGGGCGATCGTGGTCTTTCGGAGGTCCCCAATCCCTCCGAAATGATGCTGGACGGCCGTCCGACCGACAGCCCCGGCAACTGCGCTGCCTGCGTGATGGAGGGTAGCCGCCCCTTGATCGCCGAGGTGCAGGCGCTTGTCAGTAAAACCGCCTTTCCCGCCCCCCGCCGCACCTGCGACGGCTTCGATTATAACCGTATGTGCCTGTTGCTCGCCGTGCTCGAAAAGCGCCTCAACCTGCGTTTCTCGGAAAACGACGTGTATCTGAACGTCGCAGGCGGCATGCGGATCGACGAGCCGGCCTCCGACCTCGCCGTTGCCCTGTCGCTGCTCTCCGGCATCACCGACCGCCTTGTTCCCGAGGGACTCATCGCCTTTGGCGAGCTTGGTCTTTCGGGCGAGGTGCGCGCCATCTCCCACGTGGATTACCGCGTAAAGGAGGCCGCCCGCCTTGGCTTTACCCAGATCCTGCTCCCCGCGCGTTGCGTCGGCAAAAGCCTGCACGTGCCGGATGGGGTCGAGATCATCGGCGTGCGTAGCCTTGTGGACGTCATCCGCGTGCTCTCCCGCAAAAGGGAAGAGCCTCCTGTAATCGAATAAAGAAAGCCCCTCGGCATCGCCGAGGGGCTTTCTTCGGTTATTTAGTCCTCAAAATCGTCGGGATCGGGGATTGCGATAGCAGAGCCACCCTGCAGGAAGGACTCGTGCGCGTAAATGCCCACAAGCGACATGCGGATGCCAAGATCCACGTCGATGGGAGAGGGCGTGTCATTTTCAATACAGTTGAAGAAGGCGCGCATCATCTTGCGGTCAATGCCCATGTGGCTCTTGCCCTTGCCGTCTTGGAAGGAGGAAACGGTGATCGGCACGTCGATCTTCTCCCCCTCAAAGGAGCCGGGAATGTCCGAAAAACGCGCCTTACAAT
>JAZQWX010000113.1:0-5890 GCA_045632565.1 Eubacteriales bacterium | reverse complement strand
AAGGAGATCCAGGAGGCCATGGAAAAGCAGATGAAGGCGGAGCGTGAGCGCCGTGAGTCTATTCTGCGTGCCGAGGGTGAGCGAAACAGTGCCATTCTTGTGGCAGAGGGCCGCAAGCAGTCCATGATCCTGGAGGCCGAGGCAGAGAAGCAGTCTGCTATTCTGCGTGCCGAAGCCGCCAAGGAAAAGAAGATCCGCGAGGCAGAGGGTGAAGCGGAGGCCATTTTGAAGGTTCAGGAGGCAACCGCCGCCGGTATCGAGATGATCAACCGCGTTGCTCCCGGCGAGGGATATATCGCCATCAAGGGTCTTGAAACGCTTGCCAAGGTTGGTGACGGCAAATCCACCAAGCTCATCATTCCTTCTGAGCTGCAATCGCTTGCCGGACTTGTTTCCTCCGCTGCCGAGGTTGCCAAGTTTGGCTCGACCGAAACCGACAAATAAGTAGAAATCAGCCGAAACGGTCGGGATAAACCCCGACCGTTTCTTTTTCTAAAAAACTTTTCGAAAAAACCTTGACAAATGCTGATTTCTTTGCTATAATAACAAACGTTGTGAATGGGTGCTGCCCGTTATGTACCTTTAGCTCAGCTGGATAGAGCAACTGCCTTCTAAGCAGTAGGTCGAGGGTTCGAGTCCCCCAAGGTACGCCACCGCGCGGCACCTTGTTCACAGCGATATGGTGGGTGTGGCTTAGTTGGTTAGAGCGCCAGGTTGTGGCCCTGGAGGTCGTCGGTTCGATTCCGATCACTCACCCCAGAAAAAACCGTGTTCTTCGGAGCACGGTTTCTTTTTTTGTCATGATGAAATAAAAATATTGAAGAATACAGAAAAGCGACAAATATCTGCCAAAATTTTCGGTTCCGTTGGGTATAATGATATCTAACGGAAAGAAGAACAGGGGCTTCTTATCACGTTAGAAGAAAAATTGTCTTTTGCGTGTATAAGAGCCCTCTTTTTTATTTTTGGATAGGAGGCAAACAATTGAATGAAACATAAAGAATGCGTAGCGATGCTGCTGGCAGGAGGGCAAGGAAGCCGTTTGTATACGTTGACTGAAAAAACCGCAAAGCCCGCAGTCCCCTTTGGCGGTAAATACCGTATTATCGATTTTCCGCTTTCAAACTGCATCAATTCCGGTATTGATACGGTTGGCGTGCTAACGCAGTATCAACCTCTTGTGCTCAATGAATATATCGGAAACGGTCAACCGTGGGATCTTGACCGCTCCTCCGGCGGTGTGATGGTTCTTCCGCCGTATCAAGCCAAGGAGGGCGGTGCATGGTATAAGGGGACGGCCAATGCTATTTATCAGAACCTCAACTTTGTGGAACGCTATGATCCCGAATATGTTTTGATCCTTTCGGGTGACCATATCTATAAAATGGATTACAGCGCGATGATCGCCTATCATAAGGCAAAAGGGGCAGACTGCACCATTGCCGTCTTTGACGTGCCGCCGGAGGAGGCAAGCCGTTTCGGCATCATGAATACCGATGAAAGCGGCCGCATCGTGGAATTTGAGGAAAAACCGAAGCAGCCCAAAAGCACGCATGCCTCCATGGGAATTTACCTGTTCAATGCCAAGCTGCTCAAGGAATACCTGGTGCGTGACGAGGCTGATCCCGCTTCCTCCAATGACTTCGGGAAGAATATCATTCCTACCATGCTGGCAGAAGGCAAGACGATGTATGCCTATGCATTCTTCGGTTATTGGAAGGATGTCGGAACGATCAAAAGCCTGTGGGAGGCCAACATGGATCTGCTTGGCGATTACCCCACTTACGACCTATACGATCGCACCTTCCGCATCTATTCCCGCACACCCGCCCTGCCGCCGCAATACATCGGTGAGGGGAGCGTGGTGCATAACGCCATTATCTCGGAGGGTAACAACATTTTCGGCACGGTCGAAAATTCCGTGCTCTTCAGCGGCGTAACCGTAGAGGCAGGCGCTGTTGTACGTAATTCTGTGGTCATGTCCGGCTGTACGATCAAAAGTGGGGCTGTCGTATCCTATGCCATTTTGGATGAGGATGCAGTCATTGGGCCTCGCGCGATCATTGGCGGTATCGCCGCAATGGGAGAAGAGCAGAGCATTGCCGTGGTCGGTAATGGGGTGCATATCGGCCCGGGTGGGTGTGTTGCCATGGGCGAGATGCTCGGTGCATCGGAAAACGAACGCAAACAGGAGGGCAAAGGGATATGTTGAGCGCGGCCGGTATTATTTTTTCTAATATTCATGACAAAAGCATTGCAGAGCTGACCCAAAAAAGAACCATGGCCTCCGTTCCGTTCGGATGTCGCTACCGTTTGGTAGACTTTCCTCTCTCCAATATGGTCAATTCGGGGATCACCAATATCTCGGTCATCACGCACTACAATTATCTCTCGCTGATGGAGCATATCGGCTCGGGTAAGGACTGGGATCTGGCACGCCGCAGCGGCGGTATTCGCATTCTTGCCCCCTTTGTTACGGCCTATGCCAACTATAGCAATGAACTGTATAAAACCCGTCTTGAGGCCCTTGCCGGCATTCATCACTCTATCTCGGTTATGAAAGAGGATGTGGTCGTGCTCTCCGACTGTGACGGCATTTGTAATATTGACCTGTGCGAGATGGTGCGCGCCCATGAGCAAAACGGTGCGGATCTGACGATAGCAGTTAAAAGAATGGCCATCAACGAAAAGAACGTGAATGATCATATCCTTGTTTCGTCGGATGAACAAGGCCGCTTGACGGATTTGCTCGTCCATCCGCATTCCTATGATCAAGGAGAAGCAGAAGTCAATATCAATATCTGGGTCATCAGCCGCAACTATCTCTTAAACGCCCTGCAAAATGCACAGGCACACGGCTACAACAGCTTCAGCCGCGATATCATCAGCCGCAATATCAGCAAGGATAAGCTGTTTGTGCACCGTTTTGACGGATATTACGCTTCTATCAATTCGATTACCGATTATTACAATTACAGCATGGAATTGCTCCGTGACCCGCAGGTACGGCATGACCTCTTTAACAATCCGAACCGTCCGATCTTGACCAAGATTCGCAATTCTGCCCCCACCAAGCATGCAGCGGGCGCTGTGGTGAAAAATTCGCTTATTGCAGACGGTTGCGTGATTGAGGGAACGGTGGAAAACTCCATCCTTTTCCGCGGTGTGAAGATCGGAAAGGGGACGGTCGTGAAGAATTCCATTTTGTTTATGGATGCCTATACGGGTGAGAATGTGCAGCTTGAATACGTAATTGCGGATAAATACGTGTCCTTCCGTGACGGCGTGCATCTCTGCGGCCATCCCGAGTTACCCCTTTGTATAGAGAAAGGACGTTCCTTGTAAGGGACAACAGGAGTTTTAATATGAAAAAAATTCTTTTCGTGGGTGCTGAAGCCGTTCCGTTTGCCTCTACCGGTGGCCTTGGGGACGTCATGGGCTCTCTTCCCGAGGCACTTTGCCGCCGTGGTGCGGACGTGCGCGTCGTTATGCCGCTTTACGGTAGCATCAGCCATGCTTACCGTGAAAAAATGGAAAAGGTTTGTGAATTCACCGTGCACCTCGCATGGCGCTGTCAGTATTGCGGCGTGTATGCGTACAAATATGGATCTGCCACGTATTATTTCATCGATAATGAATATTATTTCAACCGTAATAGCATTTACGGACAGTATGATGATGGGGAACGCTTTGCCTTTTTCTGTCACGCCGTTTTGGATATGCTGCCGCAGATCGGCTTTTTCCCCGATTGGCTTCACGCAAACGATTGGCATGCAGCCATGACCGTGATCTACCTCAAGCAAAAATACGGTACGGATAAACGCTACGGTAACATAAAAACCGTCTATACCATCCATAATATTGATTATCAGGGAATCTTCGATTTTGCTATTCTCGGAGATGTGTTTGATCTGCCCGCCGAGGTGCGTTCCGTTGTGGAATTTGACGGCTGCATCAATCTGACAAAAGGCGCAATCGTTTCCTGTGACCGCTTGACAACGGTCAGCCGCAGCTATGCAAACGAATTGCAATCCCCCTATTTTAGCGGCCGCCTGTCTGCCATCATTCATCAGCAGGAATACAAGACCCTTGGCATCGTCAATGGCATTGATACGGCTTATTACAATCCTGAAAGGGATGCCGATATCAAATTTCCGTTTTCACTTGAAAATTTGCGTGGCAAGTCCGAAAACAAGGCTGAGCTGCAACGCATGTTCGGTCTTGTAGAAAGTCCTACTACGCCCGTGATCGCTATGATCTCCCGCCTTGCCTCGCATAAGGGCTTTGATCTTGTACGCTGCGTTCTGGAGGAAATGCTGACGTGGGATATTCAGTTTGTGCTGCTTGGTACGGGGGATGCGGAGCTGGAAGCGTATTTCTCCGACCTTGCCAAGCGCTATCCCGGAAAGGTAGGTGTGGTGCTTGCCTTTAACAAGGCCCTGTCCAAGCAGGTCTATGCAGGCGCAGATATTTTCCTCATGCCCTCCAAGAGCGAGCCGTGCGGTCTTTCCCAGATGATCGCCTCGGCTTACGGCACCGTGCCGGTGGTGCGCGCGATCGGCGGCCTGCGCGATACCATTCATCCCTATAATCCCGAAACAAAGGAAGGGAATGGCGTGACCTTTGAATCCTATAACGCCCACGATATGATGGATGCCGTGCGCCGCGCCGTTTCCCTGTATAACGATGATGAGCATTGGCAAGCCCTCCTTCGCAACACGATGTCGACGGATTTTTCTTGGGATGCATCTGCCGCAGGTTATCTATCGGTTTATCATGATATATCTTAAAATCAAAGGAAATAAAGAATGAGAACGAACCCCCAAAAAACAGAACTGAAACAAATGATCATCAGCAAGCTTTCCCGCTATTTCGGTGTGACTCCCGAGGAAGCAAACGAAGAACAGATCTACAAATCCGTTATTCTGGTTACCAAGGATATCCTCACGCAGAAGCGCGCGGATTTCAAGGTCAACGTCAAAAAGCAAGAGGCAAAAAAGGTGTATTACCTTTGCATGGAATTCCTCATCGGCCGTTGCCTCAAAAACAACCTGTGCAACCTCGGCATTGACAATGAGATGCAAGAGATCGTGGCGGAGCTCGGCTTTTCGCTGGATGCTCTCTATACCCATGAGCCCGATCCGGGTCTTGGCAACGGTGGCCTTGGGCGTCTTGCCGCTTGCTTTATGGATGGCCTGACTACGCTGGATTATTCCGCGACCGGCTTCTCCATTCTGTATGAATACGGCTTCTTTAAGCAGAAGATCATTGACGGCGATCAGGTCGAGCTTCCCGACGTATGGATGCCGGGTGGCGACGTGTGGCTCGTCCCGCGTACCGATAAGGCATGCTCTGTCCGTTTTGGCGGCCACGTCAAAGAGCTGTGGGAAAATGACCGTATGCATATTCAGTATACGGATTATGAAGAGGTGCAGGCTGTTCCGTACGATATGATGACCTCGGGTGCGGACTCTGAGGCTGTCAACAGTCTGCGTCTGTTCAAGGCCAGAAATATCACCAATTTCAATATGAAGCTTTTCTCACAGGGCGAGTATGTGCGCGCAATGCAGGAAAGCAACAACGCCGACGTGATCTCCAAGGTACTGTATCCCGCTGATAATCACACGGAAGGGAAGCTCCTGCGACTCAGCCAGCAGTATTTCCTCGTTTCCGCATCCCTGCAAAGCATTATCGCCGATCACCTGAAATCCTACGAAACGCTTTCCAATTTTGCGGACAAGGTAGCCATTCATATCAACGATACACACCCCGCCTTGGTCGTTCCCGAGCTGATGCGCCTTCTGGTGGATGAGCACGGCATTTCCTGGGATGAGGCATGGGGGATGGTCAAGGCCACGGTTTCCTACACCAACCATACCGTTATGCCGGA
>JAZQWX010000112.1:0-5640 GCA_045632565.1 Eubacteriales bacterium | reverse complement strand
CCGTGCATGGAATCCGCAACTTGATGCGGTATGGAATTGATTGCAAAGCAATCGTATGGAATCAAGCCGCAGAAAAATGCACCTTTGGTGATGCCATACTAAGCCTGCGGCTTAGATAAAAAATTCGACAAGTCGAAACTTGTCGAATTTTTTGGCCTGCCCGAAAGGATTCGAACCTTCGGCCTCAAGAGTCGGAGTCTTGCGCTCTATCCAGCTGGGCTACGGGCAGATAACGTGGTTATTGTACCACAAAAGGAAAAAAAAGTAAAGGGGAATTTTGTATTTTCTAAAAAATTGCGGCAAAAAAGGCAGATTCGCGCAAAAGGGTGCGGCGCAGATAGAAATAATAGTGCTCCCGCACCAAGAGAACGCCGTCCGCGCGCAAAAAAGCAGGGCGCAAGGGCGATATTCCCTGTCCGCCCGCAAATTCCGAAAAGAAATCCGTTACGAGAACAACGGTATAGCGCTCGGCAAGGCTCGCCCACGCCCCCTCCGCAAAGGGCGTTCTTTGCGCAGGAAAAAAGGAAAGCACCCGCGCGCCACGAAAAAGGGGTGCAAGACGGGTGTTTTCGCGGCGGCGCTCACGCGCCGCACGAAAGGCAAAGGCGGTGGCAAGCAAAAGAAGCACCGGCAAAAGCAACAGAAACAGAACGGAAAGCAGCAGGAGGAAGGTTCCCGTTTCCAAAACCGTGACGGCGCGAAAGAGAAAGCGCAGCACGCGTCCGATCCATAGTGTTGGTGCAAAAACAGCGTGAAAACGCCGAAACAGCATATAGGTGCTTGTATGCGGGAACGCGTGGTAAAGAAAGGAGAAGTACCCGTGTGCGGCGTGCAGCTGTGCCCGCCTGTGACCGTGTGAGAGGCGCACGCGTGGCGTGAGCTTCCCTTTTTCCTTTTCCCTCTCGTTCCTCATATACACCCCCACCGTTTATGTATCAGTAGCCAAGAAGCTTCAGGTTGCGTTCCAGCACTTCTCTTTTTCGGTAGGAATACGCGCGCTGATCGAACTCTTCATCCGACATGCGAGACAGAACGTCACTTGTCATGCACGGGGTGTAGGAGCGGGAGAAAAACGGAATGGGAGCTTTGATCCCTTCCTCGATGATCTTGCGGTTGTGCGGGCAGGCAGTCTGACAGGTGTCACACCCCCAAGCGCAACCGTTTTGGCGCACAAGGCCGATCTCTTCCTCTGTGAGCTCTCCCTTTTTCTGCGTGATGGCGGAAACGCATTTTTCTGCCGAAAAATGCGGCAGATTGCCCGCAGGGCAGGCTCGCGCACACGCGCCGCAATGCTCACAGGCTTGTATTTCCCTCGGTTTGGCGTGGGTAAAGTATTCCGGCGGCGCATCGGTGAGCCATTCGGCGATAAAGACGAAGCTGCCGTATTCTTCATGGATGAGCAGGCCGTTATCTCCCATCATGCCAAGGCCGGCCGTAGCTGCCGCGTGGCGCTCGTCGATCGGAGAATGATCACAAAAGCCCGCGAAGTGATGGCCGTTTGACGCGGATTGCAAGATCGGGGTATTCAAGCGGAAGAATTCAGCGGTATACCGGTGATAATCACCGCCCGCCGCATAGCGGGAGATGTTTTCCGTTTCCTGCACATAGTAGGGGACGAGGAACAAAATAACCGTGCGCGGCTGAAAGGTCAGCTTTTCGATCATATGGGGGTGAATAACGTGGCAAGCATCCAAGGACATGACTGTATAAAAGCGAATGTTCTCGCGCCCGAAGATATCAAAGAGGAGGTTGTCTAATTTTGCCAAGGCATCCGTTTCCTTTTGCTTTTTTCTTCAGTATAATCCAAAAAGACCCGTTTTACAAGAGCGAGCGCAAAAAAATACAAAGAAGAGGGGCAAAAAGATTGCTTTTTGTTTTGTTTTATGCTATGATAAGATGAGAATTTGTTGCAAAGGAGATTCTTTTCATGTCTTTTCTCGATCTGTGGACAAAAGGATTTTTACTATACGACGGCATGACCGTTACACGCTATGCCGTCAGCATGATCGTTGGCTCTCTTGTGGCCTGCATGATCATTCCGTATCTTTTGGGCAGCATCAACTCTGCTATCATCATTTCACGCGTTCTGTACCGTGATGATGTGCGCCGCCACGGAAGCGGCAACGCGGGCATGACCAACATGCTGCGTACCTACGGCAAGGGGGCAGCCGTGCTGACGCTCTTGGGCGACCTCTTGAAAACGGTATTTGCCGTTGCATGCGGTTCCTTTACGCTCGGCTCGAATTTTGGTGGGTGGATCGCTTGCCTGTTCTGCATGCTGGGTCATATTTTCCCGATCTTTTATAAGTTCCGCGGAGGCAAGGGCGTTTTGTGCGCGGCAACCGGCATTTTGCTCCTTTCCCCCTTCTCCTTCCTCTTCTGCTTCCTTGTTTTCGTTGTGCTGGTAGCGATCACCCGTTACGTTTCGCTTGGCTCGGTGGTGTCGGCCCTGATGCTCCCCTTGTTTGTCAATGCTTACAACAAAATGTTCACAACGGGTGGCATCAACGGTCTTGTGGCCGTCATGATGGCCCTGATCATCCTGTGGTGCCACAGGGCAAATCTCGGACGAATTTCGCGCCGTGAGGAATCCAAAATCTCCTTTGGCAAGAAGAAGGATCAGTAATGGAACAGAATGAGCGCACAGGCATGCTGTCCCTGATCCGAGCGGCCGCCGAGGGTGGCGTTTTGCGAAAGCTGGTGCTTTCCAAGCCCACCCGGGATACGGTAGCCCCTCGGCAAAACGGCAAGCTTTGCCTACGAAAAAACGAACGCGTGCTCCTTCTTGAGTCTTGCTATGAGGGCGGACGCGTTTCACAAAAGCTATACCCTCTTTCTACTCTTGAAGACGAGCTGCCTGCCGTTTTGGAGCATTACGGTCAGATCAATCTGATCACCTCGGCAGGGGATGCGGAGCTCCGCACCTCCAAGAAAGGAAAGGCGACCCTGATCGGCGGCGCGCTTGGCGCGCGTCTTTCGGGCAGCACCCGGGAATTTGCCCACTTTGAAGCTCCCATCGACCGCCAAAAGAAGCATCTGCTCGCGGGAGATGAAGAGTTCCTCGTTGCCCTTGGCATCAGCGACAAAAGCGGCCGCGTGCATGACAAGCGACAGGCGAAATTCCGCCAGATCAACCGTTTTCTCGAATATCTTGATGACGTATACACCGAGCTTCCCGCCGAGGGACAGCTCACAGTCTATGACCTTTGCTGCGGAAAAAGCTATTTGAGCTTTGCCGTTTACCATTACCTGCACGCCATCCGCGGACGCGCGGTGAGCATGGTGGGGGTGGACCTGAAGCGGGACGTGGTCGAGGTTTGCACGGCGATCGCCGCCGCATGCGGCTTTACGGGAATGCGCTTTATCTGCGGGGACGTGCGGCAGGCTGTACCGAACGGATCGCCCGATTTGGTCATTTCCCTGCACGCGTGCGATATTGCCACGGACATCGTGCTGGAGGTAGCGGCCGCCCTTTCGGCGCGCGTGATCCTGTCTACCCCCTGCTGTCACCGATATATCAGCAGGCATCTTTCTTGCCCGACCCTTGATTTTGCTTCGCGCCATCCGCAGCTGCGCGGCAAGCTGTGCGAGGCCCTGACCGACGCCTTGCGCGTTTTGCGTCTGGAGGCGAACGGATACGTTACCTCCGCCTGCGAGCTGACAGATCCCGAGAACACTCCCAAAAACACCCTGCTGCGCGCCGTTTTGCGCCGCAATTTTGACAAAAACGGCAAGGCTGCACAAGAAAAGCGACAAGAATACGAGCGTGTCCGTTCCTTTTTGCTGGGGGACGGCATCCCCGCCTATCCGGAGGAGATATGACCGCCGCACGCGCCATCGAAAAGATCTATGCCCTGCCGCGCTTTGCGCGCGGTGAAACGCTGGAGCCTGTGAGAGAGCTTCTTTCCGTGCTCCATAACCCCGAAACGGTATTCCCTGCCATTCACGTGGCCGGTACAAACGGCAAGGGCTCTGTCAGCACGATGATCTCCTCGATCCTCGTTGCCTCCGGCCGCCGCGTAGGGTTATACACCTCTCCGTATATTCACAATTTCCGCGAACGCTTTCAGATCAACAACCTGCCCGTTTCGGCGGCGGCCTTTGCCGCGGCGGCCAAGCGCGTGTTTGATGCGATGAAGCGCACAAAGCTTGCCGACTCGCTTTCACAATTTGACGTTGTGACGGCCATTGGGTTTGTCATCTTTGCGGACGCGGGCTGTGACGTGGCGGTGTTGGAATGCGGTCTTGGCGGACGGCTCGACGCTACCAACGTCATTGCCCCGCCCCTGCTTGCCGTGATCACCAACATCGGCCTCGACCATACCGACATTCTGGGAAACAGCATAACCGCTATTGCGGGTGAAAAATGCGGCATCGTCAAGACGGGCACAGGAGCGCTTATCTGCGCCCCGCAGGACTATCCCGAGGCTGTGCGCGTTTGCGAGAGCGTGACCGCCGAGCGCGGCGTTCCCTTCGTTCCGTTGACAGAGAGCAAAACGGTTGAAAAATTCACTTTCGGACAGCTGCGTTTTTCCTACAAGGGAAAAAGCTATACCTCTGCCCTCTCCGCTCTATATCAGGTACGCAACGCCGAAACGGCCATTGAAGCGGCCTTTGCCCTGCGAAAATTGGGGTATGACATCGGGGACGAGGCAATCGAGCGCGGCTTGGCTACCGCCTATATTCCCGCACGGCTGGAAACGGTGAGCCTGTATCCGCACATTCTGGTGGACGGCGCGCACAATGCGGATGCCGTGCATGCACTCACGGACAGCATCGAGCGGCTTGGCGGAGATTTCTCCCGTCTTTTCTGCATTCTTGGCATGATGAAGGACAAGCACCCCGAGGCGGCGCTTTCCGGATTTTTTGCCTCTTCCCTTGTACGGGAACGGCTTTCGGGCATTGCCACGCTTTCCCCGGAGGGGGCGCGTGCCATGTCGGGTGACGAGCTTTGCGGACTGCTTTCGAGCATGACAGGCGCGCCTATTATCCAAACGGCATCCGCCGAGGAGGCCATTTCGCGCATTTTACCGCAAATGCAGGGCAAGGATCTTTTGCTTTGCTTCGGCTCTCTTTACATTTTGGGTGATATCAAGGACGCTGTAAGACGGCGTTATACAAAAAGAAGGAGATAATATGGAATTGTGGATCACATCCCACTCCACCGCTGAAACCGAGGCGGCAGGCGAGGCGCTTGCGCGCGAGCTGCTTTCCCTTGGCAAGCGGCGTGCCTGTATCACGCTACGCGGTGAAATGGGGGTCGGAAAGACGGCGTTTGTGCGCGGTTTTTCCCGTGCGCTTGGCATTTTGGGTGTCAAAAGCCCCACTTATACGGTTGTGAATGAATATAGAGGCGAGCCTGTTCCCGTTTTTCATTTTGACCTGTACCGCATCGCCGATGAGGATGAGCTATACGCTATCGGCTTTGACGATTATCTGGCTCGCGACGGCTTTATTCTGTGCGAATGGAGCGAAAACGGAGGCGAGATGCTGCCCGCCGATCGTATCACGGTAGAAATTGCCCGCGTGGCGGGGGATGAAAACGCAAGAGCCATTACAAGGAGCGACGCATGAAGATTTTAGCCTTTGACAGCAGCACGCGCGTGGCGGCGGTGGCAGTAGCCGAGGATGAGAAGATCC
>JAZQWX010000111.1:0-6595 GCA_045632565.1 Eubacteriales bacterium | reverse complement strand
CGCGGCGGCCGCATCCCCGCACCGATCCATAGCCTGAAGAACTAAATCGCATAAAGAAAGGCGCCTGCATTGCAGGCGCTTTTTTATGAGCCCCCCTCTCGATTGGGGTGCCGAACGAATGTGAGGCGGGGGGAGTTTGTTCTGTGAAAGTCACTCCCCCCGTCTGCCCTTCGGGCAGCAGCCACCCCCTTCGAGAGGGGGGGCTTATGCGCCGCCGTTTAGTAACATTCGTATGTTACAACGATGTCTTCAAAATAGATGATGTTTTGGATGTTGTTTGTTGAAACTTTTAGTGTTATCTTATCATTTATCAGGTCAGCAGCTGATCGGGTAAGGGTGATGGTTCTCGTTTTTTGCGAAGTTGTCGTTGTCATGTTTTCATACATTTGTCCTACTCCGCTACCGTCAAGTAAATAAATCTCATATTTGGGTGATCCCGCATATCCAATATCCCAAAGTACATCATAATCCTTCACATAACGAACCTTGTATGTAACAGTGATTTTCATATGATATCCCTCGAGGTTTAATTTTTCCAAATCGAAACCTCTTGGGGTTATGGTATATATGAGGGAAGAATGGTAATCGGAATCAAGCTTTATTGCACAATCCTGGTACGTCGTTTGATCGGTTAATTTCAACCATTTTGCATAGAGTGTAGTGTCCCTATTGACAGACAAGGGAAATGTAACGGGCGTTGTCAGTGAAGAATCAAGATACCACCCATCAAAAAGGTATCCATTTTGTGTAGGTTCGACAGGAGGTTTGGAAAGAATAGCATTCTGTAATGTTAGAGGGCTGACATAAGAGCCGCCGTTAGTGTAAAAACTTACGGTGTATAACTCACGCCATTTTGCGTAAAGCGTGGTATCTCTATTGACAGATAAGGGAAAAGAGGCAGGAGCGGTCAAGGCTGCATCGAGATACCATCCTTCAAAAACATAGCCATCTCGTTGTGTTGAGGGGGGATTTGTGATGAAATCTATAGTTTTTTGTATGCGGACTTCAGTGCCACCGTTTGTAACAAATTCCACATAATATATCTTGTGCCATTTTGCATAAAGTGTGGTATCGGAATTGACAGTAAATGGAAAGGTTACAGGAGCTGTCAGGGAAGGATCAGAGAACCAACCTCCGAAAAAATACCCATCTTTGTTTGTTTTGGGAGCTTTTGAAATAACATCTACTGTTCTTTGGGCATCGACACTGCTTCCACCGTTGGAAATAAAATTCACGGTGTGTATTTTTTGCCACTTTGCATAGATCGTTGTGTCAGAATTGATAGGGAGGGGAAGGGTTAAAGGGGTTTTATATGTGGAATCCAAAAACCATCCGGCAAAAAAATAGCCGTCCCGTTCCGGGGTTGGGGAATTTTCAAGGGTGTTGAGTACTTTTTGCGTTTTGATGACGTTTCCGTCATCAACAACGAAATTAACAGAATACAATTTTAACCATTTTGCATAAAGGGTAATATCGGAGTTAACGTTAAAAGGAAAACGAATGGGAGCGGTAAACGAAGAATCCAAAAACCATCCATCAAACAGGTAGCCCTCTCGTTCCGGCGTGGGGGCTTCGGTGTAAGAGCCGGATATTTTTTGAGCATTGAGGGCAACGCCGCCATTTGTTTCAAAATTTACAGAATAATCCTTTGTAGTGCCGTTACAGGAGGTTGCAAAAACGAGTAGAGAAAGCAGGAAGAAAAGGAGTAACAACGCCGTTAAGTTTTTTCTCATAATGATAACCTCTTTTTTTGTTTTTTTGTTTTACCCATGTAATAAAAAAAGTGCGCGACCGAAGACACGCACTAAAAAATGCATAACTCCACTTGTTGCCACACAAATGTTTTCGAAATACCAATGCAAAAGTACACGAAAAAGGAGCACACATTTTTTACAACAAAAAACGTGTACCGTAAGCATCGATAGTATTCATTTGTGTGGCAACATCATTATATCACAAACAGGCGAATTTGTAAAGAAAAAATAAAAAAAGAGCGATAATCCTCGGATTATCGCTCTTTTTTGTCCTCCCCCTCAAAAAACGCAATCGTCTTGTCCAGCGTTTCGGAGAATGGCGTGGGGGTGTAGCCGAGCAGTCGCTTGGCCCGTTCCGATGAATACCGATGCGGCTCGGTCAGGGCTTTCAGGGTGATCTTGTTGAGGACACGCATAAAGGGCAAAAACAGGCGTACCAGCCACACGGGGAAGAGGATGATCGGGCGGCGGTAGCCCTTTTTTTGATTGATCGCGCGGTAAAGCTCCTCAACCGTCACGTTCTCCCCCGAGAGAATAAACATCCCGCGCTCGTCGTTTTGGCACAGCGTATAGGTCGCCGCGCATACGTCCTCCACGTCCACAAAATTGTACCCGCCGCGAATGCCCAGCTCCCAGCCTCCCCGAAGCACGGAGCGGATCACGCCCCCCACGGCAGACGGACGAAAATCGTTTGCGCCGATCACCGCCGAGGGCAGAACCGTCGCGCAGGAAAACGTGGGACAGGCGGCCGCCTTTTCTGCCACGTATTGCATGGCCATCGCCTTGCTTTTGCCGTAATGCCCCTCCACCGCGTCGGGGTCAAGCGGCACGTCCTCGGTGATCTCTTCATCCCCGACAGGGCGGGGGAGTCCATCCACGCTGCCCATATCAATAAAGCGGCGCACACCGATCTCGGCACACAGATCGACAAGGAGCTTGGTCAGCTCCACGTTCACGCGATAGGTCTCGGCGGGGTGCTTGTCGGTCAGGTCAATATACCCCGCCATGTGGATCACGATATCGTTCTGCCTGATATTATCCTTAAGAAAATGACAATCGAACAGATCTCCGATCACCACGCGGCAGTCCGCACCTGCTAATTCCCGCTCAATCTCGCGGCGGGAAAGCACCGTTACCTCTGCACTCGGATCTTGTTTTCGGATGGTCCGTGCCATATTGTTGCCAATATGGCCGCTTGCCCCTGTGAGCACGTAGCTTGCCATGAGCGCCCCCTTTTGTTTTTCTTTATTATACCATAGAGGCCGCCTCAAAGCAACGCAAAAAAATCCGCAAAGGAAAAATTTTCTCCCGCTTCCCGCAGGCGTGCCAAGAGTCCGCCGTCCTCGCGCGGTAAGCGGAGCGCGCGATCGATCGCCTCGCAGATGGCCGCTTCCTTCCGCGGCACGGCCGTGATCCGCCCCGCTCCCCCCCGCCGCTTGCAAAAATCGCAAAAGGCGTCTATCTTTCCGCCGTCCGAAATGCCAACGGCAGGCACTCCTGATGCCGCCGCCAGAACGATGGCGTGCAAACGGTCGCCTACCACCACGCGGCAGCTTTGCATATAAGCAAGCAGCTCGGCAGGCGGTAGGTATGGCAGGGTAAAGATATGCGTTCCCTCGCCCTCCTCCGTTGGCTCATCCCGCCCCGCTTGCATTACGGCTGCCATGGGAAACAGGCCTTGCTCTGCCTGCAAATGCTGCGTGATTTTGAAGGCAAGGGTGCTCGTGCAGCCGCCCTTGAATGCCAAAAATGCTGTGTTATCATGCGGCAGATTGACATTGGAGCTCTTGTTCGGCACAAGCCAAAGCGCGGCGTCCGGAAGAAGCTGCATCGGGCACGCGTCGCGCGAAAGGGCTCTTGCGGCCGCCACGTCCTGCTCGCTTCGCAAGAGAAATCCGTCCGCGTGGCGAAGTGCGCGGCGCACCACGCGCTCGCCACGTGCATCCAGCCGCCCGATCCCGCCAAGGATCACCGTCCTCATGCCCGCCTGTTTCGCGCGGCCGAGTAGCTGCGTATAATACAAAAGAGAACGGTGGCTGGTTTCGTTTTGCAAAAGATTGCCGCCGCCCAGCATAAAGATGCCGCCGCGGCGCGAAAAAAACCTTGGTCGCAGCACCGCATCTCTGCCAAGGATCGGCGTCTTGCCATCCGCCTTTTTTGCCCCCAGCACGCACACGTCCGAAAATCCCTCATCCGACAGCCTTGACAGGAGAACGGAAAGCGAAGCCTCATCCCCGGTGTTCTGTTTGCCGTAATAGCCGCATACCGTTACAGGAGGGCGCTTGATCAAGGTGCGGTAAACGGCAAGGGTCGCGCTTGCCATGTCCTCGATATCGTAGTACCGACGCACAAATGCCGCGCAAAATTCTCCGCGCGCGGATAGCGTTTTTTCGGAAAGAGCAGATAGGATATCTTGGCAAAGTGCCTCGTCCGTCAAGGGCGGTGTGCCGCGGCAGCAGAGATTGCTTTCAAGTGCCGCATCGACCGTATCTTCTCCGAAAAGCGAAAGATACCCCTCGTCCCCGGCCAGGATCACAGGCAACCCCGTGGCCATCGCTTCCAGCGCCGCGCGGGAAACCCCCACAAAAAGATCCGCTTCGTATAAAAAAGGCCGTACGTCGGTCACAGCCCCCACTATACGGATAAATTCTCGGCCGATTTCACTGTTCAGCCTCTTGGCTTCCTCGGAAATTTCCCCAAAACGGTTGCCGTCCCCCACAATGGTAAGAGAGTGGCAAAGCCCGCTTGCGGCAAGCACCTTAGCACAGGAAAGCAGCGCCTCGGCGCAGGCCGATCGCCCCGCATCCAATCGGCTGACGTGTAAAATTCTGCCGCCAAAGGAGCGCGGCCGCACAGGGAACGCCTCTGTGTCAATGCCGTTGCGGATCACCGTGATCTGCTCGGGGGCAAGACCGTATTCGCGCACAAGGTACTCCCGCACGTCCTCGCTTACCGCAAAGCTCCTCTCACCCCAGCGACTTAAGCGACCGCGCAGCCCTCGGCTCTCAAACACCCAATGCGCCGTGCAAACGAATGGAATGCCCCGCCGCTTGCATAGCGGCGCGGCAAGGAACGCGGGCAGGCGCGCATGGGCGTGTACGATATCAAAATGCTCCGTGTCCAAAAGATGGGATATCCCCTGCCGCGACCGTCGCAGGGCGCGGGGGTCCTTGCTGTCAAGGGGGAGGGGATAAAGCCGAAATCCCTCGTCTGCAAGACGTGTGAAAAACGCCCCCGTCGCGGCGGCAAGGGACACCTCGTGTCCCTTTCGCCGCAGGGCGCGGCAAAGCTCGGAAATATGCGTTTCCGCCCCGCCGATGGCCAGGCGGTCTGTCAGCATCAGAATTTTCATGGCATCCCCTTTCTGCGGTAAAAGAAAGCCCCACCGCGTGATACGGTGGGGTATGTGTGGCGTTACAGCAAAACGCCCTCAGCCTGTAGGCTTTCCTGTTTTTCTTCCGCTTCCTGTGCGGCAAGCTGTACGTGATACGCATCGATCACCGCGTTCTCAAGAGCCGCCCGAAATTCGGAATTGATGGGGTGCACGATGTCACGGTAGGTACCGTCCGGGTTTTTGCGGCTGGGCATTACGATAAAATATCTCTCTCTTGCATGAATGACCTTGATGTCGTGCACGGCCAGTGCGTCATTGAAGGTAACGGATACCACCGCCTTCATCGGGCCGTCGTCAAAAAACTTTCTGATCTTGATATCTGTGATCTGCATAGGCATGTCCTCCCTTGTCGCCTTGAAATTTTTGGTTTGCTGACAGGTAACAGTATAATGGAAAAATATGTACAAAAACCGATGAAACCATGAGTATTTTTGAAACATATTCCGTATAATTTTTGAAGAACAAGCATCGAAAGGATGAAGATCATGTCGCAAGCAAACACATTTGCTCAAAAAAGCAGGATACGGGCGGCTTTACGCTGCAAAAGCAGGGTTCTTTTTGTCGGAATTGGGGGAATTGGGATGCAGTCACTTGCCATTCTCCTGGCGGAGCGCGGTCATAGCGTGAGCGGCACGGATCGCAACCCCACGGAGGAGAGTGTCAGACGCCTCTCTTCCCACGGTATAACGGTGCATCGGGGGCATGATCGGGAAGCCGCAAGGGATTGTGACGTGCTGGTCTTTTCGCTGGCCGTGCCGTACGATTCTCCCGAGCTGGTGTACGCGAGAGCGTGCGGCATCCCCTGCTTTTCACGTGCGGATATCCTGGGGTATCTGATGGCCGAATACCCCATACGCGTGGGGGTTTCGGGTATGCACGGTAAAAGCACCGTGACCGCCATGCTGTCGGCTATTTTAGAAGAAGACGGAAAAGATCCCACCGTGGTGTCGGGCGCGCCCCTGTCGCTTGGCGGCACGCCGTGGCGGATGGGGGAAGGGGAAATCTTTCTTGCCGAGGCCTGCGAGTATCGCAATTCCTTTTTGTGCCTATCTCCCACCCTGGCGGTGGTGCTGAACGCCGAGCTGGAGCATACCGATTTCTTCCACTCGGAGGACGGGGTGCGCGCCTCCTTTGCCGCCTTTATGCAGGGGGCGGAAACGGTCGTGCTCCCTTTTGCCCCTACCCGTATACCGCTTGACCCGCCCCAAAATGCAGGGATCATTCGCTTCGGAACAGAAGAAGAGGCCGACGTAACGGCAAAAAATCTTTCTCTTGCAGACAAGAAAACAAACTTTGACCTCTACATGCAAGGGAAAAAATGCGGCAGAGTGGAACTTGAGCTCCTCGGCATCCACAATGTACAAAATGCTCTGGCGGCCGCGGCGGCCGCCTACGCCCTCGGTGCATCCCCTGATGCTACGGTCAGGGCGCTTTCGGGATTTTGCGG
>JAZQWX010000110.1:0-4009 GCA_045632565.1 Eubacteriales bacterium | reverse complement strand
GACGAAAAAGAGGACGCGGTGCGTCCCCTTTTTCTTAGCAACTCTTACTTGCTGGACATAGCAAGACGCTTCTTGAACTTATCAACACGTCCGCCTGCATCCACCAGCTTCTGCTTTCCGGTGTAGAAAGGATGGCACTTGGAGCAAATTTCCACGTTTACATCCCCAACAACGGAGCGCGTAACAACGGATGCGCCGCAAGCGCACTTAATGGTTGCTACCTTGTAATCCGGATGAATTCCTGCTTTCATTTTTTCACCTCATTCACATAGTTTTTGCCATGCTTAAACGCAGTACATCCTATTATAACAAACCTGTTTCCAAATTGCAAGGGATTTTTCAAAAAAAATTAAATTTTCTGCATAAATTCCTGCCGCAGGTCAGCAATGATCTTTTTTTCCAGGCGTGAGATATAGGATTGCGAGATGCCGAGGGTGTCGGCCACCTCCTTTTGGGTCATTTCACGCGTGCCGCGCAGACCGTAGCGCATTTCAATGATCTCACGTTCGCGCTCGCCAAGGCGCGCCACCGTGGCGCGTACCATGCGGCGCTCCTCCATTTCCTCAATGTCACGGCATACGGTGTCCGCATCACTGCCGAGGATGTCTGAAAGCAAGAGCTCGTTGCCATCCCAATCGACGTTCAGCGGCTCATCAAAGGAGATCTCCCTTCTTTGCGCGCCTGTTTTCCGTATGTACATCAGGATCTCATTTTCGATGCAGCGGGAGGCGTAGGTGGCCAATTTGATATTTTTATCGGGGCGGAAGGTGCCGATCGCTTTCATGAGTCCCATCGTGCCGATCGAGATGAGATCCTCGATCCCAATACCGGTGCTTTCAAATTTTTTGGCGATGTACACAACAAGGCGCAAATTATGCTCGATCAGAATGGCGCGCTTGCTTTCGTCGGTTTCAGCGGCGGCAATGATAGCCTCCTCTTCCTCTCGGTCAAGCGGCGCGGGCAAAATATCCGGACCGTTGATATAGAAGATCTGCCCCCATGAGCGACGCGAAAAGAGCCCCCGCAGGGCAGAAAGGATCTGATAAAACCAATGCATACTTACCTCCACAGGGCCGCCGGAACGATCGCACCGCAGCCGCCAAAATCCTTTGCGTCACCATCGTGAATGGCCACCAGGGCATCCACGGATTTTTTTGCTTTTTGCTTTTCATCCAAAAACAGGGCAATATTGTCGGGCAGATATCCAACAAGCACGCTTCCGCCGCCAATGCTACCCGCCACCACCACACGCATCTTTCGTTTTGCCCTGTCGGAAAGCTCTCGTTTTCCTTTATCCTGTCTTTCTCTTGAGAAAGCGTCGCATACCCCGCACGGCAGAATGGGCTCGACCGTTGCGCGACGAACGAGGATCACGGGCTTTCCGGACACGGGGTCACGCAGCAAATTGCCGCTATCCACAATTCCCTGCACGCGCATGCTCTTTCCCTCTTCGGAGATCTCCACGGTCACGCGATGGGTGTCACGGCGTTTTGCAAGCAAGCGGCTCGTTCCGAAGATCAGAACGAAGCTAACGGCGGCATACACAAGAAAAGAGAGGGCACGCGTGCCGCCTGAGGCCACACCGCCAAGGCCTGCCGTGCCGAAAAAATCAGCAAGAGCCGAGAACAGCGCGTGGATCGCCCCGCCAAGAAGAACGGACACCGCGTAAAAAGTCAGCACGAGCTTTGAAAAATCCCCCACGGAAAGAGGTGCATAGGCAACAGTACACATCAAGGCCGCTACCCCTACGTTCACGGCAAGGGCAACAAGAAATGGCCAATCCGGAAGAAGAGATAACACGGAATACACACCGCCGATCGCGGCGGCGGCGAGAATGCGCGGCGCGCGGCGGCGCAAATGAAAAAGACTGCCCGTAAGCAGAAGAACGAGAAAATCCACACTCGCGTCCGTCAAAAATAATACGTCCCCATAAACGACCGTTTGCATCTCTCATCCTCCCCTCTGTCACTACAACGGCATTATAACAGAGAGTGCGCGACGGATTGCGTCGAATATGGGGGGAAACGTAAAAAAAGAAAAAGCGAAGTGTTCCTTCGCTTTTTCTTGTTGCATTATAGAGGTCTGCGGCCTTCAATGGCACGATGAAGCGTGACTTCATCGGCATATTCCAGGTCGCCGCCAACGGGGATACCGTAGGCAAGGCGGCTGATGGTCAGGCCGAGCGGCTTTAAGATCTTGGAGAGATACATGGCGGTAGCCTCCCCCTCCACGGTGGGGTTGGTCGCCACGATGATCTCGCGCACGGTATCATCCGAAAGGCGGGCAAGCAGCTCACGGATATGTAACTGCTCGGGCCCTATCCCATTCATAGGAGAGAGTGCGCCGCCAAGGACGTGGTACAGGCCGCGGTATTCGTGCACGCGCTCAAGAGCCAGCACGGCGCGGGCATCCTCAACCACGCAGATCACAGAACGGTCGCGTCCGTCATCCGCACAGATGGGACAAAGCTCGGCGGTAGAAATGTTACAGCACTCGGCACAGAGGTGGATATCCTGCTTGGCACGAAGGATGGCATCCGCAAAGGCGGCGGCTTCCTCATCCGTGGATTCCATCACGGCAAAGGCAAGGCGAACGGCGGTCTTGCCGCCAATACCGGGCAGAGCGCGGAAGCGATCCACCAGGTTTTGAAGGGGTGCAACAAAGTCTGCCATATCAGAACAATCCGGGCATGCCGGGCATACCCATACCCATTTGACCCGTGATCTTGCCGATCTCCTCGGAGGCGGTATCCTCTACCTTACGGATCGCCTCATTCACGGCGGCCATAATGATATCGGTCATGGTTTCAATATCCTCGGGATCTACGATGTCTTCCTTTACGTCAAGGGAAAGAAGCTCCTTTTTTCCGTTGATGCGGACGGTAACCATACCGCCGCCGGCGGAAACCTCATATTCAGCGGCTTCCAGCTCTTCCTGCTTTGCCGCCATATCCTGCTGCATCTGCTGTGCCTGCTTGAGCATGCTGGCCATATTGCCGCCGCCCATACCCTGCTGGGGAATTCTGACTTTCATATCGTTTCTCCTGTCTTTTTATTATAGGTCAAGTGCCCCTGCGATCTCATCGATCAGGGTGTAGCTTTGGTTTGCTTTATTGCCAACGATGGAAAACTGTGCCTCGGAAATATCCTGTCCCTCTTCTTCTGCGATGGCAAGCTTGAGAGCCGCCTCGGTTTCCGGTCGAGAAAGCATTTTTGCAGAAAAATCACTATCGGCACAAATCAAGTAGGATCGCTTATCTGCGGTGCAATACGCCTTTGCCATGCCAAGGAAGCCGTTCAGACTCGGACGCTCACGCGTTACCCGATCAACCACCTCACTCCAGGAAGACAGGCGGTGATAGGTGGGCTTGCCGTCTGCCGTTTTCTCGGCTGCGGCAGGGGCGGCAGGCGGTGCTTGCCCGGGCTGCTCGGCAGGCTTCGGTGCAGGCTTCGGCTCTTCCTTTTCTTCGGGGGATTCTTGTGTCTGACGCGACTCTGCCTTGATATTTCCTGCGTATTTCAGCTTTGAAAGCTCATTTTCAAGTGCTTCCAGGCGGGCAAGCAGGCTTTCCTTCGTGAAGGAAAGCTTCGGCTCACACATACGTGTCAAGGTCAACTCCACCACTGTGCGTCGGGAGGAATCGGCACGAGTCATTTCTGCCTGTGCACTCTCTAGCAGCTCGGCGTGATAGAGGAGCGTGCTGAGGCTGAAGCGATCGGCAAAGGCAGAAAGATGCTCTGCCTCGTCATCGGTAAGATCCAAGTAATCCTTTGCGTTCCCCGTGGTTTTGGCGACCAAAAGATCGCGGTAATAATCGAGCAGCTCACGGAAGAAAACGGTGAGGTCGCGGGAGGACATGACCTCCTGCGCGACACGGTCGTAAATTTTGGCGTAGTCGCGTTCAAGAACTGCGCCCACAAGCTCCTCTACGGCGGCGCGATTGCCCGCCCCAAGGATCTCGGTCACCAGTGCGGCATCTACCGTGCGGTTCGAGCCGGCACAAAGCTCC
>JAZQWX010000109.1:0-12066 GCA_045632565.1 Eubacteriales bacterium | reverse complement strand
TTTCCTAATTGTCTTCCTAAGACCGCTTGGCCTCCGACTTCCTCCTGGATCTCCTTTGGGGGCATGATATTTTTCAGCTCAACACGGTTGACCTTGATACCCCACATATCGGTTGCTTCATCCAAAATAGCACGCATTTTGGAGTTGATGATATCGCGGGACGTCAGGGTGCTGTCAAGGTCAAGCTCACCGATGATATTACGCAGGGTGGTAGCGGTCAGATTTTCAATGGCAAAGATGGGGTTGGTAACGCCGTAGGTATACAGCTTGCAATCGGTGATCTGATAAAAAACCACGGTGTCGATCTGCATACGAACGTTATCCTTCGTGATAACGGGCTGGGGTGGGAAATCCACGACCTGTTCCATCATATTGATCTTTTTGGAAACCTGTTCAAGAAACGGCAGGGTCATGTGGATACCGGTTTTCCAGGTGGCACGGTAAGCGCCGAGTCTGGTAACCACGTATGCGTGTGCCTGGGGAACAATGTGGATGTTACTGATAGCGACAATTAAAACGATAACACCGATGACAATTAAAGCGATCAATCCCGGATTCATTTTGATTCTCCTTTATTTCTTTTATTTTTTGCAAATCAACTTAACGCCTTCCACGGCCACGATCTCTACCACGTCGCCTTCTACGTATTCGGCATCATCCGACACAGAGCGGGCGCTCCAATACTGTCCGTGAACCTTGACCTGGCCTGCGCCGGCGATATTCTCGATCTTCTCGACCACAATTCCCTTTTCTCCGATGATGGCATCGATATTGGTGGCCGTGTTTTTGCCAGGACGAACCAGATAAGGTCTTGCAAAAAACACAGACGCAAGCGACAGGAGCACAAAAACGGGAATTTGAATATACAGCGCCACGTCAAAGAAGGAAAGAATCATGGTAATCAGGGCAGACGGCAAAAACCAAATGGCTACCAAAGCCCCCGGTGTTGCCACCTCAATCGCGATAGCGGCAATCATCACAGCAATCCAAAAATACGGCATAAGTACCTCCATATAAAAAATCCAAAATCATCCGCGGATGCCGTAAACGGCAACCCTTCCCGCGGCATCCTTTACAACGAAATATACCTGCTCACGAACGGCATCGCTGCCCATATCCTTCCTGAACGAGCCGTTATTGTCCTTGATTTTATACGCCACGCCGTAACAAGCGACCGAGGCATACCCCAAGGGGACGTTCAGAGCGGCATCGTCATAACGCGTAACGGTGATATCGTAAAGCTTTTGCTTGGTAAAGGGCGCTATTTCACCGACCTTGACCAAATATTCGGGGGAAAAGCAGGTGCGATAAGAGGACAGATCCCCGGCCATGACGGCGCGGATCATACGTACCAAAAGGAGCAGCTCGGCGTCAAAGCCTTCGGCATCCTCGTCCTGAACGGGAACGGTGATCTCATAACCCGAAAGCGTTCGATAATAGACGGTACGGTCAAGATCCATGTAATCCTGATCCGACAGCGGATCAGCGCTAAGCGAGGGATCAGCAAATTCAATATTTGGCGGATCGCCTGAATCCGCATCCTCGGAGAATAACATTGGCACAAGCGCGGCAACAATAAGGAGAACAGCGGAAATAACGAGAACGGCGATCAGCATACGGCGATCTGATTGTAGTCTTTCTGCTTGCGTTGCCATCATTCCCCTCTGTTTCGTTCTTTTCGTTTTCATTATATCATAAATTGTAGTGAATTGCAATCCTGTGTAAAAGGTTTTTGGAATAAAAAAAGCAGGATGCAGAGCCAAAATAACCTAAATGTAAAAAACTTTAGTCAAAAAGTATTGACAAATTGTGCTTTTTGATGTATAATTGTGAATTGTAGGTTATTTTATACAAACCGTTAGCAAAAACACTCATACTTTGGAGGAAGAGCCATGTTTGAAAAAGTAAAGAACCTGTTGGTTGAAGAGTTGCGTGTCGATCCGGAGGTCGTCACCCCCGAGGCCGAGCTCGCCAACGATTTGGGCATCAATTCGCTTGAGCTTGCCGATCTGGTCCTGCTCTGCGAGGAGAAATTCAACGTGACTATTGATGATGATGATCTGCACACCTTCATCACGGTAAACGACGTAGTCAATTATCTGAACGAGAAGGCTCCTGCGTAAAGACGCAAGTGAAAAAAAGGCAACGCTCAACGCGTTGCCTTTTTTCATGTTAAAAATACACCAAGGTAATATTTTCGTTTCCCTGCTCCATATCCGGATCAAGCTCTATTTGGGGACAGCGATCCGAAAGATACCGCGTCATACTATCCGCCATGGAAAAATCCTCACCGCGGATCATGAGAATGATGCGTTCTTCTTTCTTATAGACGCGCAGCATGCGGCGAATTTCGGAACGGAGTCGCGCACGCGCCGCGCCAAGCTTTTCATCATGAACGATCTTGACCAAATGACCGTCACGCGCACGCACGGATGCCAGCGCAAATTCTACCTGCTTGAGAGCCGTTTTTGTTCCGGGAAGGCCTTCCCGGATCTCTATATCCAAGATCTCATCGAAAATATAGGATTGTTCCGCTTTCATAGTAACACCCTTTCAACAGCTTTACGAGCATTATTTTATCATACTTTTTGAAAGAAGGCAAGAGAATTTTCATCTTTTTGTTTACAAAACCGATCTCTTGTGTTATAATAGATTGTCAAAATTATAAAACGGAAAGAGGTGGAATCATGCGTCACGCAGATGACAGTAGTACAAGTGCCGATGCGCGAAGTTGCGGCTGTATATTTTTTGCATGCCGAGAATGGTTCTGCCTTGGAATAAAGCAGAATTTTTAACTTTTCGCAGAGGCTAACTCATCTATTCTTTGAAGAAAAGGAGTATAGCCATGCAAGAAAACGTTGAAGAAATCGCCTCCCTGCT
This sequence comes from Eubacteriales bacterium, assembly GCA_045632565.1. GTDB lineage: Bacteria > Bacillota > Clostridia > Oscillospirales > CAG-272 > UBA1740. Next base: position 9,186 of record JAZQWX010000109.1, on the reverse strand, counting down.
TGCGACAAGGGACTTTGCTTCCCTGCGGCGGATTTTGAGAGAAGAAAACCCCGCCGACATAGCCGAGCTGTTTGATGAGATCCCAAAAGAACAATTTCCCTTGGTTTTCCGCCTGTTACCGAAGGAGCTGGCCGCTGAAGTATTTGTAGAAATGGACAGCGACGTACAGCAGATCGTGATCGGCGCATTCAATGATTACGAGCTGCGGCAGGTGCTTGACGAGCTGTATTTAGACGATACAGTAGACCTGATCGAAGAAATGCCTGCCAACGTGGTCAGCCGCATTTTGCAGAACTGCTCTTCCTCGGACCGCCAAATGATCAACCAGCTGCTCCAATATCCCAAGGATAGCGCGGGCAGCATCATGACCACCGAATACGTGAACCTGAAGGCAGCCATGACGGTGGAAGATGCCTTTTCCCTGATCCGCCGCGTTGCCATCGATAAGGAAACGATATACACCTGTTACGTAACGGACGCGAACCGAAAGCTGATTGGCATTGTATCCGCCAAGGATCTGATGATCTCTCCCTTGAACCGAAAAATCGGAGATATTATGGAGCAGAACGTCATATCCGTCACCACGCATACAGACCGTGAAGAGGTAGGCTTCCTGTTCGGAAAATACAGCTTCCTGGCGCTTCCCGTTGTGGACACCGAGGATCGCATGCTGGGCATCATCACCTTCGACGATGCCATGGATGTTATCTCCGAGGAAACGGAAGAAGACTTTGCCGTGATGGCGGCCATTACCCCCTCCGAAAATGATGTACCTTATCTAAAATCCTCTTCCTTGTCCATATTCAAGGCGCGCATTCCGTGGCTTTTACTGTTGACACTTTCCGCGACCCTTACGGGCTTGATCATTTCCTCCTTTGAAGCGTCACTGAGTGCCTGCGTGGTACTCACCGCCTTTATCCCCATGCTGATGGGCACGGGCGGTAACTGCGGCAGCCAATCCTCCGTTACAGTCATTCGCGGACTTTCCCTTGGAGAAATTGATTTCCCTGACCTGCTTGCGGTTTTGTGGAAGGAGCTGCGCGTTTCCCTCTTGTGTGCCGTGGTTCTGTCTGCGGCAACCTTCCTGAAGATCTATTTTGTAGACTATCTTTTGATGCACATTCTGAATCCTGTAGAGATGCTGACGGTACCGCTGACAGTTTGCCTGACCATGTGCGTGACGGTCATTGGTGCGAAGCTCATTGGCTGTACCCTCCCCATTTTGGTAAAGAAGATCGGCCTTGACCCCGCCGTCATGGCATCCCCCTTCATTACCACCATTATCGACGCACTCTCGCTGGCGGTTTATTTTGCATTTGCCGTGTGGCTGATTCCCGGCATTTCTTAAAAACAAAAGTGGCAACGGAAATTCCGTTGCCACTTTTGTTTTTGCGTATCAACCTCCGTAGGGGCTGTTCCACCAGTTCGAAAGAGCGCCGTTCAAGGCGGTGAGGTCATAATCCTTACCGTCCAAAATGGGATTAAGCTCTGCGTAATAATCGGATGCGGCGATCTCATCAGATGCGATCTTCAGGAAAGCATCCAGCTCTGCGAGCGTTTCGCATTTTTCAAGTCTGTCAAAGTAAGCTTTCGACACAACGGACATCTGATCCCACGCCTCGGCGTCTACCTTGGTGAGGTAGGATGCGGTACCGAATGCGATCGAAAGAAGCGCCTCGCGGTTCTGATGCTTGGCAACATCCTGCCAGAAATTCACAGGCATGCCTTCTTCGGGATATGCTTTAAATGTGTTGCCGGTGTAGTTGATGTTCATCATGTAGTTGTGGTTCAGGCGCTTCAGAGAACCGTCATCGCGGATCTCATAATGCGTGCCCTCGATACCGTACTGAAGAATGTTACGGAGCTGGGACTCGCAGGTCAGGGCACGGATGATCTCCATCGAACGATCCAGGTTGGTGGTGTAAGAGGAAACGGCAAACATAGAGCCGAATACGCTCTCATCCTCAAGGCGGGGATAGGTCAGCGGGATCACGTGATAATCTTCACCGTAGGTCTTATAGAAGGAGTAGTCGCCCTCCAGCACGGCCACACCGAAGGTGTCCTGCGGCTGATCGGCATTTACGAAATATCCGTTTTCCTTGCAATAGAACATCTCGCGCATAAAGGACTGATATGCGGCATCGGAGAAAATGTTGACAGCGGTAATTGCGTTACCGATGGTAGCCGTACCGTTGGCGTACATGGTAGCCAGAACCGAGGCTGTTTCAGAGCCGTACTTGGACCAATACTTAACCAGCGGATAATCGGCCATGCCATACATGGGAGCGATCTTGGAGGTATCTTCGTTCTGTGCGATCTTCTCGATCAGCTCCGCCACAGGCGTGTCAATACCGAAAGAAGTAAACTGCTCGGGCTCATACTCATACTTGGTAGCCAATTCCTTGTTCACAAGCATGAAGGTGTAGTTGCCGATGATGTTGTTGTTCGGGATGCCATACCACTTACCGTTGATAGCGGCATTGTCAAGAAGCGCGTTGTTAACGTATTTCTTGATGATTTTGTTGGTCGTATTCAAGCTGGACGTCAAGTCCTGAATGCGTCCCTTGGCGATGTAGGAATCCAGCATATCTCTGCCGGTTACCAGAACGATGTCCATCTGATATTCCCAAACGTTCGGATATTTCAGACGGGTCATACCCTCCTCATCACGGTAGGTCTGGTTGGTGATGGTGATGTTCGGGTTCTGCGAGGGCTTGGATTTTCCGGGGTTGCTTTCAATATGCGTAAACTTTTGCTCCAGCTTTGCCTCGTATTCCTCTTCCGTGCAGAAGACGAAATCGACGTGCGTGGCGTAGTCAGCCTCGGTGATGATGTTAAAGGCCTCCTCGATCTGTGCTTCGGTTTCCCCTGAAACCTTTTCTTCACAGATCACCCACATGGTAAGCGTGACCGTTTTGCGCGACGAGTCTGCCGAACCGGCCGGGTCATCTTCACCAGAGCATCCTGTCAGCACGGAAATAAGCATTACCGCGCAGAGCAAAAGACATAGCAGTTTTTTCATTTGTCCCTCCTAAGGTATTCAACACGTGGTTTGATATCCTAAATATTTTAACTCAAACAATAGGAAAAGTCAAGGAATTTCAGCTATTCAAATATGAATTTTTGGTAACATTCTGTCATTTACGGAATGCACGAATTTCATTTTCGTCACCTTGTACAAAAAGCACAGTCGCTGTTTGTACAAATCGACGAACTCTTATTCGAGGTAATCACGCAGCAGCTTGGATCTGCTGGGGTGGCGGAGCTTGCGAAGCGCCTTTGCCTCGATCTGACGGATACGCTCACGAGTGATATTGAACTCCTTGCCAACCTCTTCCAGCGTTCTGGCACGGCCGTCTTCCAAGCCAAAGCGGAGCTTCAGAACCTGCTCCTCGCGGGGGGTCAGCGTGCGAAGCACGGAGCAAAGCTGCTCACGAAGCAAGGAATAAAACGCAGTATCGGCGGGTGCGGGAGAATCGTTGTCTTCCACAAAATCGCCAAGGTGGCTATCCTCTTCTTCACCGATAGGCGTTTCAAGCGAAACGGGATCCTGCGCGATCTTCATGATCTCGCGTACCTTCTCGCTGGTCATGCCGATTCTTTCTGCAATTTCCTCGGTGGTAGGCTCACGGCCAAGCTCCTGCAGAAGCTGACGGGCTGTGCGGGACACCTTGTGGATCGTTTCTACCATATGAACGGGAATACGGATCGTGCGTGCCTGATCGGCGATCGCACGGGTGATGGCCTGACGGATCCACCAGGTTGCATAGGTGGAAAACTTAAAGCCCTTATGGTAGTCAAACTTCTCTACCGCCTTCATCAGACCGAGGTTGCCCTCCTGAATCAGGTCAAGGAAGTACATGCCCTTACCGACGTGACGCTTGGCAATGCTGACGACCAGACGCAGGTTGGCCTCTACCAGCTCGTCCTTTGCCTTTTTGTCGCCGAGCACGATACGCTCGGCAAGATACATTTCACGCTCTGCATCCAGCAGGGGAATTTTACCGATCTCCTTGAGGTACATACGAACGGGGTCATCGATCGCAAGACCCTCCTGCACAAGAAGCTTTTCCATCTCCTCGGCACTGGTGTAGGTGTCTACGTCCGGTTCTGCTTCCGCGAAAGGATGCAGCTCTCCGTCAGGGCCGGCCACGCCGTTGCCCTCCAGGGTTTCATACATCTTTTCCATTTGTTCGATATCATAGTCGATGTCCTCAAGAACCTCCATGATATCGCTGCTGTTGATCGAGGAGCTGTTGGTCTGCTCGATCAGTTCATTTACATCCATCTTTTTTTCATCATGCATGGTGATTTATCTCCTCTGCCGTACTTTATTGCTCGTCTTTTCGACGGTTAATGATGTCTTGTAAGCTTTGCAGGGTCAAGCCGCCTTCTTTTTCCTGTTGAGAAGCGACGGCGGCGCGCAGGTTTGCTACACTGTCGGCAAACACATTTTCTCCGTTTTCAGTCAACTGCATACGCCGCACGCGCATCTCGGTGATGCGCCCGACCTCTTCGGGAGAGAAAACGGCATTCGGATCGGTTTCGCGATCCTCGCTTTGATCAGTCAAAAAGGCAAATATCTTTTTACCGAGGGCGGTAAAAAAATCGTCCTCCGTCAAGGAGAATGGCGGCTTCGTCGCCTTGTCACACAGCTCCGTTCGCAAAAGCATCAAACCAAGCACAGCCTCTTCTGCTCTTGCAGCCGCAGGATTTCGCACAAAGTCGGGATTGACCTTGTCGCCAAAGCCAGCCGTTGTTTGGTGGATCTTTTGTTTTTCCTTGACCTTATATTCCTTTTGCTGTCGATGAACGAGCCGTTCCACGTCGCGGCGGATGCTGGCCGGCTCAATGTCCGTCTTTTTGGCAACGATGGAAATATACACATCGCGTTCTGCCGAGGAATAAAACCCGGAAATCAGCTCACAGAGTTCTGCAAGCGCCTTTACCTTTTCTTGCGGAAGATTGATATCATAGGTGGAAAGGATACGCTCCAGATTGTAATCAAAGCGCGTGCGGCTCTCCTCCAGATTACGGCGGAACTTGTCCGCCCCGAATTTTTTGATATATTCATCCGGATCCTTGGCATCCTGAAGCTTCAGCAGCTTAACGTCAAGCCCGACCTCCGAGAACATGCGGACGGCACGGTCGGCGGCACGCCGCCCTGCTTCGTCCATATCGTAGGAAATGATAACCTTTTTGGTGTAGCGCGAGATCATACGCGCCTGCTCCTCGGTCAGTGCCGTACCCAGCGTGGCCACGGCATTGGTAAAGCCGGCGGCATGCAGGGCGATGACGTCCATGTACCCCTCGCAAAGGATCAGCTGCTCCGCACAGGCGGTGCGGGCAAAATTGAGGGCAAAGAGGTTACGGCTCTTCTTGAACACGGGCGTATCCGAGGAGTTTTTGTATTTTGGCAGGCTGTCATCCATCACGCGGCCGCCAAAGGCAATGATGTTGCCTGTGAGGTCGATGATGGGAAACATCACGCGGTTACGGAAGGCATCGTAAAGTCTTCCCTTTTCGCTTCTGCCGCACAAGAATCCGTCGATCAGCTCGTCCTCGCGGTAGCCCTTGCTTTTCATGTAATCCGAGAACACGCCGTACTCGGCAGGGGCGTACCCAAGACCGAAGTGTGTCACGGTTGCCGCCGACAGACCTCGCTTATTCCGCAGATAATCCATGGCAGCGCGCGCATTCGAGGTATCTTTATGCAAATTGGCATGGAAGAAGCGCGCGGCATCGCGGTTCATTTCGTAGAAGCGGGCACGGTCGTACTTTTTACCGCCGGAGGCTTCTATCGTATGGCGCACGGTGATGCCTGCACGCTTGGCAAGCACCTCGATCGCGTCGGGATATTCGAGATTTTCCATCCTTCGCACAAAGGTGATCGCATCACCGCCCGCACCGCAACCGAAACAGTAAAAGCTGTTTGACGCGGTGAACACGGTAAAGGACGGTGTTTTCTCGCTATGAAACGGGCACAGGCCCGTCATGTTCGTTCCTGCCCTTTTGAGGGTCACGTAGCTGCCAATGAGAGATGGCAGATCCGTGCGGGCAAGAACCTCTTCAATAACGGCTTTTTCTATCATCGTTACCCCTTCCAGACCTTGGGGATGAAGATATCCTCGTAAGTCGCAATGGCGTAGCGATCAGTCATACCCGAAATAAAGTCACAGACACAGCGGGAAAGCCCGTCGCGCTCAATATTCCGCTTGTATAGGGCGGGCATTTTTTCGGGATGATCGCAGAAATATTCGTACAGGCGGATCAGCAGCTCCTGCGCCTTGTCCTCGTCTGCCTTGGCAAGCGAGTCGGTGTAAACGTTCTTTTTAAGGAAGGAGCGAAGCGCCATGGTGGCTTCACCGATCTCGGGAGTCATTTCGATCTTATTCTGATCACGGCTCGCCTCAATGACCGAGGTGACCATGGTGTTGATACGCTCGCTGTGTGTCGTGCCGAGAACACGAAGCAGATCAGCGGGAATTTTGTCCAGCGTCAGGATGCCGCCGCGGATGGCGTCGTCGATATCCTGATTGATGTAGGCGATACGGTCGGCAAACTTGACGATCACGCCCTCCAGGGTGGATGCCATGCAGTCGCCCGTATGGTTGAGGATGCCGTCACGCACCTCGTAAGTAAGATTGAGGCCTTCCCCATCGTTTTCAAGCTCGTCTACCACGCGCAGGCTCTGCTTGTAGTGGGTGAAATCGGGATCAAAGCAACGCTGCATGGCCATCTCGCCTGCGTGACCGAAGGGGGTGTGCCCGAGGTCATGACCGAGCGCGGCCGCCTCGCAAAGATCCTCGTTGAGGCGCAGAGCCCGCGCGATGATGCGCGCCACCTGCGTGACCTCAAGGGTGTGGGTCATGCGCGTGCGGTAATGCTCGTCTGTCGGGGAGAAAAAGACCTGCGTCTTGTGCATCAGGCGGCGGAAGGATTTGCAGTGCAGAATTCTGTCACGGTCGCGCTGAAACTCCGTGCGGCTGTCGCTCGGCGCAACGGGGGTCAGCCTTCCCTTGGTGTTTTTGGTCAAAAAGGCATAGGGGGACAAAAACTGCTCTTCCCTTTGCAAAAATATATCGCAAATTCTTTCCATGTGCGCCTCCTTTTTTCGTTGATACCGCGCGGCATTTTTCTTTTACAAATATAATATACTACGAATTTATGCAAAATACTTTTTTATTCGCAAAATTCGTGTAAAATTTTAAAAAATCCCCCGCGGGGAGCGCGGGGGGCGGTTTATCTGTGTAAGACGTCCATATCCAAGGCGCGAAGAAATCCGGAGGCGGTGAATATCTTAAACTCACCAACGGTAAAGCCGTTGTCGATCTCCACCAATTTCGGCTCCTGCAGAGTGTACAGCTTCTTGGGGGTAGGATTGACGATCAGTATTTTCTGACATTCCGTTTCATACGCGCAGCTGTGACGCACCTCCCATTCCGCCAAGGTGGCACCGCGGAGGCGAATTCTGTGCAAAAATGCGATGTCCCCGTGCCTGTAAATGACGATCGGCACGCTCCGTCGGAGACCCGAAACGAACTTACAGGAATACTCCTTTTTGCCGCAGGATATACGAAAATCCTCGCCCTCCCGCATACGAAACAGCGAACGGTAGGGTCTTTGGATTTTCGGGAACGCAATACCTGCCGAAAGGCACAGCTTTTTCAAGCGCTTGATAAAGCTTTTTCTCTTTCGCCACGCGCGGAAGGCTAAGCATGCAGGCGGAAGGAGGAGAAGGACGGCAACGATGAAGACAATCCCGAAGGAGAGCGCATCGTAAAGAAGCTTTGCAAAAACGATGATGTTCGGAACGGCAACCGCGACAATGACCGCCCCAACGGTATAGATGAGGGGAACGGCCTCGCCGCCCGCTTTTTGAAATTTCTTGTTATATTTTTCGCGGTCACGGACAAAAAACCAATAGCGATAAGCCGACAGGTGTGCAAGCACCGCCACCGCTGCCACCACGGTGCACAGGATCAGCCGCGCTACGGTGAGGTTATCGCCGACAAGATCGGCGTAAGACTTGAAGGTCCATTCAAGCGGCAAAAAGCAATAGATGCCAAGGAAGATCGCTACGCGTATCCAAAAGAATTTCTGCGTGAGGAGAAAATGCAGATTTTCTTTCAGGGAAGAAGGAGATTTTTTCCAATATTCCTCCCGCAGGGCGGTTTGAAAAACCGTCCGCCGCCGCACAAGCGAATAAAAGCAGAAAATCATCGTGAGCACGCAAGACCAATCGGGCCATGCCTCATAAGCGGAATATTCGTAATAGCCGTCAAGATCAAGGAAGGTCATCAAGAGCCAGGCGAGCTGAGGGATCGCGACGAGAAAAAGAAAGAAGGTCGGGTCAAAAAGGCGCCAATACCGTAAAAAGGTGTCAAAAGCTTTTTTCACATTCTTCTCCTTTCGGGATATGTATGTCAAGAACAGTATATCATACGCCCGACAAATTTGCAAGAAAAAATCCCCCGCGCAAGGGGGGGATTTTTCGGGATCATAGATAGTCAAACCGCTCGCCTTCGGTTTTCGTGATGACGCGGCCGCCGGAGAGCTCGGTGAGGCGGGCGGATAGGCCTTCTGCCTCTTCGGCGAGGGTGGCGAGGTGGACGGTGACGCGGTCGGTAAAGTCGGTATTTTCGATACGGATCTCGGGCGCGGAGAGAGTAGGCAGGAGCTTTTGGTAGTCGGTATAGGAGCATTCGACCGAGAGGATCGCGAGGCGCGCACGCACCACGATCTCGCCCTCGTCAAGTGCCATTTTCGCCGCTTGGGTATAGGCGCGGACAAGGCCTCCTGTGCCGAGTAACGTGCCGCCGAAGTAGCGGGTAACCACCACGATCACGTCCTGGATCTCTCCCTTGCGAAGGACGTCAAGGACGGGCATGCCTGCCGTTCCCTGCGGCTCGCGGTCGTCGCTGTAGCGCGCGGTGTTGTTCTCACGCAGGACGTAGGCATAGACGTTATGGGTGGCATCGGGGTACTGTGCGCGGATGCTTGACAGGAAGGCAGGAGCCTCGGCCTCGGTAGACACAGGCTTGACGTGTCCGATAAACTCGGATTTCTTTTCCTCAAAGGTGACGTGCGCTTCGTTTCGCACGGTCGTATAACGCATTTCCTCAGCCATCGTCTTCCTCACTTGTCTTGTATTCGGAGGGGTCGGTCAGGTACTTGCGGAACTGC
>JAZQWX010000108.1:0-2993 GCA_045632565.1 Eubacteriales bacterium | reverse complement strand
CTTATGCTCAAGGGCAAGGGCGCGAACTGCCTCATAGTCGATCGTTTCGCTCTCGTCGGATACACCGTAGGGCACGATGTTGAAATACTTGCCGGAAATATTGACGGGAGAGCCGTGAGAAAGATGACCGCCGTGAGCCAGGTTCATGCCCATCACGGTGTCGCCGGGGTTGAGCAGGGCAAAGAAAACGGCAAGGTTGGCCGACGCGCCGCTGTGGGGCTGCACGTTGGCGTGCTCCGCGCCAAAGAGCTTTTTGGCGCGCTCGCGGGCCAGCTCCTCGACTACGTCCACGGCGTAGCAGCCGCCGTAGTAGCGGTGGGTGGGATAGCCCTCGGCATACTTGTTGGTCAGCACCGTGCCGGCGGCAGCCAGAACGGCAGGGGATACGATGTTCTCGGAAGCGATCAGTTCGATGGTGGACTGCTGACGGGCAAGCTCCTCGTCGCAGGCGGCGGCAAGCTCCGCATCCACGGTAGCCAGATATTCGTGCTGTTTCATGTCTATCTCCTTTTCGGTGTTTAATCAATTACGGATTCATCCCATGCAGCGGGCGGCTCAAGGCCGAGGAACCGCACGGTGGTGGCGGCCACGTTCGAGAGGCCGAACGCGCCCTTGTCCTCTTTTACGGTGTAACCGTCAGCGTAGAAGTTGTCATAAATAATGAAGGGAACGGGGTTGAGGGTGTGGCTGGTCTTGGCCTTCATTTTGCCATCCTTGCCGACCTTTGGCTCCTTCGTCTTTTTGTCGATCTCATACATTTCGTCAGCGTTACCGTGGCCGGCGGTGATGAGCGCGACACCGTGCAGGCGGTCAACGACCCGCAAAATGCGGGCAAGCTGCAGATCCAGCGCTTCCATCGAGCATTCGGTAGCGAGGAAGTTACCCGTGTGACCAACCATATCGCCGTCCGGGAAGTTGACGCGCAGGTACTGATACTTGCCGCTCTCCAGACACTCGATCAGGCGGTCGGTGATCTCGGCACACTTCATCCACGGACGCTGCTCAAAGGGCACGACGTCCGAGGGGATCTCGATATAGGTTTCCAGCTCCTCGGAGAACTTGCCGCTGCGGTTGCCGTTCCAGAAGTAGGTCACGTGACCGTATTTCTGGGTTTCGGAGATGGCAAGCTGGGAAATGCCCGTCGCCACAAGGTACTCGCTCTGCGTTTCGGTGATCTCGGGGGGGCTGACGAGGTAATGCGCGGGGATGTGCAGGTCGCCGTCATATTCCAGCATGCCGGCATAGCAAACCTTGGGCACGCGCACACGGTCGAAGGCGGAGAACTCCTCGCCGCCGTCAAAGGCGCGGGAAATTTCAATGGCGCGGTCGCCGCGGAAGTTGTAGAAGATCACGCTGTCGCCATCCTCGATCGTACCGACGGGCTTGCCGTTCTCGGCGATCACGAAGGGGGGCAGATCCTGGTCAATGACACCCAGCTCGGTGCGGTAGGTGACAACGGCCTCTTCTGCGGAAGCGAACTGTCTACCCTCGCCCAGCACGTGCGTCTGCCAGCCGCGCTCGACCATCGACCAATCGGCCTCATAGCGATCCATGGTGACCTTCATACGGCCGCCGCCCGAAGCGATCTTGACGTCAAAATCGGGGGCGCGGAGCGTGCCGAGAAATTCTTCAAAGGGGAGGATATAATCGAGAGCCGAGGTTTCACCCACGTCGCGGCCGTCGATGAGGATGTGCACGCGCACACGGGGTGCGCCCTCCTCCTTGGCGCGCGAAAGCATGGCCTTGAGGTGATCGATGTGGGAGTGCACGTTACCGTCCGAGAAGAGACCGATAAAGTGCAATGTGGATTTGTTGTTTTTGACGTTGGAGAGCAGGTTTACCCACGTGTCGGAGGCAAACATTTTGCCGCTTTCGATCGAGTTCGACACGAGCTTCGCACCCTGCGCGAATACCTGGCCGGCTCCCAGGGCGTTGTGGCCGACCTCGGAGTTACCCATATCGTCATCCGAGGGAAGGCCGACGGCCGTGCCGTGCGCCTTCAGGGTAACCATGGGGTAATCCCGCATCAGGCGGTCAAGAGTGGGGGTGTGGGCGGCGTAAACGGCGTTTGCCGCGTTGGTGGGGGCAATACCCACGCCATCCATGACGATGGTGACAAGGGGGCCCTGCACGCCGCTAAATTTGCTTGATTTTTTCAGTGCGCTTACCATAACATCTATCCTTTTTTCTTTTATTTTTCGGTTTAGAAATCCGCGTCCTTGATGTAGCGGTGTCCGTTTTCCACGATGAATTTCTTTCGCTCCTGTAAAGCGTCCCCCATCAGGACGTCAAACATACGGAGCGTTTCTTCCGCGTCGGCGGGCATGACGGCGATCAGACGGCGGGTGGCGGGGTTCATGGTGGTTTGCCACATCATGTCCGCCTCATTTTCACCAAGTCCCTTGGAGCGCTGCAGGGTGTATTTGGTCTTGCCGAGCTCCTCAAGAATCTTGGCCTTTTCCATCTCGTTATACGCGAAATAGGTCTTGTCCTTGGTGGTGATCTCAAACAGGGGGGATTCCGCGATGTACACCTTTTGCTGCTCGATCAGCGTGGGCAAGAGGCGATAGAAGAGCGTCAGGAGCAGCGTGCGGATCTGGAAGCCGTCCTCATCCGCATCGGTACAGATGATGATCTTGCTCCAACGCAGAGCCCCAAGGTCGAAGGGGGGCATATCGGTCTTGACCTTCTCGTGCAGCTCCACGCCGCAGCCGATCACGCGCAGAAGATCCACGATGATCTTGCTTTCGAAGATGCGGGCGTAGTTGCTCTTCATGCAGTTAAGCGTTTTGCCGCGCACGGGGATGATGGCCTGGAAGGTAGCGTCGCGCCCTTGCTTACACGCGCCCGCGGCCGAGTCGCCCTCTACGATATACAGCTCACGGATCTCGGGGTCTTTCGATTGACAGGCGATGAATTTTTCCACGCGATTGGTGATGTCCATCGAGGAAGCGGCAAGCTTCTTTTTGAGGGAAAGGCGGTTGCTTTCCGCC
>JAZQWX010000107.1:0-14185 GCA_045632565.1 Eubacteriales bacterium | reverse complement strand
CATGAAATTTGCATACCGAAATCGCGAATTTTGGTGTAAGGGATATTACGTAGATACCGTGGGGAAGAACACGAAGGCGATAAAGGAGTATATTGCAGAACAATTAAAAAGGGATCAGGAAAGTGACCAGTTAGCAATGTTCGACCCACGGGACCCATTTATGGGTAGTAAGTAACAATTGCATGGCTGGCAGGCCAATTGAAAGCGCACTTGTGCGCAGCCAGTAATGTTTAGGGCTATGCCCGAAAATGAAATACCCCCCGCTACGCGGGGGGATATTTATTACTTTTGTCAGGAAAACAACGAAGTTTTTTGCATAGGTTGACAAGAAGTCGATAAAATGATATTATATATGTATGTTCCCTCTTTTTTCGAAGGGTAGGGGACGGAAGGTGTGTTATATGCCGATTGCGCCGCTTCCCCGCAAGCTGTATCTTTCCTCCCCCACTATGCATGGGGAGGAGATGGACTATATCAAAGAGGCATACGAAACGAATTGGATGTCCACCGTCGGGCAGAATATTGACGCCCTGGAGCACCTATGCGCCGCATACGTCGGCTGTCGTTATGCCGTTGCCCTGTCATCGGGCACGGCGGCGCTGCATCTTTGCCTCAAGCTGGCGGGGTTGCGGCCGGGCGAGCACGTGCTTTGCGCTGACCTGACCTTTGCCGCCACCGTCAACCCCGTTTTGTATGAGGGCGGTATTCCGATTTTTGTTGACAGCGAGCGGGATAGCTGGAATATGAGTCCTGCGGCGCTTCAGCAGGCTTTTGCCGCCTACCCGGACGCTAAAATGGCGGTGGCGGTCAATTTGTACGGAACACCCGCCGACCTTCCCGCCCTGCGCCGCACGTGCGACGAGCATGGGGCTGTTCTGGTCGAGGACGCGGCTGAATCGCTTGGCGCGACCTGCCAAGGAAGACAAACCGGCTCGTTCGGACACGTTGCCGCGCTGTCCTTTAACGGAAACAAGATCATCACCGGCACCTCGGGCGGGATGCTGCTCACCGACGATGCGGCGGCCGCCGCGCAGGCGCGCAAGTGGGCCACCCAAAGCCGTGAGGATGCCCCATGGTATCAGCATAGTGAAATAGGCTACAACTACCGCATGAGCAATCTGATCGCGGGCGTGGCGCGTGGGCAGTTTTGCCACCTTGACGAGCATATCGCCCGCAAAAAGGAGATATACGAGCGCTACCGCAAGGGATTTGCCGACCTGCCTGTCACCGTGAACCCCTATTACGGCACGGTAAGCGAGCCGAACTTCTGGCTTTCCTGTCTTTTGATTGACAGGGAGGCTATGTGCCGCGAGGAGCGCAGTGAAACACGCGCGGTTTACCGAAAGGAACCGCAAAAAACCTGCCCCGCCGAGATCCTCTCTGCCCTTGCCGCCCATAATGCAGAGGCAAGACCGATCTGGAAGCCCATGCATATGCAACCGATTTTTAAAAAATATCCGTTCGTGACGACGGAGGGGCAGCCCGTCAGTGAGGATATTTTTGCAAGAGGGCTTTGCCTGCCCTCGGATATCAAAATGACTGCCGCAGAGCAGGATACCGTGATAGAGATCGTTAGGTCCTGCTTTGCTTGACAAGAGATAAATCATGTTGTTCGCGCATATTCTTTCACAGAAAAACGTGAGGTGAAAGCTATGCCGAAAAAAAAGAATATGCCGTTTTGCCTGCATCGCTCGTGGGTGGAGGTCGATCTTTTGCAATTGACCCGCAATTATTTGCTTTGCCGTGCCATGCTGCCAAAAGACACGCGCGTAATGGCCGTGGTCAAGGCGGATGCCTACGGCCACGGATATGCGGCACTTTCCTGCCGCCTGCAGGCGGCAGGGGTGGACGCCTTTGCGGTTTCCAACCTGCGGGAGGCGATCGAGCTTCGGGAGGCGGGGATCACGCGCGATATTCTGATCCTTGGCTACACGCCCGTGTCGGAATGGCGGCATCTTGTGATGTACGATCTGATCCAGACCCTGATCTCCGAGGAATATGCCGAGGCGCTGTGGCAGGCCTCGCACATGCCGCTTCGGTGTCAGTTTGCCGTGGATACGGGTATGAACCGCATTGGTCTTGCGACCGATGATCCTGCCGCGGCAGAGGCCTGCATTCGTCGGTATGCCGCGCACTTTACCATGACGGGCATATTTACCCATCTGTGTACGGCGGACGGAGAGGACGAGGCGTCCCGCGCCTTTGCGCGCGGACAGATCGAACGCTTTGAGGCACTTGCCGACCGCCTTGCTGACCTGTCTATGCCCTACGTACATTGCCTCAATTCTGCGGGAAGCCTGTTTCACCAAACCAAGGAAAACAAGATCGTTCGTATGGGTATTGTGCTTTACGGCCTGAAGCCCGACCGTGACAATATCCTGCCCGCAGGGGTTGCGCCCATTCTTTCCTGGAAGAGCGTGATCGCCATGGTCAAAGCCGTGAAGGCGGGCGAGGGGATCTCCTACGGAAGAACGGTGATCCTTGACCGTGACACCCGCGTGGCTACCGTGCCCACGGGCTATGCGGACGGCTACAGCCGCGCCCTGTCCGGCAAAGGATACGTGCTGGTAAACGGCCATCGCGCCCCCATTCTCGGCCGCGTGTGTATGGACATGATGATGCTGGACGTGACCGACGTGCCGCACGTGCAGGTGGGGGATGCCGTGACGCTTATTGGCTGTGACGGAGAGCAATGTATCACGGCAGACGACCTGGCGGTGCTGTGTGACACCATCGGGTATGAGCTGGTGTGCGGCATTTCCAAGCGCGTTCCCCGCGTATATCAAAATTAAAAAGGCCCTCAAAATCAAAAAGGGAGAAAACATATGACAGCAGAACAGAGATTTGAAGAAATTTACGGCAGAAAACCTACGTACACCGCATTCACGCCCTATCGCGTGTGCCCGCTTGGCGCGCACGTGGATAACCACCTCGGCCCGATCACGGGCTTTGCCATCGATAAGGGCATCCATATCGCCTACGGGCCGAAGCAAAACGGCGTGATCGAGGTGCAGTCCCTGCAGTTCCAGGGGCGCGCGCAGTGGCACGTTGCCTCCGTTCCTGCCGAAAAGCAGAATGACTGGGCAGATCACCTGCGCGGCGTGACCACCGCGCTCAACGCCCGCTACCCCCTGCGCGTGGGCCTTTGCGCCGTGCTGGCAGGCGAGCTTCCCATCGGCGGCCTCTCTTCCTCTGCCGCCGTGATCCTGACCTTCCTTGCGGCTCTTTGCCGCATGAACGGCATTACGCTGACCGAGCGTGAGATGATCGCCATTTCGCAGGAGGCCGAAAACCGCTACGTGGGCGTGTCCTGCGGCAAGCTCGACCAGAGCTGTGAGGTATACTGCCGCAAGGATCATTTGCTTTACATGGATATGCTGGATGACAGCTACGAGCTGATTCCCGCCGATCCCCGCATGAAGCCCTACAAGATCGCCATCTTCTTCAGCGGTCTGGAAAGAAGTCTGGCAGGCAGCAAGTACAACATGCGCGTGGATGAGGCACGTGCCGCCGCCTACTCGCTTTTGGCCTATGCAGGCATGGAGTATGGCAAATTCCGTGAAACCTACCTGCGGGACGTGCCGCGTGAGGTGTTTGACGCCTACGAGGATCGTCTGCCCGAGCCCTTCCGCCGCCGCGCCCGCCACTACTATGACGAGTGCGCGCGCGTTAAGGCGGGGGCTGAGGCTTGGCGGCGCGGCGATATCGAGGAATTCGGCCGCCTGTCCTTCGCGAGCGGCAAAAGCTCCATCGAGCTGTGGGAAACGGGCAGCCCCGAGCTGATCGCCCTCTACGATATCATGCGCGAAACCGAGGGCATCTTCGGTGGCCGCTTCTCGGGTGCGGGCTTTAAGGGCTGTTGTATGGCCCTCATTGATCCTGCCTACGAGGAAAGCATCAAGGCCAAGATGGAAAAAGAATATCTATCCAAATTCCCGCATCTTGCGGGTAAATATTCCGCACATATCTGTGACAGTGCTGATGGGGTGAAATTATGAAATGCTTGATTTTGGCGGCGGGCTATGCGACCCGCCTGTATCCCTTGACCGAGAATTTTCCGAAGCCGCTACTCTCCGTCGGAGAAAAGACCATCCTTGACTGGCTGGTGGACGATATCGATGAGGCCGGCCTTGTGGATGAATACGTGGTGATCTCCAACCACAAATTTGCCCACCACTTTGACGCCTGGGCCAAGACCAAGGCGCAGAAGATCACCGTGGTGGATGACGGTACGGACAGCAACGAAACCCGCCTTGGCGCCGTCAAGGACATCGAGTTTGCCATCGAGCATCTCGGCCTTGCGGACGATATGCTGGTGATCGCGGGTGATAACGTGCTGGACTTCAGTCTTACGAAATTCGTTCGCTACGCGTGTGAGAAAAAAACCTCCTGCATCATGCGGTATTACGAGGGTGAGAAGGTGCGCCTCTCCAAAAGCGGCGTGGTGGAGATCGACGGAAACGACCTCGTTCTCTCTATGCAGGAAAAGCCCGAAGAGCCGCGCTCGAACTGGTGCTGCCCCCCCTTCTATTTCTACACGAGGGAGGATGCCCACCGCATTCCCGACGCCATCGCGGCAGGCTGTGGCACGGATGCCCCCGGCAGCTACATCGCATGGCTGTGCCGACAAACGGCCGTGCACGCCATGGAAATGCCCGGCAGCCGCTATGATATCGGCAATCTGGAAAGCTATCGCGCCGTGCAGGAATCCTATCGGGGTATCACGAAATGATGCGCCCCCACCACGTCGCGCTTCTCTCGTCGGATAAGGCCGCTTCGCTTGCCTTTTACCGCACGCTCGGCTTTACGCTTGACGAGGAGCTTGCCCGCCCCGCGCGCGGGGACGAGGTCTGCTTTCTTTCGGGAAACGGTACGGTGCTGGAGCTGTTTATCGCCAAGGATAAGCCCGCGCATCCCAGCGAGCCGGAGGCCTACGGCGTGCGCCACCTTGCCTTTTCGACCGATAGCCTTGATGCGCTGCGCGCCGCACTGCTGGCAAAGGGATATTTGCCCGAGCCGATGCGCCGTGACAGCCGCACGGGCGCGCGTATGTTTTTTGTCAAGGATCCCGACGGACTTCCCATTGAGGTGCGTGAATAAAAACAGAACGGAAAGCCGCAAGGCTTTCCGTTCTGTTTTTTTCGTTCCCCTCATACAATAAAGCAAAAAGGGGGGATAGGATGCATATTGCCGTTATCATCGGTACAAGGCCGGAGGTCATTAAAATGTGTCCCGTGGTGCACGCGCTTCGCAAGCGGGAAGGGATGCGCGTGTCGCTTTTTCTGTCGGGACAGCATCGGGAGCTGGCGCGGGAGGCTCTTGCGGAATTTGCCCTCTCGTCCGACAGGGATCTTGATGTGATGCGAACGGATCAGACACCCGCCACGCTCACCGTGACGTTGCTTTCCCGCTTTTCGGGGCTGCTGGAGGCAGAGCGCCCCGATCTGCTCCTTGTGCATGGGGATACCACCACCGCCTTCGCGGCCGCGTTGGCGGCCTTTTACCTTGGCATTCCCGTGGGGCACGTAGAGGCGGGACTGCGAACCTACTGCCACGTGCGCCCGTTTCCCGAGGAGTTCAACCGCCGCGCACTCGCCGCCATGGCCACCTATCATTTTGCGCCCACGGCGGCCGCGCGGGATCATCTTTTGCGGGAGGGCGTAGCAGGCGACAGGGTGTTTTGCGTCGGTAACACGGTGGTGGACGCGCTCGGCTATACTGTCAAGCAGGATTACCAAAGCAAGGCTTGGCAGGGAAGCGGGCGGCTCGTTTTGTTCACCGCGCATCGGCGTGAGCTTTCGCGTGACGAGCTTCTGGGACTGTATCGGGCCGTCGCCCGAATCGCCGCCCGCTTTCCCGATCTGGCGGTTCTTTACCCTGTTCATCCACGTCTGCGCGCGATGGCAGAGAAGGCGCTTTTGGGAAGTCGCGTGCGGCTGCTTGCGCCGCTATCCACGGTCGATTGCCACAATCTCATGGCGCGCGCCACCCTGCTGCTCACCGATTCGGGCGGCATGCAGGAGGAGGCCTGCGCACTCTCCCTACCCACCTTGGTCCTGCGGCAGGAAAGCGAGCGGGGTGAGGGGATCGCGGCAGGGCTTTTGCGCCTTGTCGGAACGGAAGAGGGGGCGGTGTTCTCGGCAGCCTGTGAGCTGCTGTCCTCTCCCGCCGCCCTTTCCCGTATGCGGGGGGGCAAAAATCCCTACGGCGACGGCCGCGCGGCCGAGCGGATCGCGGATATTCTGTGCGGGGTCAAAGAAACATAGGGCGTAGCTGCTCTCCCTTTCGCGCGGCCGCCAGCGCCGCGGGAAGCAGGGAAAAGTCCGCAACCAGGGAATGCGGCTTGCCGCGCGGATCGTCCTGCCGCATGGGAACGAAAAACACGCTTTTACGCATGGCAAGGGTAGCCAGATTGCCGAGATTGGCGGATAGCGCATCGTTGGAGGCCAGCGCCAAAAGAAGCGGACGGTCGGCGCGCAGGTGCGCCTTGGCCGCCATTGTCACGGGTGTGTCGGTAATGCCGTGCGCCATTTTTGCCAGCGTGTTGCCCGTGCAGGGGGCAATGACCAAAAGCTCCAGCGGCGTTTTCGGGCCAAGCGGCTCGGCATCCGAGATGCTGTGGATCACCGTGTGTCCCGTGAGCGCCTGCAGCTCACGCAAAAGATCGGCAGCGCGCCCAAAGCGCGTGTCGGTTGCAAACACGTTCTCCGACACGATGGGAAGCACCTCTTCCCCTGCCGTCACGAGGGCACGGAGCTGGGTAAGGGAGGCCGCGTGCGTGCAGAACGAGCCGCAAAAAGCATATCCGATCATGAGTCAAGTCCCTCCGCTGTCAGAATTTTTTTGATCTCGTCAAAGAGGTACAGGGCTGCGCTTTCGGGGGAGTATTTCCCGGGTAAGCCCGCCGAGGGGGGCAGGATGATCCCTGCCTCACGCGCTCCCTCGGTGTCGATCGCACCGCCGCCGAGATCGTAAAAATACGTGCCCCTCGCGGGCATACGGCAGGTGCGCGGGAAGAGAAGCGCGGGAACGGTGGAAAAGACCGCCCGCACGTCGGGAGGGATTGGCGGTGCTATGCCCTCTTCGATCGGAAAGACCATAGCACCCATGGCTGAGGCGCGTTCCCGCGCGGCGGGTGAGCGCGCGTACAGGGATACCCGCGCCCCTGCGGCACGCAAAAGGACAAGGACGTGCGTGGCGATCCTGCCTGCACCCAAAATGGCAAAGTGGTTTCCCGAAAGCGTGACGGGCAGCTCCAGTGCGGCCATAGCCACCGCCGCCTCGGCGGTGGCTACCGCGTTGCGGCGCACCAGCTCCTCGCCCGTGTAATAATCGCGGATCTCGGCGTCGGCCGCGGCGGCCGCCGCCCGCACGGCGGGGGAAAGCTTCCCGCCAAGGAATAGGCAGCTCGGACGCGCCGCCGCAAAGATCTCGGCAAGCGTGGGCGGCGCGACCCCCTCGGGGGCGATAGGATGTATGCCATCGCGTGAAACGGGCAGGGGCAGGATCACCGCGTCAGCCTCCCGTACCGAGGAGAGGGGATCACCGCCCTCTTCCCGTGATACGGCCGCTTGCGTGACGCTTGCCCCTGATAAGAAAAACAGGCGGGATAGCATGCTCATCCGACTATCGCCGCCGATCAACGTAATCTTCATGCTCGTGTTGATGCGGTACAATACAGTATATGTGAAAGCATCGGTTACTGCTTTACAGAACGTATAGGATGTGGTATAATAAAAGAAAAAACAGGAGTGAAGCTATGTCATACGCGATCATTACGGGAGCATCCTCCGGCATTGGATGGGAATTTGCCAAAAAAATCAAGGAAACGGGGCGGGTCGACCGTTTTCTTCTGATCGCCCGCCGCCGCGAGCGGCTTGCCGCGCTTGCCGATATGCTCGGAGAGGGCGCGGAAATTCTGGAGGCTGACCTTGCCACCGAGGCGGGGCTTGCCACCGTGCGTGCTTATCTGGAAGAGAACCGGCCGTCCGTGCGCTACCTCATCAACGCCGCCGGCTACGGCGTATTCGGCGACTTTTCGCAGGTAAGCGAACGGGATACCGTCGGCATGATCGACCTCAACGTCAAGGCACTGGTCTTGATCTCCCACATGGTCATTCCGTATATGGAGCGCGGCTCGAATATTCTCGAGGTCGGCTCGGCCTCGGTCTTCACGCCCCTGCCGGGCTTCAATATCTATGCCTCCACCAAGGCCTTTGTGTTCCATTATTCGCAGGCTCTTGCCTATGAGGTGAAGGACAGGGGAATTGCCGTCACCGTCTTCTGTCCCGGCTGGGTCAAGACGGAATTCTTTGACCGCGCGGAGAATGAAAAATCCGTCGGCCCGAAGACGAAAAAGCCTCTTCTCACCGCGGAATATGCGGTTGGCTGCGCCATGCGCACCATGGAGAAACGCAGGATCCTGTGTACCTGCAACTGGTTCACCAAGCTCCAGCACCTGCTGTCTAAAATCGCCCCCAATCCGCTTCTGATCCGCATGTGGCTTGGTATGTGTAAAAAATAAAGCGCCTGCTGCCAGGCAAAACGCCGCCTGCCGACTTTACATGTCATGATGGTAGTTTATACAAAAAAGACGGAGCAAGATCGCTCCGCCTTTTTTTGTTGCAATAAAAAAGGGAAGGCATTTCTGCCTTCCCTTTGGAGGGGGAAATATCAGTCTTCGTCCGTGTAAGCGGAGGTCATGGGTGCTACGTCGATGCCCTTCTTGCGATCGAAGTAGTTCTTGACGATCTTCATGAGCAGACCGCTCAGGATGACGAGCGCGATCAGGTTCGGGATGGCCATCAGAGCGTTGGTCATATCGGAGATCAGCCATACGAAGTCCGCACCCAGGTTGTCACCGAAGAAGAAGGTGAGCAGAGCCACACCGACGATCAGTGCCAGGTACAGGAGGTTGAAGCCCAGCTTGGCACCCTTCTCGTGCTTCTTGAACAGGTACTGGGATGCTTTTGCACCGTACAGAGCCCAGGCAAGAATGGTGGAGAAAGCAAAGAGAGGCAGAATAATGCTGTATGCAACCGTGCCGAATTTGCCGAATACCTGCGCGAAGGCGGTCATGGCAACCGTAGCACCCGAGCCGATGGCGTTGCCGTCAAGACCGGAGGTCAGAACGAACAGGGCAGTCAGCGTGCAGACCACGAAGGTGTCAATGAACACCTCGAAGATACCCCACAGACCCTGCTCAACAGGCTCGCGGGTATCAGCGGTAGAGTGTGCGATGGAAGCCGAGCCAAGACCTGCCTCGTTCGAGAAGATACCGCGGGCAAAGCCGTAACGCATAGCCTGCGCGATGCCGTAGCCGAGGAAGCCGCCGAGGGCAGACTTTGCGGTGAATGCGGAAGCAAAGATAGAACCGAGTGCAGCAGGAACAGCCGTGATGTTCACGATCACGAGAATAACAGCCATGATCAGGAAGAAGACGATCATAACAGGTACGAGGTAAGAGGTAACCTTACCGATACGCTTGATACCGCCGATTACGACCAGAGCCGTGACAGCCACGATGATCAGGGCGGTTACCCAAGTGGGGATCGAGAAGGCAGACTGCCAAGTGGACTGAATGGTGTCAGCCTGCACAGAGCCCATGCCGATAGCGGCCAGAATGGTGAAGATGGCGAAGAGCACGGCCAGCCATTTCTGCTTCAAGCCGTTTTCAATGTACTGCATAGGACCGCCAAGGTACTCGCCCTTCTGATCCTTCTTGCGGAAGAATACGCCCAAGGTGATCTCGGCAAACTTGGTGAACATGCCGAAGAATGCGGAAACCCACATCCAGAACACGGCACCGGGGCCGCCCGACAGAATAGCGGTGGTAACGCCGACGATGTTACCGGTACCAACGGTGCCGGATACGGCGGTAGCAAATGCCTCAAAGGGGGTGATGGCGTTCGGATCCTTTTCCTTCTTTTCCTTTGCCTTCATCTGCTTCACGGTACCGCCGACAGTGTGCTTCATGCACGCGCCGAATTTTCTGATCTGGAAGAATTTGCTTCGCAGAGACAGGAAGATACCGCTGACAAGGATCAGTACGATCATGGGGATGCCCCACAGGATGTTACCGTCCACCCAGTTTAGTGCTTCATAAAGTTTTTCCATATAGTCCTCCAAAAATGTTGTTTTCCTGTGCTGACAAATAAAAAAAGTTGAACCGAAGCTCAACTTAACAGGAAAAAAGCACAAGCCTGCCGCGCGGCGGTGTTTTGTGCTTTCTGTCCTTTTACTTGAGAGATTAAACCTTTCGGCCCTTGCCCCTTCAGTACTCAGTTAAGTGAGATTCTCCAGAACGCCGTCCACGCACAGTCCCCTTTCGGTTTCAGCCCGCTTCATCCAGCTTATTTTATTTTCAACGCTGACATTATAACACATCACTTTACAAATTACAACCCCTTTTGTAAAATTTTTTTATCCTTGTTATTTTCTGACAAACACCCTTGCATTTTTTGCCGGATTGTGTATAATATACATAAAGGAAAGCGAGGTGAGTGCGGTGCATCTGCAGGAATCAGGGGAAATGTATCTCGAGGCGATCTATATTCTGTCAAAAGGCGGGCACGCCGTGCGTGCCGTGGACGTGGGTGAGTACCGCGGCTTTTCCAAGCCCAGCGTCAGCCGCGCCGTCGGGCTGCTGAAAAAGGGCGGCTACGTGGAAACGGATACGGACGGTTTTCTTCATTTAACGGATGAGGGGCGCGCCGTGGCCGAAAAAATGTTCGAGCGGCATACCACCATCACCGAGCTGCTGACCCGCCTTGGCGTGTCGCGCGAGATCGCGGAGGAGGATGCCTGCCGCATTGAGCATGCCATCAGCGATGAAACCTTTTTGGCGATCAAAGCGTTTGTCAAATCCTAAAGCAACCTAAATTCCTTGCTTTCAGCAGGGAATTTTTTTGTTTTTCCTATTGACAAAAGACATACAGATGAGTATAATTGTATACAATCATACAAGCATTCCTGCATTTTGATATGCAAGGATGCGCCGATACGCATATACCTTTATATGAAAGGAAGAAACCATGTTAGAAGTTTCGGAAAAAACAAACCTCCTTGAGCAAAAGAGCTACAAGTATTCGCTCCAGGACGTGGCCGAGCCGAATTTGTATCGGGATATCTACCCGTACACGGACGTGCCGCGCGTGGCATTCAACCACCGCCGCGTGCCGATCGGCATGCCGAAGGAGATCTGGATTACGGATACCTCCTTCCGCGACGGTCAGCAGTCGGTCGAGCCTTACACGGTCGAGCAGATCGTGGAGCTCTTTAAAATGCTCTCCCGCCTCGGCGGCCCTTACGGCATCATCCGCCAGACCGAATTTTTCGTATACAGCGAAAAGGATCGCCGCGCGATCGAAAAATGTCAGGAATTGGGGCTCAAGTTCCCGGAGATCACCACTTGGATCCGTGCCAGCCGGGAGGATTTCCGCCTCGTACGTGACCTCGGCATCCGTGAAACGGGTATTCTCGTGTCCTGCTCGGACTACCATATCTTTAAGAAAATGAAGATGACGCGCCGCCAGTGCATGGATCATTACCTCGCCGCCGTGGCGGACGCCTTTGAGGCGGGCGTGATGCCCCGCTGTCACCTTGAGGACGTGACGCGTGCCGACTTCTACGGCTTCGTCGTGCCCTTTGTCAACGAGCTGATGCAGATGTCGGAGGATGCGGGCATCCCCGTCAAGATCCGCGCCTGCGATACCATGGGCTACGGCGTGCCCTATACCGAGGTTGCCCTGCCGCGAAGCGTGCCCGGCATCATTTACGGTCTGCAGCACTACTCGGACGTGCCCAGCGAAATGCTGGAATGGCACGGCCACAACGATTTTTACAAGTCGGTTGCCAACGCCACCGCCGCATGGCTGTACGGCGCATGCGCCGTCAACTGCTCCATGCTCGGCATCGGCGAGCGCACGGGCAACATTCCGCTGGAGGCCATGATCTTTGAGTACGCCTCTTTGCGCGGCTCGCTTGACGGCATGGACACCACCGCCATCACGGATATCGCCAACTATTTCAAGCATGAAATGGGCTACCGCGTGCCGCCCATGACCCCCTTCGTCGGCAAGAACTTCAACGTGACCCGTGCGGGCATCCACGCAGACGGTCTGCTCAAAGATCAGGAGATCTACAACATCTTCGATACCGAAAAGCTGCTCGGACGCCGCCCGTCGGTCATGATCAGCAAGACCTCGGGTCTTGCGGGCATCGCCTATTGGATCAACGAATATTACGAGCTGCCGCCCGAGCGCGCGGTGGATAAACGCGCCCCCCTTGTCGTCAGTCTGAAGGAGTGGATCGACGCCGAATACGAGGCAGGCAGACAGACCTCTATTTCCCCCATCGAGCTGGATGAAAAGATCCGCGCGTTTGGTGGTATATAAGGAAGGGAGAACGACATGGAACAGCATAAGACGATATCGCTTGCCGATCAGGTGTTTGAGCGTCTAGAAGGCGAGATCCTTGGCGGCAAGTATCAGCAGGGCGACATCCTGACCGAGAGCCGCCTGACCGAGGACCTCGGCGTCAGCCGCACCCCCGTGCGTGAGGCGCTCCGCCGCCTCGAGCAGGAGCACATCGTGGAGCTATCCCCCCGCGGCATCGTGATCCTTGGCGTGACCGAAAAGGACATTCAGGACATCTACGCCGTGCGTATGGAGATCGAGGGCATGGCAGCCGCCCGTGCGGCGGAAAGCGACAATGCCGAGCACCTTGCCGAGCTGCGCGAGGCGCTGGAATTGCAGGAATACTACGTCAGCCGTCGCGACGCGGAGCGCATCCGTACCATGGACAACCGCTTCCACGAGCTGCTTTACCGCATGAGCCGTAGCGGCGTTCTGTACGACACGCTGCTGCCGCTTCACAAAAAGGCGCAGAAATTCCGCAAAGCATCGGTACAGAACGAGAGCCGCGCGGAGCAATCCGCGCGTGAGCACAGGGAGATTTTTGAGGCAGTTGCCGCGCACGATGCTGTGGCGGCAGAGCGCGCTATGCGTGAGCACGTGCGCCGTGCAGGCGAGCACATTATGAAGAAAAGAGGCTAATCATGGGACTTACCATTGCAGAAAAGATCATCAAGGAGCATCTTGTCGAGGGGGATATGAGCGTACGCGGCAGCGACGTGGCCCTTCGCATTGACCAAACGCTGACACAGGACGCCACGGGCACCATGGCGTATCTCGAACTCGAAGCCATGGGCATCGACCGTGTGCGCACCGAGCGCAGCGTTGCCTACATCGACCACAACACCCTGCAATCCGGCTTTGAGAATGCGGACGACCACCGCTACATCCAGTCGGTTGCCGAAAAATACGGCATCTACTTCTCCCGCCCCGGTAACGGCATCTGCCATCAGGTACACCTTGAACGCTTCGGTGCGCCCGGCAAGACCCTGATCGGCTCGGACAGCCACACCCCCACGGGCGGCGGCATCGGTATGCTCGCCTTCGGTGCGGGCGGTATGGACGTGGCGGTCGCCATGGGTGGCGGCGCGTACCACATCACCATGCCCAAGATGATCAAGATCAACCTCACGGGCAAGCTGAACCCCTTCGTCACTGCCAAGGACGTGAGCCTCGAAGCGCTGCGTATTTTGTCGGTCAAGGGCGGCGTCGGCGCGATCGTCGAGTGGGGCGGCGAGGGTGTGAAGACCCTTTCCGTGCCCGAGCGTGCCACCATTACCAACATGGGCGCGGAGCTGGGCGCGACCACCTCGATCTTCCCGTCGGATGAGGTAACCCGTGCGTTCCTCGCCGCCGAAGGCAGAGAAGAGGTCTACCGTCCGCTTTCCTCGGACGCGGATGCCGTCTACGATCGCGTCATCGACATCGACCTCTCCACCCTTGAACCCCTCATTGCCTGCCCCCATATGCCCGATAACGTGGTCAAGGTCAGCGAATTGAAGGGCACGAAGGTCGATCAGGTCTGCATCGGCTCCTGCACCAACTCCTCGCTGTACGATATGCTCAAGGTCGCCGCGCTTCTTCGCGGCAAGACCGTTTCGAAGACCGTCAGCCTCTCGATCTCCCCCGGATCGAAGCAGGTGCTGGCCATGCTCGCCGAATGCGGGGCGCTCTCCGACATGCTGGCGGCAGGCGCGCGCGTGCTGGAATGTGCCTGCGGCCCTTGCATCGGTATGGGATTTTCTCCCAATTCGGGCGGCGTGAGCCTGCGT
>JAZQWX010000106.1:0-24038 GCA_045632565.1 Eubacteriales bacterium | reverse complement strand
TGGATATTCAGGAATTTATGATCATGCCTGTGGGGGCTGCCAGCTTTGTGGAAGCCATGCGTATGGGTAGCGAGATCTATGTGGCACTTGGCAAGCTTTTGCGCTCCCGCGGCCTTGCGACTACCGTGGGTGATGAAGGCGGCTACGCCCCCGACCTCTCGAGTGACGAGGAGGCCATTACGCTGATCTGTGACGCCATTCGTGCGGCGGGATACGATGAGGACAGCGTGAAGATCGCGCTGGATGCGGCCGCAAGTGAATGGGCAACGGAAAAAGAGGGAGAATATCTCTTGCCGAAGCGTGGCAGGGAAATGTCGCGCGAGGATCTGGTTGCTTATTGGGGAAAGCTGACGGAGGAATATCCGATCGCCTCTATTGAGGACGGACTTGGAGAAATGGATTTTGACGGATGGCGGCTGCTTACCTCCCGCATTGGCAAAAAGGTCATGCTGGTGGGGGATGATTTGTTTGTTACCAACGTTGTGCGGCTGAAAATGGGGATCGATAGCGGCGCAGGGAATGCTATTCTCATCAAGCCCAATCAGATTGGTACGTTATCCGAAACACTTGACGTGATCCGCATGGCGCAAAAGGCAGGCTACCGTCATATCCTCTCACACCGTTCGGGAGAAACCGAGGATACCACCATTGCGGATATCGCGCTGGCAACCAATTCGGGCTTTATCAAATCGGGTGCTCCCTGTCGAGGAGAGCGCGTGGCAAAATATAACCGTCTTCTCAAGATTGAGGGGGCGATGGCCGGCTTTTCGCAGTACGGCAATTATGGAAGCTTTTGAAAAAAATTCCGGATAGGGCTTGACAAATCCCGTAAAGTATGGTATGATAGGCAAGTCGAAGCGATTGCTTCGGTCGGGAGATGCCCCATTAGCTCAGCTGGTAGAGCACATGACTTTTAATCATGGTGTCCGGAGTTCGATTCTCCGATGGAGCACCACGCAAAAACGCTTTGGAAAACCAAAGCGTTTTTGTTTTGTAAGGGAGAGGCGACTTATGTTTTGCAAAGCCGATATTCACAAGCAGCTTACTTTGATGCATGCACCAAAAAACAGCGTGGTGCTTGTTCACGCATCCCTGCGCACCATTGGTGAGGTACAGGGAAGAGGGGACGGGCTGATCGATATTTTAAAGGAATATTTCACGGCAGACGGTGGAATTCTCTGCATTCCAACCCATACGTGGGCAAACACCCTGCACCCCGAGCGCATCACGCTGGATTTGCAAAACGGCGGCTCCTGCATCGGTACGTTGGCGGAGCTTGCCTCCCGCCGCCCCGATGCCACGCGTACGGAGCACCCCTCGCATTCTATGGCCGTGTTTGGCGATCCCGAAAAGGTAGCGGAATTTCTGGCAGGCGAAGAGGTGCGCTACGGCACACCTGCCGCCCCCGACAGCTGTTACGGTAGATTGGCCACTCTTGGCGGCAAGGTTTTGCTTATCGGCGTGGGACATGAGCGCAATACCTATATGCACGCGGTGGAGGAAATGATGGACGTTCCGAATCGCCTGTCCGCCGAGCCCGTTCCCACCACCGTTCGTTATCCGAACGGTGAGATCAAAACGCGCTATATTCGCTATCACGCCGCCCACGGTATTCCGCACATATCCGAGCAATATCCCAAATATGACGTGGCCTTCCGCCGTCACGGTTACATTGAGGACGGCTTTGTCGGCAATGCCCCTGCACGCTTGTGTGACGCACGCGGCATGCGGGACGTAATGATGCTGGTGCGAAAGAGAAGCGGCGGCCGCGAGCTTTGCGCGGATCACGAGCCGCTTGATCCCGATTGGTATTAAAAAACGGACGCAAAGCGTCCGTTTTTTATGTTTCAAAAGGTGGAATGTAGGCCGTATCGCTGCTCTCAAGCTCCTGCGTAAAGCATCGGGTCACCCCCATGCGTGACAGTGCGGCTGTCACGCGCTTGTATTCGATCGGCTTCACGCGCCGATTGATTTCGGGGAAGGCCGTAAGATCCCCGCAAGGGGTGTATTGACTCATAATCGAAATGTAAATATCGTCACCGTACCGCCGCGCAAGATATTCTGCAATTCTCACGCCCTCGGCCGATTGTCCGGGCAACACCAGATGCCGCACGATCATGCCCCGCGTAAGAATACCGTTCTGCAATACGGGCTTTCCGACCTGCCGGAGCATTTCGTCAAGGGCGGCCGTGGCAAGCTCGGGATAATCACGCCGTCCCGAATAACGCTCGGCCGCGTCGGGGGACAGATATTTTAAGTCGGGCAGGTAAACGTCGATCAATCCGTCGAGCATCCGCAGCGTGGATACCTTATCATAACCGCCCGTGTTGTATACCACGGGGATTTTTGGCTTGTAGGTGGATAAAACGTCAAAAATGACGTGCGCGTAATGCGTGGGATTGACAAAATTGACGTTATGTGCGCCGCTTTCCTCAAGTTCCTTGATCGCATCGATCAATTTGGCGGTGGAGTATGATCTGCCGCAAGATAAACGGCTGATTTTCTCGTTCTGACAATACACACATCGCATGCTGCAGCCCGAAAAAAAGATCGTACCGCTACCGCGTGAGCCACTGATGATCGGCTCTTCCCACGGGTGCAGGGCAATGCGGCATATGCGTGCCGCTGCATCTGCATGACAAAGACCCTCTCCCCGCGTGCGGTCAGCGCCGCATTCGTTCGGGCACAGTCGGCAATTTGTCAATTCCATTCTCATCACCTCACGCCCATTATACATCAAATATTTGCAAAAAACAAGGTTCTTTTGCCTTGACTTTTTTTCTTTGTATGTTACAATAAATATGAAAGAGAGGTATCGCCATGCAGATCGATGTACAAAAGCTGATGAAGCAACTCCATTCGGCCAAAACACCCTACCATACCGTCGCGCTTTGCGCCCGGGAATTGGAAGCGCAGGGCTATGTACGGTTAGAAGAGGGCGAGGATTGGAGCATCCTGCGTGGCGGTCGCTATTTCCTTGTGCGTGATGGTAGTGCCATGGTGGCCTTTTCTGTCGGACACAAGGCAGGCGGCTTCCGTATTGTGGCATCGCATACCGACTCCCCCTGTCTGAAGATCAAAGGAGAGAAGCCTTTTTACGAAAACGGCTATCTCAAATGGAACGTGGAACGCTATGGCGGCGCGCTTCTGTATAGCTTTCTCGATATCCCCCTTGCCATCGCGGGCAGGGAGATCTCTTACGATCCCCAAACGGGAAAGCTTCTTGCTGTTCTTGTGGAGGATACGCACCTCTCGGTCATTCCGAGTCTTGCCATCCATTTCAACCGTGATGCCAATTCCGCACTTTCCCTGAACGCGCAAACGGATATGCAGCCCGTATATTCGCTGGATGCCGCAGCGTATCCTGTCAAAGAGAATATTCTCGGACGCGATCTTTACCTCGTGAATGCGGCCGCTCCCTATCTGGCAGGCGCGCGCGACGAGCTTTTGGTATCTGCGCGGCTTGACAACCTTGTGTCGGTCTTTGCTTCTCTTGAAGCCTTGAGTGAGGCAGGGGACAGCGGTGTTTCGATGATCTTCCTTGCCGATAACGAGGAGGTTGGCAGTCGTACCAAGCAAGGGGCAGGCTCGGACTTCCTTTCGTCTGCCGTTCGCCGCATTTGCGATGCACTCGGCGAATCCTGCGAAAAACTCCTCTCGCAGTCCTATCTGGTGTCCTGTGACGGCGCGCACGCTGTGCATCCCAACCATCCCGAAAAATCCGATTCAAAAAATCCGGTTACGCTCGGTGGCGGTGTTGTCATTAAGCATCACGCAGGACAGAACTACACCACAGACGGATTTTCCGAGGCCGTTTTCAAGGCCGTTCTGCAAAAAGCCAATATTCCATATCAGGATTTCTATATGCGTGCCGATATGCCCTGCGGCAGCACGCTTGGCGCGATCAGCTCCACGCAGCTTTCCGTGCGCTCGATCGATATCGGTATTTCCATGCTGGCTATGCATTCGGCCACCGAAACCATGGCAACCGCTGATTACGCGCATCTTGTCCGTGCGCTTTCGGCTTTTTTTGCGGCGGAGATCTGTCTTCCGTCCTGCGAGAGAGGCGTTGTATCCTGAATGAAAACAAAGAATTTTGAAAAGAGGTGAGCCTTGTGAAAAACCAAATATTACGGGATAAGATCCACGAGGCTCTTGTTTCCGTTCTTCCCGTGACAGCGGTCGTTCTGGTCCTGTCCCTTACGATCGCGCCGCTGTCGCTCTCCTCGTTTTTGTCCTTTTTGTTCGGCTCTGTATTCCTTGTGGTCGGTATGGGACTGTTTTCCCTTGGTGCCGATACGGCCATGATGCCGATGGGTGAGTACGTCGGTACGAATATGACGCGCTCCAAAAAGATCTGGCAGGTGATCTTCCTCTCCTTCTTGGTGGGAATTTTGATCACGGTGTCCGAGCCGGACTTGCAGGTGCTTTCGCAATACGCCCCCTCCATCGATACCACGGTGCTGATTTGGTCGGTGGCGCTTGGCGTGGGTGCGTTTCTGGTGCTGGCCATGCTTCGCATCCTGTTTGCTGTCAAGCTCCGCTATTTGCTGTTGGTTTCATACGCCGTCATCTTTGTTATGGCGATTTTCGTTTCTCCCGATTTCTGGCCAATCGCGTTTGATGCGGGCGGCGTTACCACCGGCCCCATGACCGTACCGTTTATCATGGCACTTGGTCTTGGTGTGGCTGCCATTCGTTCGGATAAGGGCGATAGCGCTGACAGCTTCGGTCTGATCGCGCTTTGCTCGGTCGGTCCCATCTTGGCCGTTTTGGTTCTCGGACTCTTGTTCGAGCCGCAGGGAGATTACGTTGAATTCATTCCGCAGCATGCCGCAAACTCGCAGGAATTGGGACTTTCGTTCTTTGTAGCAATCCCGCATTACCTTGTTGAGGTGGCCAAGGCTCTTCTGCCGATCACCGCTTTCTTCTTTCTCTACCAGTTGATCGCTAACCGCCTGCCGCTGAAACAGCTCTACAAGATCCTTGTGGGCGTTGCCTACACCTTCGTAGGCTTGACGCTCTTTTTGACGGGCGTGAATATCGGCTTTATGCCGGCCGGTCATACCCTTGGCGGTTTTCTCGCAGCCTCCGATCTTCGTTGGCTGATGATTCCGATCGGCGCGATCATCGGTTATTATATCGTTGCGGCAGAGCCTGCCGTACAGGTGCTGCAAAAGCAGGTAGAGGATATCACCGCCGGTGCGATCCCGCGCCGCGCACTTGGCATGACGCTTGGCATCGGTGTGGCAATTTCGGTATCCCTGGCCATGATCCGCGTGCTCACGGGCGTGTCGGTCATGTATTTTCTCGTTCCGGGATATTTGATCGCGCTTTCTCTTTCCTTCGTTGTTCCCGATATTTTTACGTCGATCGCCTTTGACTCGGGTGGCGTTGCGTCCGGTCCGATGACGGCTACGTTCCTGCTCCCCTTCGCCATGGGCGCGTGTGATGCCCTGGGGGGCAACATCGTCACCGACGCCTTCGGCGTGGTGGCCATGGTCGCCATGACGCCCCTGATCGCCATTCAGATCCTTGGCCTTGTATATCAGCTCAAGCTGAAGGGCAACCGTCAGGAGATCGCCGTGGAAGAGGATCTCGAGATCATCGATTTCCCGAACGCATGGAGGTAAGCCTTATGCAGAACATGTATTTTTTCATTACGATAGCCAACCGTGCCGATGATAAGGAGTTTGTGACCTTCTTCGAAAAGTACGACGTCAACAACATCTATTCCGCGCCGGCCTACGGCACGGCAAGGGATACGGTGCTGGATCTTTTGGGCCTTGCTCGCACGGAAAAAACCGTGCACACGTCGCTTTTGACGGAGAGCAAGATGAAACACCTGATCCATAAGCTCACCCACGAAATGCTCATTGACCTGCCGGGGCGGGGAATTGCACTGGCCGTTCCGCTATCCAGCATCGGCGGCCGTGATGCGCTCAACTATTTCTGTGCAGGGGCACAGGATGAAGCCCCTGTGCAAACGAAACAAAACGAATCGGAAAGTGAGGACTTGTCTATGCAGCATACGGAGCTGATCGTTGTGATCTGCGAAAAGGGACATACAGATCTTGTCATGGATGCCGCGCGCGAGGCCGGCGCACGCGGCGGCACGGTCACCCGCGCCAAGGGTACGGGATCGCAATATACGGATAAATTCTTCGGCCTGTCGATCGCCGAGGAAAAAGAGGTGATCTATATCGTGTCCACGACCGAAAACAAACCCGCCATCATGAAGGCGATCATGGCCAAGGCAGGCGGCGCAACTGAAGCCCACGCCGTGGTCTTCTCCTTGCCGGTAACCGACACGGCAGGCCTGCGCCTCTTCGATGACAAAAACGACTAAATAAAAAAGAGCCCCGCGGGGCTCTTTTTTATTTCTTGTAAATGCTTTGGTAGGTTTTTCCCTTGCTTTCGAGGGCACGGTCAAGGGATGCGCGGAAGATCAGGTAAGTGCCCATGATCAGAACGTAAAGAATGGTGAAGAAAAGGAAATCCGAGAGGATCGCTCCCGCATCCGTGCGCTGCGCTACGATCAGAACGAACATCAGATAAAAGGGCGGCAGACACGCAAGATAGTGAAGAAGAACACGCAACACGATTGCGATTTTCTTCACGTTCAGGATCAGATTGGCGCAGGCGATCAGGATGGAAAATCCGAATATTGAGAAAATGCTTTTGATCGCCACCGCGTTTCCAAATCCCGGGAAAGCCGAGGCGACGAGAAATAAAGACAGCACCATGACGGTAAATGAGATGCAGGCCTGTGTCAGGATCTTCTTGATGATCGTAAAAGCGGTGTACATGCAGTTCCTCCCGGGAGTTCATTTTTCACTTGGATTATAGCATATTCGGCAGGAAATTGCAAGAGTGGGAGGCAGGGTAAGTTTGTAAATTTTATTTTTTGTAAAAATATATAGATATTCTATAAATATTTGAAAGAACAAGTTGACTTTTCAAAAGAATAAGTGTATAATTATTCATACGCCGCATAAGCTCACTTAGGCGGCAGAATGAAGCAAAGGAAACGCATGTTGCGTGAAATGACAAATGATGAATAGGCGCTTGGCAAGAGAAATTGCATTTTCGGTCGTGTTTGAAACGAGATTTCATAAGGATCTTGATGTAGCGGAGATTTATGAAACCGCCAAAACCGTCCGCGAGTTTGAGGAT
This sequence comes from Eubacteriales bacterium, assembly GCA_045632565.1. GTDB lineage: Bacteria > Bacillota > Clostridia > Oscillospirales > CAG-272 > UBA1740. The sequence continues at coordinate 16,862 of JAZQWX010000106.1, read as the reverse complement.
GACCCTTACATTCAAGGGGTCGTATTCGGTGTAAATGAGCACAAGGAGCAGCTGGACGATCTGATCGAGAAGTTCAGCCACGGTTGGAAGAGAAACCGCATTTCGCCCGTGTCGCTTGCCGTGATGGAGGTGGCTGTGTATGAAATGCTGTACTGCGCGGATATCCCCCCTGCCGTTTCGATCAACGAGGCGCTGGAGCTTGTGAAAACCTATGATGAAGAAAATGCCCGTGCGTTTGTGAACGGCATTCTCAACGCCGTGTCAAAGGATATTGAGGCATCCCATGAAGGGTAACTATATCCTCGGCATCGATACAAGCAACTATACCACCTCTCTCGGCCTGGTGACGCCCGGGGGAGAGATCGTTGCCAATATCAAACGCCCCCTGCCGGTGCGGGAGGGGGAACGTGGGCTCCGCCAGTCGGATGCCCTTTTTGCCCATACGAAGAATATGCCCTCCGCTATGGAGGAGCTTCGTGAGGTTCTCGGAGAGGTGAAGCTTCTTGCGGTCGGCGTGTCCTCGCGTCCGCGAAATGTAGACGGATCGTATATGCCGTGCTTTCTTTCGGGCGTGGCCGTCGCCAATGCCGTAGCGGCAACGAACGGAATCCCGCTGTACACCTTTTCGCATCAGTGCGGGCATATCATGGCGGCGCTTGTGTCCTGCGAAAACCAAGCCTTGCAAAATGCATCCTCGTTCGGCGCTTTCCACGTGTCGGGCGGCACAACAGAGGTGCTGTCCGTGCGACCTGTTTCGGGCGGCTTTTTATCCGATCACGTAGGGGGGACGAAGGATCTCAATGCCGGTCAGATCATCGACCGTATCGGTGTTGCGCTTGGCCTCTCGTTTCCTTGCGGCCCGGCTCTTGAGGCCTTGGCTTTGCAATATACGGGCAAGATCCCCAAAAGAAAGCCCTCGCTTGACGGCTGCTACGTCAACCTGTCAGGCCTTGAAAATATGGCACTTTCCTTGTACCGTGAAACCAATGATCGCGCCATGGTTGCCGCTTTCGTTCTCGGTCATATCGGGGACGCCCTTTCGGGGATGGCACGTGCGTATACCGAACAGCACGGAAAGGGAACAATCCTCTTTGCAGGCGGCGTGATGTGCAACAGCATCATTCGAAAAAAACTCACCGAGGTAACCGATGCCGCCTTTGCAACGCCGCTTCTCTCGGCAGACAATGCGGTCGGCATTGCCTGCTTGGCGGCAAGATCCTATCAACAAGACTGTAAGGATTAAAAAATGGACTTAAAAAGCTTTCGTGCCCTTGCAGGCGGTGCCGCTGCAAAAGCGCCCGCCCCACCACAGACCATGACCGTATCGCAGCTTAACGAGTATATTCGTGCGCTGATCGCGGGGGATTTGTTTTTGGAACAGATCTGTCTGTGCGGTGAAATATCCAATTTTACCGCACACAGGTCGGGGCATTTTTATTTTTCTCTCAAGGATGAGGGGGCTGTGATCCGCGCCGTGATGTTTCGCTCTTCGGCTGCAAGCGTTCCCTTTACGCCCGAAAACGGCATGCGTGTGATCGTCAAAGGATCGGTCACCGTGTATCCGCAGGGGGGGCAATATCAGGTCAACGTGCGCGTGATGGAACCGGACGGTGTAGGCTCGCTTGCCGCCGCATTTGAAGAAAGAAAGAGAAAACTCGCGGCAGAAGGACTTTTTGATCCCGCAAGAAAACGCCAAATACCCAAGTTTCCGCGTCGCATCGGCGTGATCACCTCGCCTACGGGCGCGGCCGTGCGGGATATTATCAATATTCTCGGTCGCCGCTATCCGCGCGCCGAGGTGCTTTTGTATCCCGCGTTGGTGCAGGGAATGGAAGCCCCCGCCACGCTGATAGAGGGGCTTCGGTATTTTCATACCACCCGTGCGGCAGACGTTGTTATCATCGGTCGCGGTGGCGGATCTATGGAGGATCTCTTTGCCTTCAATGACGAGGGGCTGGCACGCGCTATTGCCGCTTGCGCTGTTCCCGTCATTTCAGCGGTCGGACATGAAACGGATTTCACCATCGCGGATTTTGTAGCCGATTTGCGCGCCCCGACCCCCTCTGCTGCGGCAGAGCTGGCCGTTCCCGATGTGCGGGAGCTTCTTTCTTGGGTAGACGGTCTGCACGGCCGTATGAAACGGAAGTTGGAGAGTGCGGTCTTGCAAAACAGACGTTCTCTTGATGCGATCCTGTCGCACCGCGTGCTTCGTGACCCCATGACGTTGATCGAAAACCGAGAGATGGCCGTTCTCTCGACCTCCGAAAGAATGGTGGCGGCTTGCCGACAGACTCTGGCAGAGGCGCGTGCAAGCTTCCGTGAAAGCACGGCACGCTTGCATTCTCTCAGTCCGCTGGGAGTATTGTCGCGCGGCTACTGTGCCGCTTTTTCGAAGGATGGGCATGCGGTTTCTTCGGTGAAGTCGCTTGCTCCGCATGATGAATTGCAATTCCGATTTGCCGATGGTCGCGTGCAGGCGCACGTAGAATCCATTTCGGCAGATGTACAACGATAAGGAGAATAGCATGGCAAAAAAAGACATGGAATGGAAGGGTAGCTTTGAAGAGGCGATGGCTCGTTTGGAAGAGATCGTTTCCTCTCTCGAAGAAGGAAAGACCGGGCTTGATGACTCTCTCTGCATTTATGAGGAGGGCGTTAAGCTGGTAAAATTCTGCCACGAAACCCTGGACAAAGCCGAGCAACGTGTTCGCATTTTGATGAAAAACGAGGAAGGCGAAATGGGGGAAGCCCCCTTTGTGCCAAAAGAAGGATGATGAAAAAGACAAGCTTGATTGACGCCATGGCCGACTCCGCACGTCAAACGGAAGCGTGCCTTTTGTCCCTGCTCGATGAGCGCGACCCGGATCTCTCCCTGCTTTTTGAGGGGATGCGGTATAGCACCATGGCCGGAGGAAAACGCATCCGCCCCTACCTGACCTTCTCTTTTTGCGATTTATTTGGCGGCAGAGCAGAGAATGCCGTTTATTTTGCCTCTGCTCTGGAAATGGTGCACACCTACTCCCTCATTCATGATGATCTGCCGTGTATGGATGATGATGATCTGCGCCGCGGCAAGCCCACCAATCATAAGGTGTACGGCGAGGCGGAGGCTGTGCTGGCAGGGGATGCGCTCCTTACCATGGCCTTTGAAGCCATCACCAAAGCCCCCGTTCCCGAAAAGGATGCGCTGTCCGCCGTCCGCGTTCTTGCCGAAGCAGCAGGTGCGCGCGGTATGGTAGGCGGACAAATGATGGATATTCGCGCGGAGAAGATCGCACCCGACAAGGAAACGCTTATTCGTCTGCACAAGCGCAAAACGGGTGCGCTGATCACGGCCGCCGCGGAGCTTGGTTGTATCGCGGCAGGAGTGCATGATGAAAGCAAATTGGATGCTTGCCGCCGTTATGCGGGCGGTATCGGTCTGGCTTTCCAGATCACCGACGATATCCTTGACCGCTATGGTGACACGGCCCTTCTCGGAAAAACAACGGGACAGGATGAAAAGGACGGAAAGACGACTTTCCTTTCTTTTGCTGATAAAAATAAGGCTTATCACGAGGCAGAACGCTTGACCGCCGAGGCAAAAGCCGCAATTGCCGATTTTGACGGCTGCGAAAATCTTCTTTCTCTTGCCGATATGCTTCTGACAAGAACGAATTAAAGAGATCAAAAAACATGGAAATTATCAAACAGCTCTTTTCGAACGACATGCTGATTTGCGCGGTCTTTGCCTATTTGATCGCACAGATCCTGAAAATCTTCACCACGCTGTATAAAGAAAAACGCCTCGATTTTGGCCGTATTCTGGGATCCGGCGGTATGCCAAGCTCCCATGCCTCTACGGTCACGGCGCTGACGTTTCGCGCCGCCCGCGTTTGCGGTCTTGCTTCTCCTACCTTTGCAGTCTGCTTTATTTTGGCTGCTGTTGTGATGTACGATGCCACCGGTGTCCGTCGCGCGGCAGGGGAGCAGGCAAAGCTTTTGAATCAGATCGTTTCCGACCTGTTTTCAGGCAAGCCCGAATATGCACAAAACGCGCTGAAGGAGTTGATCGGTCATACCCCCTTCCAAGTGATTATGGGTGGCTTGCTCGGATCGGTCATTGGCTTGTTTTTTCCCTCTCTCGGGGGGCTTTTTGCATGAGAATTGATGAATATATCAAGGCAGAAGGACTTGCCGCCAGCCGCAGTCGCGCCAAGATGCTCATAGATGAGGGCGCGGTTTGCGTAAACGGAAAACCCATCACCAAGGCCTCTTATGAGGTGCGTGAGGGGGATGCCGTTACGGTGTGTGACTTGCCATATGTCAGCCGCGGAGGGGTGAAATTGGAAGCAGCATTGTCTGCCTTTTCGCTGTCGCCTGTCGGTTGTGTTGCACTCGACGTGGGTGCTTCCAGCGGTGGCTTTACAGATTGCCTTTTACAAAAAGGGGCAACCTTCGTGTATGCGGTGGATTCCGGCACGGGACAGCTCGCCCCGTCGCTTGCCGCCGATCCGCGCGTGCTTTCGCTTGAAAACTATAACGCGCGTTACATGAGATCCGAGGATTTTGAAAAAACACCCACCTTTGCCGTCATGGACGTGTCCTTTATCTCTCAAACGTTGATCCTTCCGGCTCTTTCCCGCGTGCTTCCTACAGGCGCAACGCTGGTATCCTTGATCAAACCGCAATTTGAGGTGGGGCGCGCCAATATTGGCCGCGGCGGCATTGTCCGTGATGAAAAGGCAAGGGAAGCGGCGGTCGCACGTGTGTGCGATGCAGCTCGTCTTGTCGGTTTGCTCTCCCATGGCGTGATCACCTCTCCCATTCGGGGCGGTGACGGAAACGTCGAATTTCTTGCATATTTCAGAAAGGCAGAGGAATAAGTCATTGAAGAACTTTTTGATTATTCCCAATGAGAAAAAAGATCCGGGTCTATCGCTTACGCGACGGGTGGTGGATATTCTCGCAGAGGAAGAGGCTACCGTATACCTCGAAGAACGGTATGCAGAGGCGGCTTCGGAGCAAACAATGCTTTTTGCCGTCGGTGAAATTCCCGCAGGCATGGACTGCGTGATTACCGTAGGCGGTGACGGCACGGTGCTGGAGGCTTCGCGAATTGCCCTGCGCCTTCGCGTGCCGCTTCTCGGTATCAATCTCGGGCGGCTCGGGTATCTTGCCGAGCTGGAGCCGACAGAGCTCGATAAGCTCCGAGATCTTGTTCACGGTCAGTATACCGTAAAAGAGCGCATGACCCTTCGGGTAACGCTGCTGCGCGGAGAAAAACGTTGGGAAATGCCTCGTCTTCCCATAAATGACGTGGTGTTTTACCGATCCGACCTGCGGCACGTGGTGTCCCTTTCGGTCGGACAGGGAGATGGAGAAAAGCTATCCTACCTTGCGGACGGTGTGATTCTCTCTACCCCCTCCGGTTCTACGGCGTATTCGCTCTCGGCAGGCGGTCCGATCCTCTCGGCATCCCTCGATGCCCTGTGCGTCACGCCGATATGCCCCCATTCTTTTTATAATCGTTCACTGATCTTCGATACGTCAAAGCCCCTGTATGTTCACAACACCTCGGACACGGATGCCATCGTGGTAACAATGGATGGCAGGGAAAACTTTTCTCTTGCTCCCGGGGATGCCGTGATGGTAGAAAGATCCGAACGGACTCTGCAAATGATTTCCTTTACCGATCGCAACCTCCTAGACCTCTTACATCAAAAATTGACATGACGGAGATGGCAGGCCATGAAAAACAACAGACAGAAAAAAATTCTTGAACTGATCGAAAAATATAATATCGACACGCAGGAGGAGCTTCTTTCCCGCCTGCGGGATGCCGGTTATGCCGCTACGCAGGCCACCATTTCCCGGGATATACGCGACCTCAAGCTCGTTAAGAGCATGACGGCGGTTGGTGTGTATAAGTATACCCGTCCGCACAAGCAGGAAACCCCTGCGCCGCGCTTTAACAGCGCGCTTGCAGAATCGGTCATCCACGTGGATGCGGCAGGGAATCTGATCGTCATTCGTACCTACCCGGGTATGGCGCAGCCGGTTGCGTCCTGCGTGGATGCCATCGGCCACGAGGAGGTTCTTGGTTGCGTGGGTGGTGACGATACGGTTTTGGTCGTCATCCGCGACGCTCAAAAGGCCGATGAAATGAGCGAAAAAATACGGCAGATGCTAAACACCCTGTAAAAATCTTCGGGAGGATGTAACCGATGCTCACATCTCTTCATATAGAAAATATTGCAGTGATCAAATCCGTAGATATTGATTTTTCAAGCGGATTTTCTGCCTTTACGGGTGAAACGGGTGCCGGCAAATCGATATTGATCGATAGCATCAATCTCCTGCTCGGTAATCGTGCCGATCGTGAGCTGATCCGTAAGGGTGAGGATCGCGCGCTTGTCAGCGCTGTATTTTCGGATCTCTCGGAGGATATTTGTCACGCGCTTGCTGCCCTCGGTATGGAGGTGGATGAGGATGGATGTCTTCTTTTGCAACGCAGCATTTCTGCCGACGGTCATTCTGCCGTCCGCGTGAACGGTCGCACCGTGACCCTCGCCATCTTGCGTGAGATCGGCGCCCTTCTTCTGCATATTCACGGCCAGAACGATAACCGCCTTTTGACCGATCCCGAGCAGCATATCCGCATTTTGGATGCCTATGCGGGAGATGAAAAGGATCTTGCTGCGTACCGCAAGCGGTACGAGGAGCTTTGCCGTATCGAGCGAGAGATCAAGGCCGTTTCCTTGGATGAAAGCGAGCGTCTGCGCCGCCTGGAAATGCTCCGCTATCAGGTAGCCGATATTGATGCGCTATCTCTCCATGAGGGGGAGGAGGAGGAGCTGGAGGAAAAACGCCGCCGCCTGCAAAATGCCGAACGTATTTCGAAGCAGACCTCCTTTACCTATCGCGCCTTAAAGGGGAGCGAAAAGGGAAGCGTGACCTATATCCTTTCCCGCGCGGTCAGCTCGCTTTCCGCGCTCCATGACGTGATCCCCCAAACGGCCGAGCTTTCTGAAAAACTGGAAGATTTCATGTGGCAGATCGATGATATTGCCGAACAGGTAGCCGACCTTGGCGGTGAAGAGGGCGGGGATCCTACCGCTATGCTGAATCGCGTGGAATCGCGCCTTGACGGGATCAATAAGCTTTGCCGCAAATACGGTAAGGACGTGGCCGCCATTCTGGCTTTCCGGGAAAAGGCAGCCGCCGAGCTTGCCGAGCTTGAGGGGGCGGATGAGCGCCTTTCGGAGCTTGAAAAAGAGAAAAAACAGGCCGTTTTTGCGGCAAAGGAGGCAGCCTCCGCACTGCATGAGGCTCGCAAAGCAGCCGCCCTGCGCCTGCAAGCCGAGATCACGGAAGCACTTGCTTTCCTCGATATGCCCCGTGTAAGATTCGTCATTAAAACAGAGCCTCGCTTTGAAAACGGGGAGGCAAAATTTGATCGCAACGGACAAGAGGAAATTTTGTTTTTGATCTCCACCAATCCCGGTGAAGCGCCTGCTCCCATGTCGAAAATCGCCTCGGGCGGCGAGCTTTCCCGTATCATGCTGTCACTCAAAAGCGTCATTGCTGATAAAGACGGCGTTCCGACGGTGATTTACGATGAAGTGGATACGGGTGTTTCGGGAAAAACCGCCCGCAAGATCGGCTTAAAGCTTCGCGCCTCTGCCGAAAGAAGTCAGATCTTTTGCGTGACCCATTCTGCTCAGATCGCCTCGCTTGCTTCACAGCATTACGTGATCCGCAAGCAAGAAGCGGAAGGGCGTGCCAGCACCACCGTTGCTACCCTGGACAGGGAAGGCCGCATTGCCGAGCTTGCCCGCATCCTTGGAGGTCTTTCGGTTACCGAAGCCCAGCGTCAAGCGGCTCTCGATATGCTGGACGGGGAATAATGACAGCTTGTTCGACTTTTTGAAAAACTCGTTTTTTTGAAAAGGAGAATGCTGATTTGCATGATCGTGACGATCTGCCGAAAATTATCGGTAGGATTTTTGAATTAAAAGAGAACGGTTTCTGCCGTTTTTTGAGTCAAGCAGACCGCCCTTTTTCGGAGCTTTGCAGCTTCCGTATCGGCGGACCGATTTCCTATACACTCTCCCCACTTGATATTCCATCCCTGTGTCTGCTGGCACGGGAGCTGCATGAGAGCGGTCTTCCTTATCTTGTTTTAGGTGCAGGAAGCAACGTTCTGCCGCCGGATGAGGGATATCCCGGTGTTGTGCTTTTGACCGTATCTTTGCGAAGGATCCACCGATCCGGGGAACGTCTTACCGTGCTCTGCGGCACGCCGCTTAGCGAATGTATTCTCTTTGCCGCCAAACACGACCTTTTTGGGATGGAACGCCTGTATGGGATTCCGGGCACCGTTGGCGGCGCGATCTTTATGAATGCAGGCGCGCATGGATCGGCGATCGCCGATCGGCTTGAAAGTGCTTCTGTTTATGATCCTGCAACGGATACCGTGCGGACACTTACCCGAGAGGATATGCGGTTTTCTTACCGCCATAGCGTATTACAGGAGCAAAAGCATCGCATCTTGTTAAGTGCCACGTTCTCCTTGTCCTGCGGATGCAAGGAGGAGATTCTGCAAAGAATTCAACACGTTGTGCGGCTCCGCACAGCCTCACAGCCCTTGCAGTATCCCAGCGCAGGGAGTGCCTTTCGCCGTCCGCGTCCGGACGTGGAGGTGTGGCGACTGATCGATGCCTGCGGTCTGCGCGGCTATCGCGTGGGAGGTGCTCAAATATCCGAAAAGCACGCAGGCTTTATCGTGAATTGCCAAAACGCTACCGCCGCCGACGTGCGCGAGTTGATTACCATCGCACGCCGTGAGGTCTTACATACCTTTGGAATACTACTGATACCGGAAATTGAAATGATAGGAAAGTAGGGAAGCATATGTCGTTTACAGACACCGTGAAAAACGAAATATGTGCAGGACTTCCGAAAAAGTCCTGCTGTCGTCGCGCGTTGCTCTTCGGCATGATGCTCATGCGCGGTGTCGCGGAGGGGGATGCTGTTTATTTGGATCTGAACACCCCCGCTCTCCGTGAATTTGCCGCCTCCCTGATCCTTGAGCAGTTCGGCCGCGAATGCCGAGAGATCAAACGAAAAGGGACGGTCGCTTCTCGCTCCCTGCGTTTTGTGTCCTCTTCGACTGCTGAAAAAATACGTTCTGCCGAAAATTTAGTGCCGAATAATCCGATTGAAGAAAAATGTGCGAACTGCCGCCGTTTCTTTCTCGCAGGCATCTTCCTTGCTGCCGGTCGCATCAGCGATCCCGAAAAACAATATTTGCTGGAATTTTCCTGCCGCACAAGACGGGATTTTTTGCGTACCTTTCTTGAAGCGTGTGGGCTTTCTCCCAAATCGCTTGATCGCCGTGAGGAAAAAATTCTGTATTTCCGCGACAGTACCTCGATTGAAGATCTTTTGACAACCGTTGGCGTTACCCACGCAACCTTTGCCGTGATGGATAAAAAGATCGAACACGGCATGCGTAATGATGCCAACCGCATCGCCAATTGTGATGCCAACAATATCGGCAAGGCGATCTCTGCCGCAAGACGTCAGGTAGAGCTGATCCGTCGCCTGATTGATGAAAATAAAATGTCCTTTTTGCCGCCGGAGCTGGAGCAGACTGCCAGACTTCGCCTGCAATATGAGGATATGTCCGTTGCCCAGCTTGCCTATAAGGCAGAGCCGCCCCTGACCAAATCGGGGCTTCACCACCGCCTGCAAAAAATTACTGAAATGGCCGAATCGTTGCTTGACGAAAAGAAAGGGGGAGTCTGATGTCGGATTTCGTTCATCTGCATTTGCATAGTGAATATAGCCTGCTTGACGGTGCTTGCCGCATAGAGGAGATTCCCCGTAAAGCAAAAGCGGAAGGCCATTCTGCCGTTGCCATCACCGATCACGGTGTCATGTACGGCGCCGTTGCGTTTTATAAAGCATGTAAAAAAGAGGGGATCAAGCCTATTATCGGCTGTGAGGTTTACGTAGCCCCACGCACACGCTTTGACCGCGAGGGAAAGCTGGACTCCTCCGGTCATCACTTGGTTCTTTTGGTTGAAAATGAAGAGGGCTATCGCAACCTGATCGCCCTTGTTTCCCGCGCGTTTACTGAGGGGTTTTATTCCAAGCCGCGCATCGATATGGATCTGCTTCGCCGCCATCATAAGGGACTGATCGCGCTTTCCGCCTGCCTGGCGGGAAAAATCCCGCAGCTAATTTTGGCGGGGGATATTCGCGGTGCAGAGTCCTATGCGCTTGAGATGCAAGAGCTCTTTGGCCGTGAGCATTTTTATCTTGAGGTGCAGGATCATTACCTTTCGGAGGAAAAAACGGTCGCCGCTGCCATTCGGGATATGTCCGCACGGACAGGCATCCCTATGGTCGCCACCAACGATGCACATTATATCGAGAAAAAGGATGCCGATACGCAGGCTGTTTTGATGTGCATCCAAACCGGTAATGTCATCACGGAGGGAAGACCGATCGGCTTCGAAACCGATGAGTTTTACTATAAGAGCACCGCAGAAATGAAGCGTATGTTCGGTGATTTTGACGGCGCGATCGAAAATACTGTCAAGATCGCCGATATGTGCAATTTCGACTTTATTTTCGGGCAGACTTATCTTCCGAGCTTTGAACCGCCTGCTGGAAAAACGCATAGGGAGTGCCTTCTTGATCTTGCCCAAAACGGCTTTTTGCACCGCATACAAGCGGGCGATATTGATTTTGCCCGCGATGCACGGGAGAAGTACGAGGAGCGTATTGCCTACGAGCTATCGGTGATCGACAAAATGGGCTTCAATGCCTATTTTCTGATCGTACAGGATTTTGTGAACTACGCCAAAGACAACGGCATACCCGTTGGCCCCGGCCGTGGCTCGGGTGCGGGAAGCCTTGTGGCCTTCTGCCTTGGCATTACGGACGTCGATCCTTTGCGATACGATCTTCTTTTTGAGCGTTTTCTAAACCCCGAGCGTGTATCGCTCCCGGACTTTGATATCGATTTCTGTTACGATCGCCGCGGTGAGGTGATCGAGTACGTGCAGCAAAAATACGGCAAGGATCACGTGGCACAGATCGCTACCTTCGGTACGATGGCCGCACGCGCTGCCGTGCGCGACGTTGGCCGCGCTCTCGGTATGCCGTACAGTGAGGTGGACAAGGTTGCCCGCCTCATCCCGCATGAAATGAACGTAACGATCGAAGATGCCATGAAGCGCAAGGAGCTTCGGGCGCTCTATGATGAATCGGGTGAAATTCGACGCTTGCTGGATACAGCTCGCGCGCTGGAGGGGATGCCTCGGCATGCCTCGACCCATGCGGCAGGCGTGGTGATCACGGAACAGCCAACCGATTATTACGTTCCGCTCTCTACCAATGGCGATACCATCGTTACCCAATACGATATGGATACCGATGCGGCCCTCGGTCTTGTGAAATTTGACTTTCTCGGACTGCGCTATCTGACCATTCTCTCGGATGCGGAGCGTGAGATCCGCCGCCGCGAGCCGGACTTTGCGCTCTCTGCCATCCCGATCGATGATAAAGCAACCTTCCGCCTGATCGGTGAAGGGCAAACGGGCGGCATCTTTCAGCTGGAATCTGCCGGCATGCGGCAGATGCTGACACAGCTGAAGCCAAGCAGCATGGAGGATATCATCGCCGCCATTGCCCTGTACCGTCCGGGCCCGATGGATTCCATTCCGCGATATATTGCTTGCCGCAACGGGACGGAAAAGGTACAGTACGCTACGCCTGCCCTTGAAAAGATCCTCGGCGTGACCAACGGCTGTATCGTGTATCAGGAACAGGTCATGCAGATCTGCCGCGAGCTGGCAGGGTACAGCTTTGCCCACGCGGATATCGTGCGCCGTGCTATGGCAAAGAAAAAAGCCGATGTCATGCTCTCGGAACGGGCGGCGTTCAAAAACGGTGCAGCGGAACGCGGAATAGAAGAAGCAGTAGCCGACAGGATCTTTGATGAAATGGTCAGCTTTGCCAGCTATGCCTTCAACAAAAGTCACGCCGCAGCATATGCCGTGATCTCTTACCGTACCGCTTACCTGAAAACGCATTATCCGCGCGAATATATGGCTGCCCTGATGACGTCCGTTCTCCTTGATACCGCCAAGCTTGGTGAATATATTGCCGAGTGTCAGCGTGCGGGAATTGCGGTGCTTGCGCCCGATATTAACGAAAGTAACCTGCATTTCTCCGTGTCGGGTGACCACATCCGCTTCGGACTGCTTGCGATCAAGAACGTAGGCCGTCTGTTCGTGGAGCAAATTTTGCGGGAACGCAAAAACGGCGCGTTTACAAGCTTTGAGGATTTCGTGCGTCGCATGGCGGGTGGGGAGCTCAATCGCCGACAGGTAGAGGCGCTGATCAAATGCGGTGCGTTTGACGGCCTTGGCATCTTCCGCTCCCGCCTGCTGGCCGCCTATGAACAGATCCTTGAAAACGCCGCTGCCCGCGTGCGTAGCAATCTGACGGGACAGTTTGACCTCTTCTCGGATTTTTCGGACAACGCGGTCAACGAAACCTATCAATACCCCGATCTGCCTGAATTTAACATCAGAGAACTGCTGATGCTCGAAAAGGAAAGCGCCGGCATGTCCTTCTCTGGTCACCTGCTTGACGACTATTCCGAGCACGTAGCAGCTCTCAAAACAGAGCCGATCGCATCCATTTTGCAGTCCTATTCCGAGGAAACGGGAGAATCCGACTCCTACGAGGACAAGCAACGGCTGACGGTGGCCGGCATCGTTTCAAAGCGGGTCAACAAAAATACGCGCGCAGGTGAGCCGATGGCCTTCGTGACGCTGGAGGATCGTTACGGCGAAATGGAGCTTGTGGTATTCCCCAAGCTGCTTGACCGCTTTGCCACGGAGCTTTTTGTGGAGAATGCCATCGCCGCAGAGGGAACGCTTTCCCTCCGTGAGGGAGAGGCACCCAAGCTGCTCCTTTCCTCTGTCATACGCCTCGAAAGCAACAAAAGCTATGGAAAAAACAAGGCAGACGCAACGAAAGCGATCCAAAAAAAGCTTTACGTCAAGCTCCCCTCGCTTTCTTCGGACGCCTGCCGCGCCGCGCTTTCTTTGTTGCGTGCCTATCCGGGAAGTACCCCGGTTCTGTTCTACGGCGAGGCGGAAAAGCGCTATGTGGCAGTAAAAGAAACCGGCGTGCGCACGGATGCCGCCCTGCTTTCGGAGCTTTGCTCGCTTCTCGGTGATCAGAACGTCGTTCTGCAATAAAAAGTTTACGCCTTCTTCCGAAAAAAGACAGGGCTGAACATTGACACGGCGGTTATCCTAATGTATAATAGGATGAAGAGAAAATGCCAAACAATAAGGTGATATACTATGCAAATGTGTTCGAGATGCCACCAACGTGTAGCGGTGGTCTTTATAACCCGCATGGAGGACGGCAAAACCTTCAATGAGGGGATCTGCTTAAAATGTGCCCGCGAGCTCGGCATCAAGCCCGTCAACGATATCCTTGAAAAAATGGGAATCGGAGAAGAGGACTTTGACCGCATGAGCGCCGAGATCGGCAATATGTTTGAGGGGGGTAATCTCCCTTCCGAGCTGGATAAGGAAAACGGTGTGGACGGTGGAGCTCCGGCCATTGATTTTCCCAAGCTCTTTCAGGATGCGGGCTTTATCCCCAAGGCATCCTCCGATAAATCCGGAGAAGGAAAGGGCAAGGAAAAGGAAGAGAAGAAGGCGGAGCAAAAAAAGAAATTCCTCTCCACCTACTGCCAGAATTTGACAGACCGTGCAAGAGAAGGCAAGCTTGACCGCATCGTCGGCCGCGACCGTGAGCTCGCCCGCGTTATTCAGATCCTTTGCCGCCGCCAAAAGAATAACCCATGCCTGATCGGTGAGCCCGGCGTCGGCAAAACCGCCATTGCGGAGGCGCTTGCTTGCCGTATCGCCGCAGGCGACGTTCCGTATCGCCTGAGCAAATGTGAGGTGTATCTGGTAGACCTGACTGCCCTTGTGGCAGGCACGCAGTTCCGCGGTCAGTTTGAATCCCGCGTGCTGGGCCTTCTCAATGAAGTCAAGGCGGCAGGGAACATCATTCTGGTCATCGATGAGGTGCACAATATCGTGGGTGCCGGCGAGGGTGAGGGCAGCATGAACGCCGCCAATATCCTCAAGCCCGCCTTGTCGCGCGGTGAAGTGCAGGTCATTGGTGCCACCACCCTGAAAGAATACCGCAAATTTATCGAAAAAGACACCGCCCTTGAACGCCGCTTCCAGCCCGTTATGGTGGAAGAGCCCTCGGTTGCCGACAGCATCCGCATCCTTGGCGGTATTAAGGACTACTACGAAACCTACCACGGCATCCTCATTCCCGATAGCGTGATCCGCCAGGCCGTTACGCTCTCGGAACGCTATATTACCGATCGCTATCTGCCCGATAAGGCGATTGACCTGCTCGACGAGGCCGCCTCACACGTGTCCCTTTCCTCGAACGCCCTGAATGAAAAACGCCGCACGGATGATGCCCTGCGTGCACTTTACGAGGAAAAAACTGCGGCAGAAGCCATGCCCGAGGAAGAAAACGAGGAAAAATACAGGCGCCTTGCCGACGTCAAGGTCAAGGAGCTGCAGCTGCTCGATAAGCAGGCACAGCTTGAAAAGGACTGCGCCGCCGTTACCCTGACCACAGCAGACCTTGCCGAGGTCATTGAGATCTGGACGGGCGTGCCCGCCACCTCGATCCGCGCGGATGAATATGAGCAGCTTGATAAGCTGGAAGAGCGACTCAAGTCGCACGTGGTTGGGCAGGACGAGGCCGTTTGTGCCGTTGTCCGCGCTATCAAGCGCAGTCGCGCAGGCGTGTCCTCCCGCCGTGCCCCCGTTTCCTTTATCTTCGCAGGTCCGACCGGTGTCGGTAAAACCGAGCTTGTCAAGGTGCTGGCCGCCGATCTCTTCCATCAGCCCGAAACCCTGATCCGCCTCGATATGTCCGAATTTATGGAAAAGCATTCGGTCTCCAAGATCATCGGTGCGCCTCCCGGCTACGTCGGTTATGACGAGGCAGGGCAGCTGACCGAAAAGATCCGCCGCCGTCCCTATTCCGTCGTCCTGTTCGATGAGATTGAAAAAGCCCATCCCGACGTGCTCAACATCATGCTCCAAATTCTCGATGAAGGCAAGCTGACCGACGCGCAGGGCCGTGTGGTCAATTTCGAAAACACCGTCATCGTCATGACCACCAATGCCGGCTCGTCCCGCTCGGGTGCGATCTCCGGCTTCGGAGAAAGCGTGATCGAGCAGGGAAAAGCCAATACCGAGCGTGCTCTCGCCTCTTTCCTGCGTCCCGAGTTTATGAACCGCGTGGATGAGATCATCACCTTCCGCCACCTGGATGAGGGCGACTTTGAAAAGATCGCCGTCATCATGCTGAATGAGGTAAAGACCGCGCTTGCCGAAAAGGGAATTGACTTCAGCTTTACAAATGAGGCAGCCGCCTTTGTCGCGCGCGAGTCCTATTCTCATAAATACGGTGCACGCAATATGCGCCGCTATATCCGCACGAACGTGGAAGATCCGTTGGCCGAGGCCGTCATCTCCCACTACGAGTCCCCCGTCACCGCCGTCAAGCTTGCCTTGAAGGATGATCAATTGAAGATTTCTTGTAAATGACAAAGAGGTAAATAACATGAGCGAATGTACCCACAATTGCAGTACCTGCACGGCCAACTGCTCCTCCCGCGAGAAGGGAGAACAGGCCGCAAACGATTTTCTCGCACCACAGAACGCCGCCAGCAACGTGAAACGCGTGATCGGCGTGGTCAGCGGCAAGGGCGGCGTTGGCAAATCCACCGTTACCTGTGCCCTCGCGACCCTCTTTAACCGCCGCGGCTACAAGACCGCGGTGCTGGATGCCGACATTACCGGCCCGTCCGTTCCGCGCGCCTTCGGCCTGCGCGGCGTACGTCTGGAAGGCTCGGAGCTGGGAATGTTCCCGGCGCAGACCAAGATGGGCATTGAGATCGTATCCACCAACCTTCTCCTCGACGAGGAAAGCAAGCCTGTCGTATGGCGCGGCCCTGTGATTGCGGGGATGGTCAAGCAGTTCTGGACGGATACCTGCTGGAACGAGGTAGACTATATGTTCGTGGATATGCCTCCCGGAACGGGCGACGTACCGCTGACGGTCTTCCAGAGCCTGCCGCTTGACGGCATTGTGATCGTCACCTCTCCCCAGCAGCTTGTTTCCATGATCGTGGATAAGGCCGTCAATATGGCAAAGCTCATGAACGTCCGCATCCTCGGTATCGTCGAAAACATGAGCAGCTTCCGTTGCCCCGATTGCGGCAAGGTGCATCAGCTCTTTGGCGATAGCGGCATCGAGGAGTTTGCCGCCGCCCGTAATGTGCCCTTTCTTGGCAAGATCCCCATGGATCCCGAGCTCTCAGCCCTCTGCGATAAGGGCCTGATCGAGCTTATGGAAAACACGGATTTCGACGCCGTCGCAGATGCCGTCGAGAATGCCACAAAATAAATAAAAAAGAAGGCCTCACGGCCTTCTTTTTTTTGCGTTTTTTACTTCGAGAAGCTGTAGTCCGGGAACACAGTTTTGTTGGTCTCGGCAGATTCTACGATGGACAGGCAAGCCAGAGCACTCTTCGCACCCTCGATGGCATTGGTGACAATCGGCTTTTCGTTGACGATCGCGTCAATGAACGCGGCGATCTCGGCCTTGTTGTTGTGGTCGTTGATCTCCACCTCGACCTCTTCGGGCGTCTTGATAACGGTGCCGTCCTCTTCGGTCGTCCAAACCGTGATGGATTTGGCGTTGCTGGTGCAGAGAATCGTACCCTTCGTGCCGAA
>JAZQWX010000105.1:0-3218 GCA_045632565.1 Eubacteriales bacterium | reverse complement strand
TGACCAATATTCGCCGATCAGTGCGGGGGCGTTCGGGCGAGCGGTGCGCAGGGCATCCAGGGCAGTTTTGCTTTCCACGCGATAGTTGACCCCTGCCCATATCCCGGGGATATGCCCGTAAACCATGTGGGAAGGGAATCTTCCGTCGGTGGTGTAGAACGTACCGTCCACGCCGTTTTCGCGGAGGAGCGCCATCAGCTCGGCAAGATATTCCGCATCGTTGCCGTAGCTCCCGTATTCGTTTTCGATGCAGGTAGCGATAATGGGCCCGCCGTGGCTTGCGAGATAGGGCACGAACACGGGGCAAAGCACCTTATAGTAATCGGCCACGTGCCTCATATACCGAGGATCGTGTGAGCGGACGCTCATCTTTTCG
Source organism: Eubacteriales bacterium (assembly GCA_045632565.1). Lineage (GTDB taxonomy): Bacteria > Bacillota > Clostridia > Oscillospirales > CAG-272 > UBA1740. The sequence continues at coordinate 2,842 of JAZQWX010000105.1, read as the reverse complement.
GTGAGTAGCCAGTAAGGCAGACCGCCAAAGTCGCATTCCGAGCAAATATAGGGAGAGGGGCGGAGCATCACCTTGAAGCCCATTTCCTGCGCAAGCTTCAAAAACCCCTCAAGGTCACAAAGACCGTCAAAGCAGAACCTTCCCTTTTCGGGCTCGTGCAGATTCCACGGAACGTAGGTCTGCAAAACCGTAATACCGAAGGCCTTCATATATGCAAGGCGGCGGCGAAGCCCACCCGGGTATATTCTGAAATAGTGGATATCCCCGGCAAGGAAGCGGAAGGGCTCCCCGTCTATATAACAGCTATGCTTATCAAAGGTCAGATCGCTCATATCCTTCTCCTTAGTTTTTGGTCTTACTTTCATTATAACAAAGCAAGGGTACGACATCTATACAAAAAAGAATAACAAATATGGACAAAAGTATTTTTATTTGCTATAATAGACGAGGGGTGATTTTGTGAATTCCTTTGTTTACAAGCACGTCAGCAGCAGCGAGCTATCAGCCGACAAATATATCTGTGTCAACAATTTCGGGTATTATCAGGATATCACCGAGATGAAGGTGGAGCGCGTGCGGGGGCGGGTAGATTATCAGCTGATATACGTAAAAAGCGGTGAGCTTACCGTGGGTCAGGATGCCGAAGCATGCCGCTTGCACGATGGTAGCATTTGTCTTTTTCGCCCCTACGAGCCCCAAATTTACAGTGTAAACGGCGTTAAGACCTCTTACTATTGGATCCACTTTTCGGGTCGCGAGGCCGAGGCCATGCTTTCCTTTTTCAAAAAAAGATCCTATCACATCGGAATGCTTCCCGAATTTGAATATTACTGTCACGGGCCGCTTGAGGAATTGAACACAGCCCCCGAATTTGCGGAGCGCTTATGTGAGGGGCGGCTGATTGCGCTGATGGCTAAAATCGCGCAAAAGATCCATACCGACACGGCCACGGAGAAAAGCATGGCAATGATCCGCCCTGCTCTTTCCGCAATACATTCCGACGGCGGATCCCAGCTTACCAACGAGGAGCTTTCACGGCTTTGCAACCTCAGCAAAAGCTATTTTATCAAAATCTTCAAGGACGTGATGGGAACCTCGCCACAGCAGTACCACACTGCGCTTCTCGTCAACAAGGGGTGTTATCTTCTCACCAATTCCGCTTACAACGTCGGCGAGATCGCACGCCTTTGCGGCATTGAGGACGTCTTGTACTTCAGTCGCCTTTTCAAAAAGCACAGCGGCCTTTCACCGAAGGATTACCGCAAAAAATTTACGTGTATATGAAAAGGCCCCGATGCTTGATTAGGCCAAGCACACGCCACGGTGCCAAAAGGAAATATGAACCTTGATTTTCGCCTCGGCAAATGGTATAATACTTCAAGGCGATTCACTAAAAAGGATAGGCACACATATGAAAATTTTCACCGCAAAAAACACCTTCAGCGACGAAAGTGACTTCAAAATTTCAAAGGAAAATGCATCCGTGACTCACACAGAGCCGCATTTACATGAATTCATCGAGCTGGTGTACATCCTTTCCGGCGAAGGCCGGCACATCATCAGCGGAAAAGTGTATGAGGTCCGCGCAGGGGATTTGCTCTTTATCAATTACGGACAGACGCACGCAGTGTGTCGGTCTGATATGGAATTTGTCAACATCCTATTAAAGCCCGAATTTATGAGTGAGAGGCTGGTAAATTCCGAGAATATTTTCGAGGTCTTTGCACTCAGCGGCCTTCGGGTATCTGCCGAGGACTACATTCCCGAGCTTGCCTCCTTCCGTGGGGCGGATTATGCAGTCGTGCATAGCATTGTGACTACGATGCTGACCGAATACAATGCAAAGCGCGACGGATACCGCACCATGATCTACGGCTATATGCAGGTACTCTTTACAATGATGATCCGCGAGCTGAAATCACACGGTGTTGCAAGCTCGGAGCGTTTTATTTCCGACATCATCGGCTATATCGACGCCCATATTTCTGAAAAGCTCACGCTTTCCGATATTGCCGCGGCATGCTTTTACAATCCTTCCTACTTCAGCCGCCGCTTCAAGGCCTATTACGGGAAAAATCTCACGACCTATATTCGCGAGAAACGCCTTGAGGAGGCAGGGCGGCTTTTACGGGAAAGCAACTTGACGGTGGCAGAGATTGCGAGTGCCGTTGGCATTTCTGACAAGGCACTGTTTTACCGCGCCTTCCGCGCAGAATATGCCTGTACGCCCGATGAATTCCGAAAAAAGTAAAAAAAGTCCACATTCTCGCAAACAGATCCGCTTTTCAAGGCGGGTCTGTTTTTGTATAATGAAATTGTACCGCAAAGGAGCACCGCTATGAGGGGATGCTTTACGGTATGAATACAAAAACAGGAGAAGACAATGAAGGCATATAAGGTTCAAAACCGCATTGCGGCCACTCCGCTTTCGAATGTGCGCCTTTACGGTTATGTTGCCGAGCTGATGGCACGCTTCTTTGATAATCGCATTTTTTCCGATGAAGCGCATGAGGTCATTTACCGCGAGTGCGAGGAGGCATTCGTCAAGCAGGTGGATGATACCCTGCAAGCCCCCCTTGGTTATTGGCAGGGGGAATTCTGGGGAAAGTGGATCATCAGTGCCGCGCGTGTGGCGCGATACGAAAAAAACGACTCGCTGATATGCTTTATCCGTAATGCAGGACTGCGCCTTGCAGGCCTCCAACGCGAGGACGGCTATCTCGGAACATATCGTGAATCCCAAAATTTCATGGCCCCAAAGCCCGAGGACACGAAACGGATGCCCTGCTGGAACTGGAATATATGGTGTCGAAAATATACGCTTTGGGGGATGCTTGAGGCC
>JAZQWX010000104.1:0-2738 GCA_045632565.1 Eubacteriales bacterium | reverse complement strand
ATCCGAGCTTTTGCCGCCCTCGCAGGCCGCGCGGAACAAAGAAAGCCCCGTCTTACGCAGCTCGCGGTCGATCTCGGCGATCTTTTCGCTTTTTTCATGCACCTCGGCGCGGTGGCGGTCACTTTCCGCAAGTGCCGCTTGACGGCGTTTTTCTAAAATATCCTTGACGGCGCGATAGGTTTCGGTGCTGTATCCCATGGGTTTTCCCCCTTTTTACAGGTTTTTGTTTTGCCTCTCCCCTCGGGAGAGCCCTTTTCGGTAAACCTTACTTTTTATTTCTTCATTTCCTGCGCGCGGCGGTAGGCGGCGGTCACCGCACTGCCGGCAACGGCTTCAAAATCCCGCTCCTCCAGCGCAGAAAGCCCTGCAAGCGTAGTGCCGCCCGGGCTGCATACCGCGCGGATAAGTGCGTCGGGGTCGCCGTGGGCGGCGAGCATGTCTGCCGCACCGCGCAGCGTTCCGGCGGCGTAAACGGCCGCCTTCTCGGGCGGAAGGCCGCATTCGGCGGCGGCTTTTGCAAGCGATTTGGCAAACAGATAGACGAACGCAGGGCCGCTGCCCGACAGGGCACAGGCCGCGTCGATCTTATCTTCGGGGAGCGGGTCAAGCAGACCGCTTTTTGCCATCACGGCGAGGAAGGCTTCTTCCATTTCATCGGTGACGCAGGCGTTTTTCGCGTACACCGTCACGCCCGCGCCCAGCGAGCAGGGGGTGTTTGGCATGATGCGGATGATGGCAGGAGAGAAGCCGAGCATCCCCTCGATGCCCGCGATGCTCACGCCCGCCGCCATGCTCACGACCGTATAGCTGCCCGCCGCGCGTGCGGCAAGGACAGGAGCAAGCTCAGCCAGCGCCTCAGCCATGACCTGCGGCTTCACGGCAAGGAACAGAATGTCCGCCCGTGCGGCGGTTTCCTTTCCGTCCAACACCTCGGCCACCTCGCCGCACGCGGCGGCAAGGGCGGCGGCCTTTTCGCCGTCGCGGTCGGAAAGATACAGGCGCGAAAGCGCGCCCGACGCGGCCGCGGCGCGCGCCAGCGCCCCGCCCATGTTGCCGCATCCGATAAATCCTACTGTTTTCATGTTGTTGTCCTTATGCTTGTTATCGTGTTTGCCCGTTGCCGCGCACAATATACTTGTACGAGGTCAGGGCAGAGAGCCCCATCGGGCCGCGGGCGTGCAGCTTTTGGGTGGAGATGCCGATCTCGCATCCCAGCCCGAACTCGCCGCCGTCGGTAAAGCGGGTCGAGGCGTTGACGTAGACCGCCGCACTGTCCACCGCGCGGACAAAGCGCGCGGCCGCGTCAGCATCCTCGCTCACGATCGCGTCGCTGTGGTGGGTGGAATGCGCCGCGATATGCGAAATGGCGTCCTCTACGCTGTCCACCACCTTCACCGCGAGAATATAGGAGAGAAATTCGGTGTCAAAATCCGCGTCCGAGGCGGGCACGCCGTCAATAACAGCCGCCGCACGCGGACACAGGCGCAGCTCCACGGGCGTCTTGCCCGCCGCTGCCCTGTCCGAAACCAGGATCTTTTGCAAGCGGGGCAAAAATTCTTCGGCCACCGCACGGTGAACAAGGCACACCTCGGCCGCGTTGCAGACCGAGGGGCGCGAGGTCTTGGCGTTTTCGAGGATCGAGGCTGCTTTCATGAGGTCGGCCGCGCCGTCTACGTAGATATGGCAAATGCCCGTGCCGGTTTCAATGCAGGGAACCTTTGCCCCCTCCACGCAGGCGCGGATCAGCCCCGCGCCACCGCGCGGGATCAGCACGTCCAGGTAGCCGACCGCCTCCATCAGCTCGTGCGCGGCGGCGCGGGAATTGTCCTCCAGCACCGCAATGCCCTCCCCGATGCCGAGCTCCGCGACCGCCTCACGCATCACGCGCGCGATGCAAAGGGCGGTGGCGTGGGCTTCCTTGCCCGCCTTGAGAACGCAGGCGTTGCCGCTTTTGAAGCAGAGCGCGATCGCGTCGGCAGTGACGTTCGGGCGGCTTTCGTAGATCATGCCCACCACGCCGAGCGGCACGCTGATCTTTTCAAGGTGCAGGCCGTTCGGGCGGTCAAATTCGGATAGCGTGATCCCCAAGGGATCGGGCAGGTCGGCCACCTGCAAAATGCCCTCGGCCATACCGCGGATGCGTGCCTCGGTCAGGGTCAGACGGTCGATCATCACCTCGCCAAGCGTGGCGCGGTGCGCTTCGACCTCGGCGGCGTTGGCCATAAGGATCTCGTCCGTGTGGGAGAGGAGTGCTGCCGCCATGCGGCATAGTCCCTCGTTGCGCTCGCGCGCGGAAAGCAGGGCGAGGCGGGGTGCGGCGGCCTTGGCCGCCGAAAGAATTTCGTGTGTCGTTTTCATCATTTTTTCACCGAGAAGCGGGTGCAGGGAACGTCCCCGCCCGCAATAATATCATAGAGAATAGCAGGATTTTCGCCGTTGGCGATCACCATTTCACAGCCGGCCGCCGTGGCGATCTCGGCCGCGTGGAGCTTGGTGGCCATGCCGCCCGTGCCGAGCGAAGAGCCGGCATCCCCGCCAAGGGCCATGATCTCCCGCGTCAGGGCCGTCACCTCGCGGATGAGGGTCGCGTCCTTGTCGCGGCGGGGGTCGCCCGTGAACAGACCGTCGATATCCGAGAGCAGGACGAGAACGTCCGCCTCGGCCGAGGCGGCCACAAGGGCAGAGAGCGTATCGTTGTCGCCGACCTTGATCTCCTCGGTGGCGACGGTATCGTTTTC
>JAZQWX010000103.1:0-13781 GCA_045632565.1 Eubacteriales bacterium | reverse complement strand
GCGATGCCGTAGTGACCCCACAGGTCGGGGCGGTTGGTCAAGGACTTGTTGTCTACCTCGAAGATCGTATCTTCGATGGCGTAAGCTTCCTTGATGTCCGTGCCAAGCGGAATATCGTCCGTGATCTCCCACAGGCCGCTGTTGTCCGCGCTGATGCCAAGCTCCGCCTCGGAGCAGCACATACCGCAGGATTCATAGCCTGCTACGGTGGCGCGGGTAATGGGGTGGCCGCAAACAGCGCCGCCCTCGGTCGCAAAGGCCACGCGCATGCCCACGCGCACGTTGGGTGCGCCGCATACGCAGTCTACCAGCTCACGGCCGTTGTTGATCTTCAAAAGATGCAGCTTCTTCGAATTCGGGTGGTTCTCGATCGAAGCGATCTCGGCAACGATCACGCCGTGCGTATCGCGGCCGTAGTGGATGATGTCCTCCACCTCCGCGGTGGAAAGGGTGAAGCGGTGAATCAGCGCTTCCTTGTCAAGTCCGGAAAGGTCGACGAAATCGCCAATCCAGTTCATAGAAATCAGCATACTCGTCCTCCTTTACTTGCTTTCAAATTGGGTAAGAACCTTCAGGTTGCCCGCGTTAAAGTCGCGGATATCCTTCACGCCGTAGGTCATCATGGCCAGGCGTGTCAGCCCCAGACCAAAGGCAAAGCCCGTGTATTCCTCGGGATCGATGCCGCCCTCGCGCAAAACGTTCGGGTGGATCATGCCGCAGGGGCAGAGCTCCAGCCAACCGGAGTTCTTGCAGGAGGGGCAACCTTTACCGCCGCAGATGAGGCAGTTGATGTCCAGCTCAAAGCCGGGCTCGGTGAACGGGAAGAAGCCGGGGCGCAGGCGCACGTTGATCGGGCGGCGGAACACCTCGGAAAGCATCGTCTTCATGAAATAGATGAGGTTGGAGATCGAGATGTCACGGTCGATCATCATACCCTCCATCTGGAAGAAGGTGTTCTCGTGGCAGGCGTCGGTTGCCTCGTTACGGAAGCAACGGCCGGGGAAGATCGCGCGCAGGGGCGCACCGTATTTACGCATGATGTGGTTCTGCGCCGCGCTGGTCTGGGTCTTGAGCAGCTGCCCGTTTTCCAGATAGAAGGTGTCCTGCATGTCGCGGGCAGGGTGGTGCTTCGGGATGTTGACCGATTCAAAGCACTGGTAGTCGTTGACCACCTCGGCGTAATCCTCAATGGTAAAGCCCATGGCGGCAAAAATATCCTCCAGCTCACGCTGTACCAGCGTGATGGGGTGATACGAGCCAAGCTCCTCGGTCGAGGGCAGGGTGGGATTGTAACGCTTCGCACCGCTGATGGCGGCGGCAAGGGCTGCCTCACGCAGCTCGTCCATCTTCTTTGCGATGGCGATCTCCACCTCGGTCTTGATCGCATTGATCAGCTGACCGGCTTCCTTTTTCTGTTCATTCGGGATGTCACGCAGATTTTTGAGAAGCTCCGTGACCTCACCCTTTTTGCCAAGATAGGCAACGCGCAGGTTTTCAAGTGCCTCGGCGGTGTCTACGTTGCCGATCTCCTCGGCAAAGCGTTCCCGCAGGCGTGCAATTGCTTGTTCCATAGCTACGTCCTTTTCAGAATGATTTTACAACTAAATATTATATCTCAAAATGGTAGAAAAGTCAAGGGAAAACGCGGCTTTACCGTCCTTTTTGGTAGGTTTTTCTTACCTCGTCCTCAATTTCGGAGGGTAAGAGTGCCTCGGTGGGTAGAGAACGGCGCAAAAATTCCCGCACATAAGAGGAAGAAATAAAGGAAAGGGCGGGATCGGTCGGCAGGAGCAGGGTGTCAGGGCCGCCCGCCGTGCGGTTGAGCTTGGCCATGTCCTGCTCGTACGAGAGGTCAAGCGCGTTGCGTACACCCTTCACAACGCAGTCAAAGCCGTTTTCTTTGGCGTATTCGGCCACCGTGCCGTCTGTTGATCCCGCGTGCACGTTCGGGCCGATCGCGCGGCAAACCGTCGACAGGAAGGAAAGACGTTCTTCTAACGTAAAGGTAGACTTCTTTTCGCTGTTGTTAAAGATGACAACCTCCACCTCGTCAAAGATCGCCGCCGTGCGCGCGATCAGATCGGCGTGTCCCCGCGTGACCGGGTCAAAGCTGCCGGTGATGAGAGCTTTTTTCATACGTCCTTCTCCTTTAACTCCAAAATGTGAATATAGGAATGCGCGTACCGCGCACTTTTTCTGGTTGCAAATTTTTCACCCAGCTCCTCATGCCCTTCAAAAATATCCGGCTCGGCGCTCTCACAAACGAAAATGCAGTCGGGGGAAACCAACTCGCCCTCCAAAAGGCGTGTCAGTGCCTCGGGGAGCGCGCGCAGGGCATAGGGCGGATCAAGGAAGACCAGATCAAACTTGGCTCGTCCCCGCGCCTTTCGCAGATAATTGCGGTAGTCGCTGACAAGGAAGCGGCAACGGTCAAACAGACGCGTCTTTTGCGCGTTGCGCTTGATCAGTGCGATCGCCTCCTCGGCCGCATCCACAAACATGCAGGATGCCGCCCCCCGCGAAAGAGCCTCAAGCCCCATCTGGCCACTTCCGCCAAACAGATCCAGCACCTCGCGTCCCTCTACCTCAAATTGGATCGCAGAAAAAACGGCTTGCTTCGTCCGTTCAGCCGTTGGCCGCGTCACGTCCTCCCCCGCAAGGGTATCCAGACGTACACCGCGGGCAGAGCCGGTAATAATTCGCATCATGTTGGCGTTTTCTCCTTTTTTTCGTGGAAATAGCGGTAAACTGCCGCCGCATCCTGTGGGGTAATGCCGCGCACCGCGGCAATATCGTCCTGTCGCGCTGTCCGCAGGCGGGAAAGCGTCCCAAAGGCCGAGAGCAATCGCTTGGCCTTGGTCGGCCCGATGCCCTGTATTTTTTCAAGCGAGGAATGGCGCAGGGTCTTGCGCTTGGCGTTCATGGTGCGGCTGACGGCCACGCGGTGAACCTCCTCCTGCAGCTTGTAGATCATTGTGAAGACCGCCCCCTCGGCGGCGATGCTGATCTCTCGCTCTCCGTCCGTCAGAGCCCTCGTTTTGTGGAAATCGTCCTTCACCATGCCATAGATTGGAATAGACAGCCCCATCTCCGCAAGCACCGCGCGGCCAACGCCCACGTGGGTCGCGCCGCCGTCAAGCAGGATCAGATCAGGCGTCTCTCCAAGAGAGGGAGTGGCGTCGCCAATATGCGAAAGTCGCCGTGAAAGCGCCTCGCGCATCGCGCCGTAATCGTCTACGCCGCCCGTCGTTTCAATGCGGAAGGTGCGATAATCCCGCCGTCGCATACCGCCGTCTGCGTATACCACCATCGCGGCGGTGATGTGCTCCGCCCCGATGTTGGAAATATCGTAGGCCTCTATGCGCTCCGGAATGGCATCAAGCCCCAACAATCGGCAAAGGGAAGCCATGGTCTTGTCCTCGCGGATGGTTTCCTCGCGGTAACGCCCCGCGCGCTCAGCGGCGTTGGCGCGCGCCATGGCGCAAAGCTGTTTTTTTTGTCCCCTGACAGGAACCAGCAGATAGATCCGCCGCCCTGCCCGCTCGGAAAATACCGAGGACAGTGTGGCAAGCTCCTCGTCATCCAAGGGAAAATCCAGCAAAATGTTTTTCGGAAGGCGGGAAGCGTCACGGTAAACGTCATATAAAAACGCCGAAAGCGCATCTCCCTCCGAAAGCTCGGTTGCGGAGAAGACAAACTCGTTTTTGGCGCACAGCTTGCCCTCGCGCACGGAAAGCATGGACAGCACGGAGCAGGTGTCATCGGTGTGCAGGGCAAATACGTCCTGCTCAACGTCCTCGTCGGCCACCACCTTGTGTCCCTCGGTCAAGCGGCGCAAGGCAAGAATGCTGTCGCGGTAGCGTGCCGCCTCCTCGAAGCGCTCGGCCTCGGCCATGGCGGTCATCTCGGACTCCAGATGGGCAACCGTCTTTTTTACGTCGCCGTCCAGCACCGCGCAGGCGGCGCGTACCACGGAACGGTATTCTTCCTCGGATACGCCCCCCGTGCAAGGGCCCATGCATCGCCCCATCTGATAATACAGGCAGGGGCGTTCACGGCCAATGTCCCGCGGAAACACGCGGCGGCAAACCGGCAAACGGAAAATGCGGTTCACGGCATCCTGCGCCGCGTAGGCCGCGCTCGTGCCGGAATACGGACCAAAGAATTTAGCCCCCTCTCCGCTGCGGCGGTCGCGGGAAACCGACAGGCGCGGGTAGGCACCGCCTGACAGACGGATATAGGGATAGGACTTCGCGTCCTTAAGCTTGATGTTGTAGCGCGGAGAATATTGCTTGATCAGCGTGTTTTCCAGCGAGAGGGCTTCCATCTCGCTGTCACACAAAATGGTGTCAAAATCCGCCACGGCGGCCACCATGCGCGCCGTTTTGGCGGTGTGCTCCCCTGTGAAATAGCTGGTCACGCGATGGCACAGGCGGCGGGATTTTCCCACGTAGATCACCTTGCCGTGGGCGTCCTTCATCAGATACACGCCGGGGGTAGCAGGCAAACGGGAGGCCTTTTCCCGAAGACGGAGCAAGCTATCCTTCATCAAAAAAGTCCTCCTTTCCTGTGATAAAAAACAGTGGGCACTGCGGCAAAAAGCCGGCAAGTGCCCACCACCTTACGGCAAAAGCCGCCTTATTCTGCAAATCCGGTCGCAACCAAAGCCGCAAGTCCCTCTACGGCCTCTTTTTCATCAGCACCATCTGCCAGCAGGGTAATGGTCATGCCCTGCACGATGCCAAGCGACAAAACGCCAAGCAGGCTCTTTGCATTGACCTTGCGCTCGTCCTTTTCCACCCACAGGGAGCATTTGTAGGTGTTTGCCTTCTGGATAAAGAAGGTGGCAGGTCTTGCATGCAGACCAACAGCATTCTGGATGGTAACTTCACGACGCGTCATAATATCTACCTCAATTCGGTTAATAGAGAAATGTTCTATCTAAAATTATAGTAGTAGTATAGCAAATTGTCAGGTTAAAATCAAGGGGTTTTGCTAAAAAAGCAGAAAAAACTTATAAAATTCGAACTGAAACAAAATCCGCCTGATAAGAATACGCTCCCCGCGTTAGCGTCAGGCTGTCACCGACCGAAAGACGTCGGCTTCCAAACAAAAGGAAGGTTCCGTCAGCGGCGCGTGCCCCCTCGGCAACAAGGGTAAAATGCACGTCATAGGAATCAGCGGAAGGAAGCCCCTCTATTTCACCGCTTCCATCTGACACGTACTCGGTGGTCTTCGTTACCTTGTGCAGCGTCGTTTTCGGCAGGGGCGTTCCATCTCCCATAGAAAACGGCTCATTGTCCTGCTGCAGGCGGTCGCGGGAGCTCTCATCCACGCGACGAATGACAAATTCCACGTTTGCCTCGCAGGTGCTATCTGCCGCTGCGTTTGAAAAATACAGGATGCCGCGAATGGGCAGGGTCAGGATCAGCAGAACAAGGGATATGATCAGAATATAGTCCACAGCGTTCAGCTTCACGTATCGTCCTCTCGGTTGCATAGCGGCTCCTTTCTTTGTTTATGGGTCGGCCTCCGTAACCTCGGTGCACACGCCCGTTCCTACAAAATTGGGCAAGCGCAGGGGGATCTGCTTCCCACCGATGAGGTAAAAGCCGGATATCGAATATCCATTCCCCTCGCGTGAGGCGAGGGCTTCGACTGTCAGGGTCAAGGTCACGTGGTCGGGGTAGACTACCGTTCGCAGGCAGTTTTCCTCACGGCAGTAGACCTCGGTCGTCGCCGGGGTAACGGTAAAGTCGCTTACCTTGCCGATCGTGCGCTTTCCCACGGCATCTAAAACCGTGTCACCTGCGTGAATGTCGGTCACGTATTCCTGCCGTACCGTGCGGCAGGAGATCGTATAGCGCAACGGCGTTTTGGAATGAAAATGCTCTTTTGGTCTTGCTGCGTATATAAAGGCGCTCAAAAGCAAAACCGGCAACAGAATACAGCATGCGTTGATGCACAAGACCGCTATGCGGTCCATGCGGGATCTTTTTTGTGCCATGAACCTCCGTTCGGTGAAACAGGATCAGGCAATATCGATATCAATGGTAAAGTTTTCACTTCCGTCGTCCTCTACCGGAAGGCGGCGTTCCTCTTCCGTGCGGCCAACGCGGGCAAGCGCCACGCCGATGCCAACCACCACGAAGAACAAAAAGAAGATGCGGGAATTGTAAAACACGTAATCGGTCAAACCGTTTACCAGAACGGCAAGGACCGAGCAGGTAGATGCGATGCTGAGCAGACGGAGCGAGGAATTTTCCTCCTCATGCTGATGGGTCAGCGTTCTTTGGAAGAACAGGAATATAAAGAACAAGAGGAAGAGCAAGCCCACCACGCCAAATTCCGCAAGGTACTCCAAATATAGATTATGCGCATGGCGCGCGCCCTCCATACCTGCGGGGGCGTAATAGGGATACACGGCCGCAAACGCCTCCTCCCCCACACCGATGCCGCTGAACAGATGATCGCCGATCATGGAGAAAGAGCCGCGCCACAGATGGAATCGGTAGGAAACCGAGCTGTCAGCCAGCGAAGCGGCCGAGGAAAGGCGGTCGGCAATGGGAGAAGCCGCCCAGTGCAGCAGAAGCGGAACGCCTGCCCCCAGCGGAAGCAACAGGTAAATGGTAGCGGGGGAGCAGGAAAACATGAGCAGCGCAAAGGAAACGATCACGCCGATCCAAGCGCCGCGCGACCACGTATACACGATCGCGGCCATAAACAGCGCAAACACTACGAACGAGGATAGACGCAAAAGGGGAGATCCCCGACGAAGCAGTGACACCGTGATAAAGGGGAAGACCATGATCAGATAAACGGCCAGAATATTCGGATTTTCAAACACCGAGGTGATGCGGCCGCTGATATAGTCGTAAGCCGCGCTGTCCAGCCAATCGGCAATGGCGTTGCCTGTGAACTGCTGTACAAGTCCGATCACGGTCACCACCGTTCCCGAAACCGAAAGGATGCCCACGGCACGGGTGATCAGGGTGGGGGTCGTAAAGAGATTGACGGTCAAAAAATAGCCGCCAAGCAGGGTAGCACAGAGCAACGCACGCTTGACCGAAGCCTCACCGCCATAGGTAAAGGCGGTGGAAAAAACATAGGTAAGCACGAGGAAAAGCACGGCAAAATCAAGCGGCTCAATGGAAAACAGGCGCTTGCCCAGCAAAACCTTCAAAAAATATCCCAAAAGACCGATGAGGACCAGCACGCAAAGAAATATCGAGGGCTGCTCCAAAAGAATCAGAAAAGGGGCAAACGCAATGGCCGAGAACAGGCAAAGCTCGGGCGAAAGGAGCAGCAAAAAGAAGAGCAATACCGCAAAAATACAGAGCAAGGGGAGATAGGGGGGCATGAAAAAGCCCATGATGCCAAGGACCGAGCCAAACAAAAAGGCAACGGTCGGGTTGATGGTATGGCGCACCTTTTTCTTGGCGGGAAGATGCCGCAGCCCTGCCGTTTTGTACAACAGAAAGCCGAGAATACGGCTTTCCTGTAACGTCACGCACAGGGGCTTTCTCGAAAGCAACAGAAGCAGCGAGAAAAACAGGGTAAGGACGCCCGTGATCAGGGCACCGGTGCTGTTGTCGACGGCGGAAAAGGCAAAATAGCGGATCACGTAAACGAGAATGGTGTAAAGCCCGAACGTGCCGAACATGATACCGAAGATCCAAGTTTCCGTATACCGCAAAATGTCCAAAGCGCGCCGAAACAGGGCGACAGGGAGGCTGTCTGTCAGCGCACAGGCGATGCGGTAGCGCATGGGAGAGGCCGCGCGATACACGCGGCTTTCGCGGAATCGGCGGAACAGACGGCTCTCCCCCATCAGCTCGTTCGATTTGCCGTAGGCGTGAAACAGTCTTCCGACAAAAGAGTCACTAAGCCACGCCGCAAAGCGCGAGGGCAGGGCAATGATAAACGCAAAAAATGCTGAAATTCCATGCTTGACGGAATGATTTCTTTTTTCGGAATCCACTGTGCTCACTCCTTTCAGTTGTGTTTCTTGTCCCGGTATGCCGCGTACAGATCGGGGCGGCGTTCCTTTGTCAGGGCGATCGACTGCTCGGTACGCCACGCTTCAATATTTTTGTGATGACCCGACAGCAAAACGGGCGGCACCTCGCGCCCCATAAATACAGGGGGGCGTGTGTACTGCGGATATTCGAGAAGGCCGCTGGCAATGCTCTCGCCCTCGTAGCATTCGGGGCTGGCCAAAACGCCGTCAAGCAGACGGGATACGGCATCCACTACGATGCAGGCGGGGATCTCCCCACCCGTCAGTACGTAATCACCGATCGAGATCTCTTCATCCACGATCTCCTCGATCACGCGCTCGTCAACCCCCTCGTAATGTCCGCAGATGAGGGTCAGCTGATCGTAGGCGGCAAGCTCGCGCGCCACGTCCTGCGTAAACAGGCGGCCGCGTGGGGAAAGATAGATCGTGCGGCGGTGGGAGCTCGGCGGCAGGTCGGCTGTCGCGGCCTGATAGCAGGCGTAGATCGGGGGCGCGGCCATCACCATGCCCACGCCACCGCCGTAGGGCGTGTCATCTACGTTGTTGTGCTTGTTGTTTGCAAAATCACGGATCTGGTGACAGCGCACCGAAAGAATATCGGCCTTTTGCGCGCGGCCGATGATGCTCTCGGAAAGCACCGTGTTTACCATATCGGGGAAAAGAGTCAGAATGTCAAAGCGCATGACCGTCCTCCTCGTCCTCGAAAAAGCCCTCGATCGGGCGGATATAAATACCCGCGTCAATGTCAATGCGGTCAAGGAACGCCGGCACCGCAGGAAGCAACACGTGTCGGCCGGACGGCGTGAGAATATCGTAAAGATCGGATGCCGGAGAGGGCGTGACCTCCGCCAGCTTGCCGTACACGCGACCGCTGTCGGCATCGATCACGGGCAGGCCGATCATGTCGGCGATGAGAAAAGACCCCTCCTCAATCGGAATATCGGCACGCGCGGCAAACAGCATTTTGCCACGCAAAAGCAGGGCATCCTCGCGGTTATCAAGACCCGCAAGCGTCATGAGCGCACCGTTTTTGTGCGGCGTAGCACTTGCCACGGGGTAGGGAGCAAGCTTGCCGTCCCTTTGCGAAATATACACCTTTGGCAGGGAGCAAAGCACCTCGGGCGTATCGCAAAGCGATTCTACCCGCAAAGCACCGTACACGCCGTGCGCGGTCAAAATTTTACCGCATTCGAGATATTGCCGCTTTGCCATGCTTCGTCCTCCATGTGTTTTTTCATATTATATCATAAATAGATGAAAAATGCAACAGAGAATTTATGATTCGTGCACAAGCCGCCTGTACAGCGCATCATATTTTTCGGCCATATCCGTTGCTGTAAATTCCGTACGAAAACGGTGCTGCGCTCCTTGCGAGAGTGTGCGGTACAGCGCGGGATCGTGGAGCAGCTGCGTGATCGCCCTTGCCAGACCCGCAACGTCCTCTGCAGGGAATAAAAGTCCGTTTTCCCCCTCGCGTACCATTTCGGGATTGCCCCCGAAATCCGAGGCAACAGCAGGAATGCCAAGACTCATCGCCTCGGAGAGGGCAAGGCAGGAGGTTTCTGTGCCGCGGGAGCAGTTTGCCGCCAGATCAAACAGGTTGACGTAATCGGCAGGTCTGTCCGTATAGCCTGTCAAGGTGACGTGCTCGGCAATTTGAAGCTCGCGCGCGAGTTTTTTTAAATTCTCGCGCTCCTCTCCCTCGCCAACCAACAAAACGTGCACCTTCTCCCCCCGCTCTCGCAATTCCTTTGCGGCGCGGAGCAAAAGATCCTGCCCCTTGACGGGCGCAAGCCGCGCCGCCATGCCAAGGCAAAAGCTCCTTTGGTCTATGCCAAGTGCTTGCCGTCGTGCCTTCCGTTCCTCTTGCGACATCGGGGAAAGCGGCTCTGCTCCGTTGCGGATCATCACGATCTTGTCGGGGGGGATGCCCAACTCGATCAGATTGCTCTTGGCCGCATGGGCGGTTGCCACCGTACAGGTGGAAAGAAGGGCATCCCCCGCGCGGTGCAGCAATCGCCGCCACGGCCGTCCCGCGCGCCCCGCGGGATACGCGCAATGCCGCGTGGCGATCCGCACGGGTACACCCGCCAAAAAAGCGGCTATCCGACCGATCAATGAAGCATGGGTGTGCAGAATGCTTGGCCGAAAGGAACGGATCTCCCGTAGGATCACGGAAAGATCACGCACGGCGAGGGAACGGTCGGGCACGCGCAGCACGTCGCGCACGGCAAAACCGAGCGCACGGTAACGCGCTGCCATGGCCGCGCCGCGTGGCAAAACCACACAAATATCCTCTTTTGGCAGACCCGTGTGTCGCAAAAGGTTTTCAAGCAGGATGCCCGCGCCGCCCACGTTGCTGTCCGATAGAATGTGCATGACTCGCATATAAACCGCCTTTTTTTCGGTTAGTATGCCCACAGCGCGTGAAAAAAGCCGCCCGCAGGCGGGTTTTTATTCACTCTTTTTAACTCGCTTGGCACGGAAATAGGCAGACAGCACCGAGCGGCTTTCCTCACAGCATACGCCCGCGGTGATCTCGGGCTTGTGATTGAGGTCAAGATCATTTAAATTGACCTTGGAGCCAAATGCCCCCGCCCGCAGGTCGGGCGCGGCGTACACCACGCGGTCGATGCGCGCGTTCACGATCGCCCCCGCGCACATCGGGCAGGGCTCAAGCGATACGTACAGCGTGCAGTCGGGTAGTCGCCAGCCGCCCAGTCGGCGGCAGGCCTCCTCGATCGCCAGGATCTCGGCGTGATGCGTGGCGCACTTGGATGCCTCGCGCGTGTTGGATGCCTCGGCAATGATCTCGCCACGGTGTACGATCAAAGCGCCAACAGGCACTTCGTCCCGCTTGGCGGCCTCTTGCGCCAGCTCGATCGCGCGACCGATATAACGGATATCTTCTTGTGAAATCGTTTGTTCTTCCATAAAATCCTCACAGTATTGTCAAAAGCACCATCATCCCCACCCACAGCGAAAGGGGAGAGAGAAGCAACGCGCGAAAGTCGGTCGGAGAGCATTCGGCCTGCCGGCTTCGTTCTCGCTTCATGAGCACAAGCGTGCCCCACGCCGCTAACAGAAACAGCACAAAGCAAAGCCCAAGGCACGTGTACGTGCCTGCTTCTTCACCAAACCAAATCACCGCATATTGCATGAAAAGAGAGAGTAGATTGGACAGAAAATGGAACAGGATCGCATACAGGGGGGAAGCGCCCCACACGGCCGCAAGGGCAAGGAACAATCCTCCCACAAAGGCGTAGGGGATTTGATAAACGCTCGCGTGCAGAAGCGCAAATAACAGGGCAGACACCCAAACAGCGTGGCGCTCACTCCACAAAAGCAGAAGGGAAAGCACCGCAAAGCGCATAAGCCCCTCCTCCAGCACGGCAGGGAATACGCAGTCGGTGAAAAGGTCAGAGAAAAATCCCGCGCCCTCGGCCGTGCCGCCCACCGCATCCTTGCCAAGAAGATCAAGAACAGCACTCGTCCCCGTGGCGGTCAGGATAACGGCTACAAGGAAGATCGGCAATAGCGGCAAAACACGCGCAAAGCCGACCCGTGTGGGGCAAATGGCAGGAAAAAGTCCGATCTTTCTGGCAAAAAATGCAAACAAAACCGTGGGAATAATATAGGAGAGCATATAGATGATACTGCCAAGATCGCCGCCAAGCGTTCCCGCAAGAAGCGAAAGGAACACCTGTGCAAACAGCAGAAACGCGGCCGCCGCAGGGCTGTTTACACGTGCCGTCAAGCTCTCGTTTTTCATAAAGTTTCCTCCGTCAGGGTTTTTCGATCATACGCTTGCCAAAGGCCGCAAGCGAGAGAAGTGCCGCCTCCCGTTCCGCCGGCGGAAGCTCGCGCGAGGGAGAGGCCTCAAAGGAAAATGCGCCGTCAAAGCCCACCTCGTGCAGGGCAACGCGAAAGCGCTCCCAGTCGATGATGCCGTTGCCCGGCAGGCGGTGCTGATCAGCCGTTCCGTCATTGTCATGCACATGAAGGGCCTGCAAATGTCGCCCGATGCGGCGCACCGCATCCCCGCAGTCGTCACCGAATACGGCCGCGTGCCCCGTGTCAAAGCACATTCCGAGCAAGGGATGGTCAAATTGCTCCACCATGTGGATCATATTTTCCACACGCGAAAAGGAAAGCGCCTTCATCGGCATGTTTTCCAGACAAAGGATCACGTTCGCACGCTCCGCCGCAGGAAGCACACGGGCAATAAAACGCTCGTTCGAGCGCCACGCAAGCACCTCGTCATCCTCGTCCCAGCCAAGCGGCATTTCGGAATGAAAGACCACACGCGGACACCCGAGCAGGGGCGCGATCTCAAGCGCCATCTCCATATAGCGGACCTTTTCCTCAAGCCCTGCCTCGGTGGTCTCGTGCGTCGGCCACAGACTGTGCAGCTGGGAAAAACGGATCCCTGCTGCCTCGGCGGCCTCTCGCTCGCGCAGGATCAGCTCGCGGTCGGTATAATAAGGAGAATCGAGGCCCACAAGTCCTTGGAAATCCGCATATTCGTAGCCGTGCGCGCGCATTTGGCGGTATCCGTCGGGATTTTGATAGCTTGCACCGTAAGCCGTATTGACAATACCAAGTTTCATGGGAAGGATCTCCTTTTTTGTCGTCATGTCCATTATAGCACGCCCCGCGCGGGGTGTCAAGAAAAAAACCGCGCCCCGAGGGGCGCGGTCTTTTGTTGCTCTATTACTTCTTCAGAGCTGCCTGTGCGGCTGCCAGACGTGCGATCGGCACGCGGAAGGGAGAGCAGGAAACGTAGTCGAGGCCGATCTGGTGGCAGAACTCAACGGATGTGGGGTCACCGCCGTGCTCACCGCAGATACCAACGTGCAGATGCTCGTTAACGGGTCTGCCGAGGGTAACTGCCATGTCCATCAGCTTGCCAACACCGGTGGTGTCCAGCTTTGCGAAGGGATCGTTCTCGAAGATCTTGGCATCGTAGTATGCAGAGAGGAACTTGCCGGCGTCATCGCGGGAGAAGCCGTAGGTCATCTGGGTCAGGTCGTTCGTACCGAAGCAGAAGAAGTCAGCGTTCTTGGCGATCTCGTCAGCGGTCAGGCATGCGCGAGGAATCTCGATCATGGTACCAACCTCGTACTTCAGGTCAGCGCCTGCAGCAGCGATCTCGGCGTCAGCGGTAGCAACCACAACGGCCTTCACGTACTTCAGCTCCTTCACGTCGCCAACCAGCGGGATCATGATCTCGGGAACCATGTTCCAATCGGGATGAGCCTTCTGAACGTTGATAGCAGCGCGGATAACGGCCTTGGTCTGCATTGCTGCGATTTCGGGGTAGGTTACTGCGAGACGGCAGCCACGGTGACCCATCATGGGGTTGAACTCGTGGAGAGAGGTGATGATATTCTTGATATCGGTAACGGTCTTGCCCTGAGCAACAGCAAGCGCTTCGATATCCTTTTCTTCGGTGGGAACGAACTCGTGGAGCGGAGGATCGAGGAAACGGATGGTTACAGGGCAACCTTCCATAGCTTCGTAGATGCCTTCGAAGTCAGCCTGCTGCATGGGCAGCAGCTTAGCCAGAGCAGCCTTGCGCTCCTCAACAGTGTCGGAGCAGATCATCTCACGGAAGGTGCCGATACGGCCTTCCTCGAAGAACATATGCTCGGTACGGCACAGGCCGATGCCTTCTGCGCCCAGCTCGCGAGCCTTCTTGGCATCACGGGGGGAGTCAGCATTGGTGCGGACCTTCAGGGTGCGGTACTGATCAGCCCAA
>JAZQWX010000102.1:0-9917 GCA_045632565.1 Eubacteriales bacterium | reverse complement strand
GTAAGCTCTACGCCGGTAATATCGATTTCCTTTTCAGGAATGTGTTTGCTCATATATCCTCCATCCGCATACAAAAAAGTGCGCCCCAAAAAGGAACGCACCGAAAAAATGCTTCCCCTTAATTTGTTGTCACACAAATGCTCTCCCAACGAAGGTATGAGGAAAAGGAGAAAACACTTTTTACCAAAAGTATTTTCCCTTCGTTGGTTAGAACATATGCAATTTGTGTGACAAACATATTCTACCACATATCCGCCATTTTGTCAACCAAACTTAAGAATTTGATAAAATACTGCTTGTTAGCCAGAGCATGTAGCAAATATTGTCAAGAAAAAAGACACGCTTTCGGCAGGGGGGAGCAAGCCCCTGTCCTACCCCCACGCCGCCTGTTTCGTTTCAGTTTAGATTTCTTTTGTATGATTTTGTCGAAAATGG
Source organism: Eubacteriales bacterium (assembly GCA_045632565.1). Classification (GTDB taxonomy): domain Bacteria; phylum Bacillota; class Clostridia; order Oscillospirales; family CAG-272; genus UBA1740. The sequence goes on along the minus strand of JAZQWX010000102.1, from coordinate 9,482 downwards.
CGGCTTTTGCCGTCAAAAAACAACACGGTGGTAGCTCATTCATGAATACAAAAACCATTGACGGCGCGGCTTACGCGCGGATGCTGTCCTCGGGCGCGGCGATGCTGTGCGCCCACGAGAGCGAGCTCAACGACCTCAACGTTTTTCCCGTGGCGGACGGCGACACGGGCACGAACATGAAAAAGACCATGGAGGGAGGACTCTCTTCCCTCTCGGATAACGTCGGCATCGGCGCGATCTCGCGCGATTTTTCGCGCGGCACGCTGCTGGGCGCGCGCGGCAATTCGGGCGTGATCCTGTCCCAGATCTTTGCGGGCATCAACGAACGCCTCTCCACTTGTGACGAGGCCGACGCGCGCGAGCTGTCGCTTGCCTTTACAAGCGGTATCAAAAAATCCTACGCGGCGGTGCAGAACCCCACCGAGGGCACGATCCTGACCGTCTTCCGCGAGGCCACGGAATACGCATCGGCCGCCATCACGGCCGACTCTACGGTGGAGGACTTTTTGCGCCTGCACATTGAAGAGGCGCGGCGTTCGCTTGCCAAGACCAAGGAGCGTCTTTCGGTGCTGGCCGAGGCGGACGTGGTAGACTCGGGCGCGGCGGGCTATCTCTATATTGCCGAGGGTATGTACGAGGCGCTTTGCGGAAAGCCGCTTGCCTACACCCCCACCGCAGCCGCCGGGCAGGACGCTTCCCTGCCGAACCTTGACCGCTTTACCCGCGACAGCGTGCTGGAATTCGGCTACTGCACGGAATTCCTTCTGCGCCTGACCACCGCCAAGGTAGACCCCGACAGCTTCCCGCTCTCCCGCGTGACCGAAGCCCTTTCCGCCCTTGGCGGAGAAAGCGTGGTGGCCTACAAGCAGGAGGACATCATCAAGGTACACGTGCACACAAGAAGCCCGGGCGAGGTGCTGACACGCATGCAGCAGTTCGGGGAATTTCTGACGCTGAAGATTGAAAACATGTCGCTCGGCCACTCGGAGGACAAGAGCGAGAAGAAAAAAGCCACCCCGCGCAAGCATTTTGCCACGGTGGCGCTGGCCACGGGCGACGGCCTTTGTGCCCTGTTTACCGACATGGGTGCGGACGTGATCCTGTCTGGCGGACAGAGCGCCAATCCCTCGATCGAGGAGCTGACGCAGGCCTTCCGTGAGGCAAACGCGGAGCATATTCTGGTGCTCCCCAACAACAAAAACGTGATCCTGGCGGCGCGGCAGGCGGCCAAGCTGTGCACCGACGCGACCGTGCACGTCCTGGAAACGGCAAGTCTGATGCAGGGGTACGCGGCCCTGTCGGTCATCACCCCCGGCATCACGGATATCGGCGCGCTGATCGCAAGCGCGGAGCGCGCGGCAAAGAGCGTGACCGACGGCGAGGTGACCCGCGCGGTGCGCGACGCGACCGTGAATGGGCGCGTGATCCGCTGTGGCGATTACATGGCCTTTTGCGGCGGCGAGCTTGTTTCCGTGGCGCAGACGGCCGAGGAGGCGGTGCTTTCCCTGCTTGCGGGGGCGGACACCGACCTATCCGAGATCATCACGCTGATCGCAGGTCGCGGCGTGGACGCCGAGGCGCGTGCCGCGCTGACCGAGCAGATCGCCGACCTTTACCCCGACCTGGAGCTCACGGTATACGAGGGCGGACAGGACGTATACGACTATCTCATTGCCATAGAATAAGGAGCACGTCATGAAAAAACCGATCAAGATCGTTCTCGACACACGGGGTGGCGATCAAGGCGCTTCCCCCCTTGTCAAAGGCGCGGCCATGGCCGCCGAAAAATTTGAAAATCTCTCGTTCTTGCTCGTGGGTGAGGGGGCTGTTTTGGCAGAGCTTTGCCGCGAGCACGGCCTGCCCGCCACGCGCGCCGAAATTCTCGACGCCGCGACGGAGATCACCAACTACGATAACCCCGCCGATGCCCTTTTCAACAAGCAGGACTCCTCCATGCTGACCGCCCTTTCCGCCCTTGGCGAGCGAAAGGACCTCTTCGGTCTGCTGTCGGCAGGCAACACGGGCGTGCTGCTGACGGGCGCGATGCGGTATCTGCCCTGCGCGGAGCGCGTGCGCCCCGCGATGGCGGCGGTGCTGCCCGCGGTGGGCGGCGGCTTTACCTGCCTCGTTGACACGGGCGCGACCGTGGACGCCACCCCTGCGATGCTGCTGCACTTCGCGCACCTCGGCACGCGTCTGATGCAGGACATGTACGGCATTCCCTCGCCGCGCGTGGGATTGCTTTCCAACGGCGCGGAGGCAAGTAAGGGCAACAAGCTGGTCAAGGAAACCCATCCTCTTTTGGCCGAGGACGCCGAGATCAACTTTATTGGCAACGTAGAGGGCAACGTGGCTCTTTCGGGCATGTGTGACGTGCTGGTATGCGACGGCTTTGCGGGCAATCAGGTCTTGAAGGTGACCGAGGGCACGGCCACGCGCATCATCACGGATATTATGAAATACGCCCACCGTGAGGGCTCGGATGCCATCCGTGCGCTTGGCGCGCACCTCATGAGCATCTACGATATCGGCTCGCTTGGCGGCGGCATGATCCTTGGCGTTGCCAAGCCCGTGATCAAGCTGCGCGGCAACGCGGGTGAGGCCGCGGTGGTCAACTGCTCCGAAATGCTGCTGAACATGGCCGAGAACCGCGCCGTGTTTGATGCGGAACGCAATAAGATATAAAGGAGAAGCATCATGGGAAAGATCAAAGTCATCTGCACGTCTACGGGTTGTATCGAATACGCCCCCGCGCGTTACCGCGAGCTGGGCATTGACATTCTGCGTATCCACGTGTTTTTTGAGGGGCGCGAATACCGCGAGGGGCTTGACCTCGATCCCGTGGAATTCTACCGTCGCCTTGAAACCATTGAAGACCCGAAAAACAACCTGCCCCACACGGGCATGCCGGACACCGAGGAGATCCGCGCCGCCTTTGACCGCGCGATCGAGGAGGGCTGTGACGAGGCGCTGGTGTTTGCCCTCTCCTCTGCCCTCGGCGGTACGTACAACAAGATCTGCCTAATCGCGGCCGAGTACGAGGGAAAGCTCAAGATCCGCGTGACCGACACCAAGATCACCTGCTTTGGCGAGGGCCTTTTGGCCATCCGCGCGGCCGAGCTGGCACGCGAGGGCAAGGACAGCGACGAGATCATGCGCGAGATCCAATGGATGATGGCGCATCAGGAATTTATCGGCGTGGACGGCAAGCTGGATTACCTCATCTACAACGGTCGTCTGAAGGGCGGCAAGGCCTTTATGGGACAGCTGCTGAATATTTGCCCCGTCATTCACTTCTCCCGCGAGGGCGAGATCGTGCCGCTGGAGAGCGTGCGTACCCCGAAAAAGGCGCTGGCCCGCACCTGTGAGCTGCTTGCCGAGATGATCGGCGACCGCGACCCGAAGGATTATTTGCTCTGGCACATTTACACAGGTCCTTCCCTGCTGGAAACGCTGAAGGAGATTGAGGGACGCTTTGGCATTAAGCCGAACCATGAGGCGGTCATCATGTCCCCTGTCAGCGGCTGCCACAACGGCCCGTGGCTGGCAGGCTACGGACTTGCCTTTCTGCGCCGCGAGGACGAGCCTCTGGAGGATCTTACATGATCACGATAAAAGAGGTACGCTCCGCGCGGGATATCCGCGAATTTATCGAGTTTCCCCTGCGCCTTTATAAAAAATGCCCCTATTTCGTGCCCCCCCTGTACGGGGATGAAAAAAAGCTGCTCCGCTCGGGCGGCGCGACCGAGGCGGCAGAGGCGGTATTCTTCCTTGCCGAAGAGAACGGCCGCACACTCGGCCGCATTCAAGGCATCATCGAGCGGCAGTATAACAAGATCCACGGCAAAAGGCAGGTGCGCTTTACCCGCTTTGACGCGATCGACGATCCCTGCGTTTCCCGCGCGCTGTTTGCCGCGGTAGAGGAATGGGCACGCGTACGCGGCATGGACGAGATCTGCGGCCCGCTGGGATACAGCGATCTGGACCGCGAGGGGCTTCTTATTGAGGGTTTCCGAGAGAATTCTACCTTTGAAGAGCAGTATAACTACCCCTACTACCCTGCGCTGCTCACGGATGCGGGCTTCGAAAAGGACGCCGATTGGCTGGAATACGAGCTGCGTATGCCGCGTGAACGTAACGAAATGCTTTCCCGCGTGGCGGCGCGCACCTTGGAGCTGCACCACCTGCACGTGGCCGACACAAGCATTCCGAAAAAACAGTACATCGCCAAATACCGTGACGGCATTTTTGAGTGCATTGACGTGTGCTACAGCAAGCTGTACGGCACCGTGCCGATCACAAAAGAGATGCAAGACGAGCTGATCGACCAGTTCAACCTGATCGTGAACAAGGAATATCTGGTCATCATCTGCGACGAAGAGGAGCGCGTGGTCGCGTTTGGTCTTTGCTTCCCCGCCATCGGGGATGCCGTGAAAAAAAGCGGCGGCCGTCTGACGCTCCCCACCCTGCTCCGCATCCTCTCTGCCGTGCGGCATCCGCGCACGATCGACCTTGGCCTCGTTGCCATCCGCCCCGAATACCAAAACGCGGGGCTGAACGCGGTGATGCTGGACGGCATGCTGGATATGCTCGCAGACGGTCGTGTGGAGAAATGCGAAACCAACCTGAACCTCGAAACCAACACGGCCGTACAGGCACAGTGGAAATATTTTGACGCGCGGCAGCACAAGCGCCGCCGCAGTTACATCAAAAAGATAGGAGAATGACGATGCTCGAACGCTTGAAAGAAATTCTCGGCAAGGTGCTGAAAAACGTGGATATGTCCGGGGTAACCGAAGAAACGCGCCTGATAGACGATCTGGGCTTTGATTCCCTCGCCATGATGATGATGGCCATGGAGATCGAGGATGCCTTTGGCTTCAGGTTTAAGGAATTCGTACGCTTTGAAACAGTAGGCGACGTTTGCGCCTATCTTGAAAGTCGGATATAACAGAAAAAACAGCCCACTCGCCAAGCGAGTGGGCTGTTATTCGTCCCGATGCAATTCATCACGCTCCCATTTTGCGGGGTTTTCGTAGATGTATTTTGCGATCTCATCGTAATCCTTTCGATCGCGGATAATATGTTCATAAAAGGACGTTTGAAAAAGCTTTCCGACAAATCCAGCTTGTTTGCATGCTCTTGCAGTCAAGGATTTATACGTGCAAACGATATCCATGATCGTAGGGCGGGGGCTTGCTCCCGCCGCTTCGTTTTTCAAATAAAACAAAGCATGAATATGGTTGGGCATGATAACAAAATGCTCTATTTCCAAAAACGGAAATCGGTCTTTTAGTCGAAAAAGCTCTGCTTTGGCAATTTCTCCGTATGCTGTACATTCTGTTGCGGCGGGAGCAAGCCCCCGCCCTACGTGAGAAAGAATGCATCGCCTGTTATGAGTACATATGGTAACGAAATACGCCCCCGTGGAGCTATAATCATAATTGTTCAGTCGGGGGTGCTTCCTCTTCGGCAACTTTTCTTCCATGCTTCTTTCCTTTCAAAAATCGGCAGAGGGTGACCTCTGCCGATTTGTTACCTATCTTAATAGATCTGCAGCGAGCTGATGATCTCGCTCATGGGCGTCTTGTCCGAGATCTGCGCGTACACGGCCTCAACCGCGGAAACGGTGGCGGGATCTGTGGTGCCGCAGTAGGTCGCAAGGGCGTGTGCCACGCCGCTTGCCTTTGCGTCTGCCTTGATCTCGGCGGATGCGTCATCCCCCTCGGGCGCGAAGTGCAGGCCTGCTGCAAGACCCGCAAGGATCGTGACGGGCTTGATGCCGTGCTTTTCGCACAGGCGCGCCGCGCCCACGAAGCGGTCATTTTCGGAGAGCTTGCGCTTGGTATCGCGGCCAACGCGCTCCACGGTGTCACCGAGCAGCTTATTCTCGAAACGGGAGAGCAGGTTCTCGGAGAAGATCAGCAGCTCCTCGAGCGGCACGCCGTATTCCTTCGAGAGGGCGCGGGAGGATTCGGTCAGGGCACGCAGGGCAAGCAGCTTGACCTCGGCATCCTTCGCAGCCTCCCAGATGTAGGTATAGCCCTTCTGTGCGCCGAAATAGGCGGTCAGGGCGTGGCTCATGTTGTGCATAAACAGCTTGCGGCGGATAAAGAAATCAAAGGGCGCAAAGGGCACCATGTTCTTGATGGCGGGAATTTCGCCCTTGAAGGCGTTCTTGTCCACGGGCAGCTCGCAGTAGGGCTCGACGCATACGGCCAGCGGATTTTTCTCCGCGATCTCCTTCGGCGTGGCGGGCACCATGCGGCCGATGGACGGCTCTACCAGCGCGATGTGCGAATCAAAGTAGGCCTGCTCGGCTTCACTCAGGTTTTCCTTGACAAGGCCTGCAAAGTACTTGTCCGCTTCGATCATGTTCTCGCAGATGATGACGTTCAGGGGTGCTTCGATCCCCTTCTCCATGCGGCGGCGCACGCCACCCGCAAAGGGTGCGGCAATGAATTTCAGAATGTTGACACCCACGGCGGTCGCCATGATGTCCGCGGATGCGATCGCCTCCGCGATCGCCTCGTTATCGCGGCCGTTCACGCCGTGCACGCCCGTGACGAGATATTCCCGATAATCGTCGCCGTCCGTGATATAGACGGGATACTGTCCGTCGGCGTTGAGCTTGTCAATGACGGTCATGTTGACGTCAATAAAGGAGATCTCATAGCCCGACATGTGGAAGAGCTGACCGATAAAGCCGCGGCCGATATTGCCCGCGCCGTACATAATTGCCTGTTTCATGGTAGTGATGTCCTTTCGAAAAGTAATTCGGTTCTTCAACGCCCTCATTATACCACGCCCACTTGAAAAATGCAACCGGTTTGCCCCGAAAACACAAGAAAAAGCACCCGCCGCGGCGGTTGCTTGTTTCTTATTCGTGCTCCTGGCGATGCGCGGCGATCTCGCGCGGGTTCTTGCCGTAATATTCGTGGAACTTGCGGTAAAAGAGCGAGGGCGAGCGGAAGCCTGTCTTCGCAATGATCTCGCGGATCGAAAGCTCTCCCTCCCGCAGCATGTCGTAGGCGTGCGTCATACGCACGTTCATGATATACTCCGAGATCGACGTACCCGTCAGACGGTGGAAGAGGGTGGACAGGTAGTTCGGGGTGTAGTGCAGGCAGGCGGCCAGCTCGTCACGGCTGATCTCCTCCCCGTAATGCAGGTCGATGTGCAGCAGCACCGCGCGGATGCTGTTGATCTGCGAATCCGTGCAGGCAACGCCCTCGCCAAGCGAGTGGGCAGAGCCGTTTGCTACGCACTCCGCGATATGCAACAAAAACAGCTCGATCTTGCGGCGCACCGTGGGCAGACGGTAGGACGACTGCCGCCCGATCTCTTCCTCAAGGTCGCGGTACTTTTCCAGCATCACGGCATACGCCTTTTCGTCAAAGCGGACGAGCAAGGGCGAGGGCAACCCCTCGAGCACGCGGCGGATCTCGGACGAGATCTCCTCACGGCAAAAGCCCAGCGTGAAATAGGTAGCCGGCTTCTTCGGCTCGGTTTCCAGACGGTGAAAATCGTAAGGGGAAAGCAGGGTCAGACAACGTGAGGTCAGCACACTTTCTGCGCCGTTTAGATTTTGGCGCACCTCACCCTCCAGCAACAATTCTACCTCGTAGTAATCGTGCCAATGGATGTCACAGAAACGAAACTCGCGTTGGGAGACCCAAAAGCGTTCCCCCTCCGGCTTATTGCGTGCCAGCATATCTGCAGCCCCTCCTTTCGTCAGGTCTTCTGTTATTATTATAACAAAGCCAAATTGCAATAAAAATAGCAACTTTTCCCCTTTTTCTTGCAATTTTTACTCATTACTGTGCGATCGTGGGACGATTTTACAGTAAAAAATTAAAATTTACCGTTATAGGCATAGGGGGTAACGTCGACCTTATCCGACAGGGGTCGATAGGAGATCCGTTTTGTTTCCCCGGGAAGCAGGTCAAAGAAATTGTCCTCGAAGACGCAGTCGCCGTCAAAGGCCACGCCGATCGCCACACCGCTCTCGCAGGTGACGGTCACCGTACAGGCCGCCTCGTCTACCGTATAGGAAAGCGCGGCCTTCTCGCAAGCCACGTTCGAAAGCCACGTGGGATACCAGCGCGCGCGGTCAAGCAGCACGTCCTTTTCGTACAGCTCAAGGAACAGAATACCGCTTCCCTTTTGGAGCAGCTTGCCAAGGCAGCCACCCTCGGTGGGGTAACGGAAATGCAGGCAGCGGTTCTCGCCGGCGGGACAGGGGACCGCCCCCTCGCCCAGCACGGTCAGCTCACCCGTCTGCATGTCGGCCGCCAGGATACGGTAGGTCAGATCGTGCGCCTCTCTGCCGTCATTCAGCACGTGGAAGGTGAGGTTACCGTCCTCTTCACAGCGGATAGCGCCGGCGATCGGTGCAAAGGCACGGCGGCTGGCATACCAGCCCGCCTTCGGCTTGCCGTAGAAATCGACGATGGCATAGCCCACAGCCGGCCAGCAATCGTTGTACATCCAATATTGCAGGGCGGCGTTGTACCACTTGGCGCGGCGCGCGGCCTCGACCGTGAAGCGCGCCCATTCGTACTGCACGTAGGCCGAGCGGTACAGGCGCTCCTCTTCATTCTCCCATTTGCCCAGCATGACCTCGGCGTTCTTCATCAGGCGACCGTGCACAGAGGGCCACTTCAGCACCTCGGTAAAGTAATCGTTGTTTTTGATGTGATACTCAAACACCTCGCCCGTGGGGTTCGCAATATCCTCGTCCGAGAGGAATTTCTTCAGCGTCGAGGGGAGCGAATAGCCCTCGAGGGGGCTTTCGGTCACAAAGCGCGCGATGCACTCGAAGTTGTTGCTCGTCATCTTCTCCGCGCCCGTCCACCACCAGCTCACGTGATTGTCGCCGATGATGAAATCGTTGTTGCCCTTGCCGCCAAACGGACTGCCAAAGCGGAACACGCGGGCAGGGTCCTCCTCCCGCGCGATGGGCAGCAGCACCTCCTCGGTGATGGCGTTCGTCTTGACGGCAGGGTCGTCCCAGTCAAAGTCGGAGCAGTTTTCGTTGTTGCCCGACCAGAAGATCAGCGACGGGTGATTCCGCAGGCGGCGCATCGCATAGCGCATCTCGGCCGCGATCTGCGCGCGGAAATGCGGATCTTCATAGGGATAGTCGCCGCAGGACATAATGAGATCCTGCGATACCATCACGCCGTACTCGTCACACAGATCGTAGAAGTAGTCGGTTTCATAGATACCGCCGCCCCATACGCGCAGGAAATTGCAGTTACCCTCGGCGGCAAGGCGCACGAGATTTTCATAGATCACGCGATCGTCGTGCCCGGGGAAGGGCGTGGGGGGTACCCAGTTGCCGCCCGTGGCGTACACGCGCACGCCGTTGACCACCAGGATCATGCCCTCACCCGTGCGCTCCGGCGCGGGACGACGACGGAAGGTTTCCGTCCAAGAGGAACGCTTTTCCTCTGCCGAGCCGGGCTCGTCCTTCGGGA
>JAZQWX010000101.1:0-15466 GCA_045632565.1 Eubacteriales bacterium | reverse complement strand
CAGAGGCGATGTGTGCGCGGGGAATAACCAAAAGGTGAACGGGCGCTTGCGGATTGATATCGCGGAAGCAAAGGATCTTCTCATCCTCGTATACGCGGTCAGAGGGGATCTCGCCTGCGGCGATCTTGCAAAACAGACAGTTTTCCATCGGTAAACTCCTTTTTAGTTGTTTGTATTTGCGTATAGTATAGCAAAATTTACCGCAAAAAGCAAGGGATAGGGCAAAAAATGCAAAAAAACAATATGCTTCTCCCCGAGGGGGAGGATATTTGGACAATTCTTTCCCGTGAAGAAAGACCGATCGCGGTATACGGCATGGGGAACGGCGCAGACAAGCTGTTTTTGAAGCTTGCCGAAATCGGTAAAACCCCGGTTGCCGTGTTCGCCAGCGACGGATTTGTCCGCGGTCAATCCTTTCGCGGATACCGCGTCATGACGCTTGCAGAGGTTGAAGAGGCTTACTCCGATTTTGTCATTCTTGTGTCTTTTGCTACCCGCATTCCCGAAGTGATGGAGCAAATTTTAGCCCTTTCAGCGCGTCACCCCTTGTATTTGCCGGATATGCCCGTAGTAGGGGATACGTATTTTACCCGCGCGTTTATGGAAGAGCACGCGGAGGATATTTTTCGTGTATATGCGCGACTGGCGGATGATGTATCCAAAAAGATCTTTTCGGACGTCCTTGCTTACAAGATAACAGGTGACGTTTCTCACCTCGAAAAAACCTGCACCGCGCCCGAGGAGGAATATGCGCTCCTGTCCGAAAAAACGATCCAAACCGCCATCGATGGCGGTGCTTATAACGGCGACACCGCTGCCGAAATGATGAAATTCCTTCCGGCACTTTCTCGGATATACGCGGTAGAGCCCGACCCGAAAACGTTCAAAAGGCTGCAAAAATTCGCGGCAGATCACGAAAACGTTCTCCCGATACACGCCGCCCTGTGGTGCGAAGCGGGGGATGCGAGGTTTTCCTCCGCAGGCAACCGCAACTCCTCATTGGTAGGGGCTTCTTATGAGCATAAGGACATCAGCGTTCCGCTGATGTCGGTGGATATGCTGGCAAAGGAAAGGATCGATTTTATCAAATTCGATCTTGAAGGGGCTGAAAGGGAAGCATTGCTTGGTAGCCGCGAAACCATTCTACGGGATCGTCCTGCACTCGCCATCTCTCTCTATCACCGTAGTGAGGATCTGTTTCTTCTCCCTCTTTTGCTCGATGAGTTGCGCTCCGATTATCGTTTTTACATTCGAAGAAGACGGTGCTTTCCTGCTTGGGAGATCTTGCTGTATGCTGTCTGAAATGCACATCTGCCTTAAATTAAAGTCGGAAATAGAATGCCAGAACTGCGAAAGACAAGTCCTTGTTTTTGCTGAAGAGGGAGAGCTTGGGATCTTGCGAACTGGCGATTTTGATATATACGCCGTTGTGCTGCGTGCGGCAGATGCCGTGGCAGAGGTAGAGCTGATCGGCCTTGCCTGTGACTCGGTCGTCTATGACGGGAAGATCCTTTGCCTTTCGCCGGGTGAGCGACAAAGCTATACCTTTCGTGCAGGCAGTAACCCTATTTCGGTCGAATTATCTTGCATTGAAGACATAGAAAAGGAGGAAATATGCCGGAATTGTTAGCCCCTGCGGGGAATTTTGAAAAAATGCAGGCCGCCATTTTGTACGGCGCTGATGCCGTTTATTTGGCAGGAGAGCGCTTTGGGATGCGTGCCGCAGCCGATAATTTCAGCCGAGAGGAGCTTGCCCGGGCTATATCCTACGCGCATGAGCGTGGCGTTCGCGTGTATCTGACCGTCAACGTTATGCCGCACGAGGGGGAATATGCGGCACTTCGCGGCTATTTTTCCGAGCTTTCTGCCGCCAAGCCGGACGCACTGATCGTAGCCGATCTTGGCGTTCTTGCCTTGGCAAAGGAAATGCTTCCTGATGTCGACATCCATATATCTACGCAGGCAAACGCAGTTTCTGCCGCCGCTTGCCGTGCGTACCATGCACTCGGCGCTTCCCGCGTGGTGCTGGCACGTGAGCTGACTATGCGTGAGATTTTGGAAATTCGACAAAACACCCCAAGGGAATTGGAGCTGGAGGCCTTTATTCACGGCTCGATGTGTATTTCCTACAGCGGCCGTTGCCTGTTATCTAATTTCTTCACAGGACGTGATGCCAACCGCGGCATGTGCACCCAGCCATGCCGATGGAATTATACGATCTCCGAGCGTCATTATGAGATCACGGAGGAAAAACGGGCGGACCAACCGATCCCTGTGGAAGAGATCAACGGTGAAACCTTCTTTTTAAGCTCCCGCGATACCTGCATGATCGAGCATATTCCCGCCTTGATGGAATCGGGAATTGACAGCTTCAAGATCGAGGGGCGCATGAAGAGTGCCTACTATACCGCCGTGGTGACCAATACCTACCGTATGGCGATGGATGCGTACTCTGCCGGGAATTATTCCTTTGATCCTGAATGGAAAAGGGAATTAGAAGGGGTGAGCCATCGGGCGTATCACACAGGATTTTATTTCGATGAGCCGACCGAAACAGCAAACACCACAGGCTTTAACGGGTACATCAAGGAAAACGCATATCTTGCCACCGTGGTGTCATATGATGAAAAGACAGGGCTTGCCCGCATGATCCAGAAAAACAAATTTTCCTGCGGTGCGCGGGTGGATCTCTTGACCCCCGGCCGTGTGGGAATTCCGCTTTCGGTTGAAGCATTGTATGACGAAAGCATGCAGCCGATCGAGTCCGTTCCGCATCCGCAAATGCCGTTTTACATGAAAATGCCATTTGCTGTACGGGGAGGGGACATTCTTCGCGCATCCATCAGAGAATGAGGAGAAATTATGCTTGAATATTTGAAAGTTATTTTGATCGGTATTGTGGAAGGCATTACCGAATGGTTGCCTGTCAGTAGCACGGGACATATGATCCTTCTTGAGAGCTTTTTGCCTCTTGAAAGGATGAGTCCCGAGTTTTACAGTATGTTCCTGTACGTCATTCAGCTTGCCGCCATTTTAGCGGTCGTTTGCTTCTTCTTTCACCGCCTTAATCCGTTTTCCAAGAGAAAAAGCGAGGCAGAGGCAAAGAACACATGGCGCATCTGGCTTCTCGTGCTCATTGGCGTTATTCCTGCCGGCGTGGTAGGCATTCTTCTTGATGACCTGATCGACGAATATGTCGTCGCATCGGATTACGGTCCGTTTGTGGTGGCCGCCACGTTGATTTTGTACGGCATCCTATACGTTGTTTTGGAACGCACCCGCAAAAATAATCCCTTTTCCGTTTCCGACATTTCAGAGCTGACTCCCAAGCAGGCCTTGTTTATCGGCCTGTTTCAATGTCTTTCTATTATCCCCGGCACGTCGCGTTCGGGTTCTACCATTCTTGGTGGCATGGCGCTCGGCGTTTCCCGCGTAGCCGCGGCAGAATATTCCTTCTTCATGGCCATTCCGATCATGCTTGGTATGTCGGTTCTCAAGGTTGGAAAGTACGGTTTGCGTGCGTTGCAGGGCGTGGAGGGGTATTCCTGTAGCTTGACCGAGATCGGTCTGCTTGCGGTTGGCTCGATCGTCGCATTCCTTGTGTCTTTTGTATGTATCCGCTTCCTGATGGATTTCGTCCGCCGTCATAGCTTTGAGGTGTTCGGCTGGTATCGCATCGCGCTTGGTCTTTTAGTGATTTTGTATTTCAGTCTTGTATAAAAAAACAGGCCGTTGCCCGTGGCAACGGCCTGTTTTTTTATTCGACGATCAGAACGGAAGAGCTGTTTACCAGATCGATGAGTCCGATATAAGTGCTTCCGCGATTGACCGAAAGCGGCGTGCCGCTTTTGTCTTGCAGCAGTAATTTTCCGTCCTCCGCACGCGACCACGTGATTTCGCAAACGTAACCGCAGGAAACGTAATATCCCGCGCCGCCCGCTTCGGTATTCAGCTCAAATTCCGTGCCGCTTGCGCGGTTGTAGATCGAGCTTTCACAATGCAAGAGCAGGAGATTTGAAAAGGCCACCTGCTTGCCGTTTGCGCTGTCAAGGAGCGGGGTGGCGTTGTGAGAGGAGAGGTAGGTTTTGCTCTCGGAATTGTATAAAAACTGTGTAACGGCCGTGGAAGAAAAGGGAATGATCACGCCCGTTGCACGGCGTCCCGTCGGAGTGGCGGTTTTGCCGTATTCCACAAAGGAGTAGGGGAGCGTTACGCCGCGTTTTTCAAAATTTTCAAGCGCACCGATCAGACGCGTGCCGGATGTATACAGATGTCCGTCTGCCCCCTCGCCCTCGTTTTGGAAGAAAACGGTGGTGGCACCGTCGATTTCGTAATTCAAGCAGGGATAATTGGGATAGGAAATGCCGCTTCGCACGTCGTTTGCCCGATTGCATACCGATACCGCACCAAAATCAGAAGAAATGGACAGTAAGTACGAGCGTGTGCTGCCGATCGCGCCAATATGGCTCGCGTTGCGGTAGGCTGTTGTGATCATCATACGGCGCACGCCGCCGTTTTCAACCGGCGCTTCGATGATGATGCCCGCATCGGATATCCCGTATTGCGGCGAATTGCCCCCTCCAAGAGAAACAGAAACAGGGCGGATCAGCGACAAATCGGTCGCCGATGCCAGCCCTGTCAGGGGATCGTAATAGCTTGGCAGCGTCGGCTTGTCCGCTTGCGGTTCTTTCTCATTGCCTGCATTGTTTTGGTCGGTGTTGCCCGGTTGAACGACGGTGTTGTTTTCGTTCGAGGGTGTCTTGTCAGGGGAGAGAAATCGCAGAGAACAGCCGGATAAGCTTAAAGACGCTACTACTAAAACTGCAGATAATATAACCGTCATGCATCTTTTCGCCTTCATTTGTGAAGACTTCAAGATTTTTTACCTCCTTGGGTTATATAACCGCTATGAAATTGTTTCTCGGTTACACGCGATTGGCGCGTTCCAGCCATGCACCGCCGAGATCCAGTGCCTCGTAAAGACCGTCTGCCATACCTTGCTTTTCTACCTTTTGGCTTCCGTCGGTAGGAATGATCTGTACCATTACCTTGCCGGGGATCTTGGTATGGAGCTTTTCGTCCTCCTTGTAATTCATAATCATCATAAAGAGAATGAACTTGTCGGACATGTTGCCGTAATACAACTCGTCATCCTGACGGACCAGAGGCTTGCCCTTGTATTCAAGAAACTTGCCCTTGATGCCGATGGTTGCTTCTGCCATGTGAGTACTCCTTTCATTGGGTCATCAAACGTTTGCGAAGAATATTGTACACTACTTTCCACAAAATGTCAAGGGCTTGTCCCAAGAACATTTCGATGCTTTTCGTCACACTTTTCGAAAGGGAGCATGACGAAGAAGGTCAGAGGGGGAAGAAGGCTTGTCGAGTAACGCAGAGTAGATCGAATTTGCACGAAAAGAAAGCTCTGCCGCCTCACGCGCCGTATCGTCCAATGATTTGTAATCTGCAGGCTTGGTCAGGATCGGAATGGATGCGTTTTTGCGAATAGAGGCAAGGATCTTTTGGCCCTTTTTCGTGAATGCAAGTACCTGTGTATAAGCGGGCGGCGCATTCAATCGCTCGCGCGTGACACCGAAAAGCCCGTATAAAAGAGTTCGTCGCAGGAATGCATCGGTGTATCGCTTGGTGCGGATCAGCTCGAAGAATTCTTCTCCCGTGCGTGCGGTGAGGGCGGCAGAAGCAATGCGATCGGCAAGGCCTCCTTGCATACCGTCTGCTCCCCGATATTGCTCCGCAGAAAGAAGGCGGTAGGAAAGCAACAGAAGGTTTTGATATGCCGCAGGAGAGGAAATGACGCGCCCCTGTGTTAGCTCGTCCTGTAAAACAGAGGCCGACTGTGCTGGCAAAAGGGAGAAGAGCAAATCGGTTTTTCCGCTCTCTAACATCTCTCTTGCCGCCATAGCGCTGCCGATCTCCTCGTGGCGTACCTCATCATGAGCACCGCCCTCTCGCAAAAAGGCGGAGGGGAGAATGGTGCTTTTTTGCCTGATCAGGGCGCGAATGTATTCAATGCCGAGGATGTTGTTGGCTGTGAAGAGCGCGGGTTCTTTTCCAAAAGCCTTTTCGTAGGCGATCGCGCATTTTTCAGCAGAGCCGCAGGCCTTGTCTGCATCCACCTGTGCATAAGCCGAGGAAAAGGGCTCGCTTTCCATGTTCTTTGCGATATCAAGCAGGTGCTCCGTATCTCCCGACTCGCTGCCGAAAGCGAGATGATCGACGCAAGAGAGGGAATTGGCGATGGCAACCCCTGCCCGTGCAAACCGTTCGGCCGACGATGCCGAATAGGGAAAGGGGAGCTCCAACACAAGGTCTGCCCCCTCGCATACGGTAGCCTGTGCGCGTGCCCATTTGGAGAGCACGGCCGGCTCGCCGCGCTGCACGAAATTATCACTTAATATACAAATGATCGCACTGTCCTCTCCAAAACGCTCGCGGATGCGGCGAAACAGGAGGGCATGGCCCTTGTGAAATGGATTGTATTCGCAGATAATGGCAATAATTTTCATATTTTCGGCAAACTTTCCTTAAAATTTTCAAAAGAACTTGAAATTGTGGAGATAATCATATATAATATGCTGTGGTAAATAAATTTTTAACAAAAAACGGAGGAAGACAACATGAATGTTTTGGTCGTAAATGCGGGCAGTAGCTCGCTCAAATACCAGCTGTTTGATACGACGAAGAACGTGGTAGTGGCAAAGGGCCTTTGCGAGCGTATCGGTATTGAGGGGGAGAGCACCATCGGTGCTATCTCGCACAAGAACCTGCTCACCGATAAGGAATACAAGGCAAACCTGCCTATGCCCAACCACACCGTAGCAACCAAGTACGTAGTAGAGGCTCTTCTCAATGCCGAATACGGCTGTGTCAAGAGCATGGCGGAGATCGAGGCTGTCGGTCACCGCATCGTGCACGGTGGCGCATACTTCTCGGAGTCGGTTCTTCTGACCGAGGACGTGCTGGCAAAGCTTGAGCTGTGCCGCGATCTTGCCCCCCTGCACACCCCTGCCCACATTCAGGGTATCCAGGGCTGCCTGGACGTGATGCCCGACGTTCCGCAGGTGCTTGTATTTGATACCGCTTTCCATCAGACGATGGCTCCCGAGGCGTATATGTACGGCGTTCCGTACGAGGTATATGAGAAGTATGCCGTTCGCCGTTACGGCGCACACGGTACCTCCCACCGCTACGTAGCCGGTGAGATGCTCAAGATCCTTGGCAAGACCGAGGGAACCAAGATCGTTACCTGCCACCTTGGCAACGGTTCCTCTATCTCTGCTGTGAAGGATGGCAAGGTTGTGGACACCAGCATGGGCTTTACGCCTCTTGCGGGCGTGCTCATGGGCACCCGTTGCGGTGATATGGACCCTGCCGTTGTTCCTTTCATCATGGATAAGGAAGGCCTGACGCCTGCTGAAATGAACAACTACATGAACAAGAAGTGCGGCTTCCTGGGTATTTCCGGTGTGTCCTCCGACTGCCGTGATATCGAAGCTGCTATCGAGCAGGGCAACGAGCGTGCAAAGCTTTCCATGGATATGCTCGGTTACCAGATCAAGAAGTTCATCGGCGCATATTCTGCTGCTATGGGCGGTCTGGATGCCATCGTATTCACCGCCGGTATTGGTGAGAATACGCCCGCTATCCGTGAAAGAGCTTGTGCAGGCCTTGAATATCTCGGTGTTGAATTTGACAACGATGCCAACTACGGCGTAAAGCGTCCTATCAAGACCACTTGCCTGAACAAGGACGGCTCTCGCGTAAAGATCTATCTGATCCCCACCAACGAGGAGCTGGTGATCGCTTCGGATACCGAAAAAATCGTTTCCGAGCTGAAGAAATAATGCAGAAAAAAGAAAAAGCAGCCAACCGGCTGCTTTTTCTTTTTTTGCCGCATCACCAGCGTACCCTAATCATAGCACAAAAGCAGGGAACTGTCAACCGCCCGCTTGTAAGTATGCCATGATTTTTTCGCAAAGCTTGGCAACACAGGCCTCTTTTTCCTTGAAATTCATGGCATCCCCATAGATCTCTTCCAATGCAAAATGGTGGCCTCCCGCTTGCTGTAAGGCATGTATAGCGTGCTCTTGCATATCCTGACACACGTTTCGCAAATGTCGGATCTCCGAGCGGTATAGAGCAAGAGGCGCTTTTTGTAAGAAACGCTTCATATTCACCTCGGCACTCTTTTCCTCCGTTGCTGCGGTAAACAGGATGCCGCTTTCCGTTAACAGGATGGCATCGGTCACCGTGTCGGTGTAACAGGTGGGGTAAAGCGTAAAGGCGTGTCGTCCCTGGGCCAAAAGCTCTTTTTTCAAATAAGACAGATAATATCTGGCAGATCCAAGATAATCCGAAATCTTAGTTTCTTTGGCAGACTTGATCGGCAAGTAGGAGATCCCTTTCATGCTGCACGCTTGTCGGTAGCGCAGTTGCATTCCGGGGACTTTTGAATCGGGCAATTTTTGCACCGTTCTGGCAACGGCGTGTTGCAGCTTCTTGTGATCGATACACGCCTCTAAAAGATCGGTCAGATAGGCGTCTGCCTCTCCTGCAATTCTCAAATAGCGATAAGCGTGTCGGTAGGCCTTCGATTTTTCCTGTTGCAAGGCAAAGATCCTGTCACGGTGTGGGGAAAGGCGCGTGCTGTCCCAAAATTCCCCAAGATTGACGATTTCATCCACCGCCCCGGGGATCTCGGTACAACGGGTGTGGGGCGCTGTTCCGTCTAAAATGCCGATACGGCATCCGTTTTTTTCAAGAATGAGGCCGTCAAGGGAATCGGGATCGGACGAACAGTAGATGTATTCACAATCTGCCCCGATTTTTTCTGCGTTTTTTCCGATTTCTTTCATGGCGTGACTTTTTCCCGTCCCGGGGCCGCCCTTGACGATGAACAGGTGCTCATATTGCTTTGTTTGATACACCTCGTCAAATCGAGAGCGGAAACCGCGATACCCGTTGGCGGCAATAAAGGAGCAGGAAACCTGCCCGTTTGCCGCGCTTTCGGCTTGTAAACGTTGACATTTTTTCAAAACGAATCCTCCGTTGTGTTGTGATCATTCTCATTTTATGCAACGAAAGGAAAAAGAGTTAAAAAAGACCGCAGAATGCAAATTCTGCGGTCTTTTTTTTATGAAAAGGATCTTCATCCGGCTTTTTTGACGGTGAACGTAAAGGCGCAATGCTTGCCTTCCTCACTTTCGGCGCGGATGCTCTCACCGTTGGCCGTAAGCATGGTTTTTACAATATAGAGGCCAAGTCCCACGCCGATCTTGTCAAGCCCGCGGCTCTTGTCGCTTTTGTAAAAACGGTCGAAAATATACGGCAGATCTTCTTTTGGGATACCCGCACCTTCGTTGTAGACGGTAACGGCATACTTGCCTCGTTCACCGGCCTGAATCCGAATACGAAGAAGTCCACCCTCGTTGGAAAACTTGATGGCATTGTCGCAAAGGTTGTAGAGGATCTGGTGCATGGCATCGCGATCCGCGATAACGGGCATGCGCTCCTCTTCAATGTCGAAATCCACCTCCAGATGCTTTTCGTCGATCTTGCTTTCGAAGGAGATCAGGATCAGACGTGCCAGCTCGCAAATGTCAAATTCGGTGGGGTTGAACTGCCGCATGCCGGCTTCCATGCGTGAAATGTCAAGGAGCTGATTTACCAGTCGTGAGAGCCGTTGGATCTCTGAAGAAACGATACCGAGATAGTAATTTTGTTTTTCCGGGGGGATCGCCCCGCTGCGGATGCCGTCAATATAGCCGGCGATGCTGGTCATGGGCGTTCGCAGATCGTGGGATACGTTGGCAAGGAAGGTGGAACGCAAATTTTCGGATTTTGCAAGGGATTCTGCCATTTGGTTGAAGGTGTTGGCCAGATCGGAAATTTCATCGTCACCCACCACTTGTATGCGCGGCTCAAAATTTCCCTTTGAGAATTCACGAACGGCAAGGCGCATTTCCTTAACGGGGCGGGTGAGTCGCTCGGTGATAAAATAAGCCGCGATCATAACCGCCAGCATGATCCAAAGATTGGCAAGCGTGATGCTTTTATTCAGCACGCTGATAAGGGCGTTTGCATTAACGTCGGTGAAGCAGGTGAAAATAGCTCCTGTAATTTCCCGATCTTCATTATAGAGCGGCTTGGCACTCACCAGATGATTGGAGGAAAAACGATTGCCCATTTTACCGTATTCACTGAAAACGCCGTTGGTTTTCAGCTCTGTCATCACGGAAGGGGGGACGTTATCGATCGGCGCGTGGATGCCCGGTGTGCGTACGTATGAAAAGAGCACGTTCCCCATATCGTCTACCACGAAGAAGGAGGCGTTTTTGGCGTGCGGGGAGATCAGGTCGAAAATTCGATTGGCGAGCTTGGCGTCCTCGGCGGTTACAAATTCCGAAAAGCTTTCCGAATCAGAGGTCAAAAAGGCGTTTCCGAGCAGCTCGGTGGTGATGTCGGTTATTCGTTCTGCGTCGCTTTTTTGCTCGTCCGCCGCGTAATTGTCAATGCTGACGGATACGATGGAGGTCAGCATGAAAAAGCTTATCAAAATAATGATGGCAAAGGTAGAGAGGTAGCGTACAAATATGCTTCTCATCCCGAACTCCTTTCTTTGTTTTGGTTTTTCCTAAAATATTATAGCGTTTTTTCATTCTTTTGTCAAACAAATTTTGAAAGTGATTGCAAAAAAATGGCGAGTGTGCTATAATAACGGTGTCGATTTTCGACACGGTGAGTTCGAAACCATCCTCACCTAAAACAAAACTAAGGAGAATATTCATGAGAAACCAAAAACTGCGTTCACTTACCATGGGGGCTACGGTGGCGGCCCTGTACGTCCTTCTTACTTGGCTTGCCGGCATCTTCGGGCTTGCCTCGGGTGCTGTTCAGCTACGTCTTTCCGAAATGCTGTGCGTGCTTCCCGTTTTCTTTCCTGCGGCTATTCCCGGGCTTTTCTTTGGTTGTATGTTGGCCAATTTGTTGAATAACGCCGTCATTCTGGACGTTGTGTTCGGCAGTATCGCCACGCTGATCGGTGCGCTCGGAACTTATAGTCTGCGCCGTCGGCCGTATCTCGCTCTTGTGCCGCCGATTCTTGCGAATACCGTGATCGTGCCGTTCGTGCTTGTTTTTGGCTATGGCCTGCCATTTACAGTACCTTCCGTTCTGTTTTCTGCCTTGACGGTTTGCATCGGTGAGGTTCTTTCCTGTGGTGTGCTGGGCATATTCTTGATGAAGATCGTGAAAAGGTACTTACCGAATTTGAATGAAATGGGGTAATTTTATGTATTTGGCAAACGAAAAACGCTACGATACCATGCCTTACCACTACTCCGGCGCAAGCGGTTTGCGGCTTCCTGCCGTGTCGCTTGGCTTCTGGCACAATTTCGGCACGCATGCCGACATGTCCAATATGAAGGCCATGTGTAAGACTGCCTTTGACAGCGGTATCACCCATTTTGATCTTGCGAACAATTATGGCCCGGAGGCGGGTGCGGCTGAGGAAAACCTCGGCAAGATCCTGCGTGACGGCTTTGCCGCTTACCGTGACGAGCTGATTATCAGCACCAAGGCGGGCTATTATATGTGGCCGGGGCCTTATGGGGAGTTTGGCTCTCGCAAATACCTGATTGCCAGCCTGGATGCCAGCCTGAAGCGCATGGGCATTCCGTACGTGGATATTTTTTACCACCACCGCATGGATCCGAATACGCCTCTTGAGGAAACGATGCAAGCTCTTGCCGACATCGTTCGGTCGGGCAAAGCCTTGTACGTCGGTCTTTCCAACTATGACGGCGAGCATATGAAGCAGGCCGCTCTCCTTCTTCGTGAGCTGCATTGCCCCTTCATCATCAACCAAAATCGCTACTCCATCTTTGATCGCACGATCGAGCGCAACGGTCTGCTTGTCGCCGCACGCGAGGAAAAGAAGGGAATTATCGCCTTCAGTCCTTTGGAGCAGGGAATGCTGACGAACCGCTATCTGAACGGCATTCCGGAGGATAGCCGTGTACGCACGGACGGCCGCTTCTTGCGCGAATCCAGCATTACCGAAGAAAAGATGACCAAGATCCGCGCCTTGAACGAGCTTGCCAAGGAACGCGGCGAAAGCCTTGCCCGTATGGCACTGGCTTGGGTCATGCATACCGAGGGACTGACCTCGGTGCTGGTGGGGGCTTCCCGTCCCGAGCAGATCAAGGACAGCGTTGGCGCGATCAACAGCCCCGCCTTTACCGAGGAGGAGCTTCAGATGATCGATGCCATTACTTTCGGAAATTAACGCGTAAAAGCCGATTGAAAAATCCGAAAGCAAAAACGCGGGAAATTTATCGATTTTACATTGACACCCCCTACGAAAAATGGTATGATAGATTCAAATAGAATAAAATTACGTTAAAGGAGAATCATTATGCGTATTCTGGCAATCGGCACTCATCCCGATGACGTAGAGATCGCATGCTCCGGCACGCTTGCCAAGTGTGTCAAAAGAGGAGATACGGTCATCGTATGTCACGCATCCTCCGGCAACCTGGGCCACGTGATCATTCCGCCCGATGAATTGACCGTTATGCGTGCTGCGGAGGCTAAAAAGGCCGGCGCAATGGCAGGCATTGAGGTGATCTGGGGCGGCTTTGACGACCTTGAGATCTACGACAACAACAAGGAAGCGCGCGACAAAATGGTCGACGTGATCCGCTATGCAGATCCCGACGTCATCATCACACATGACCCCAACGACTATATGCCCGACCACACGGCGGTATCCCGTCTTGTGTTTGACGCAAGCTTTACGGCAACGCTGCCTAACTATCACACCGCTAAAACGAGCAATGCAGTTAAGCTCGTTCCGATCTTCTATATGGATACCCTTGCGGGCGTTGGCTTTGAACCCACCATGTACGTAGATATCACCGACGAGATCGATCTGAAGATCAACATGCTGGAATGCCATGCAAGCCAGCTCGTCTGGATGCGCGAGCATGACGGCATTGATTTTGCCGATATGGTGAGAACCTGTTCCCGTTACCGCGGTTACCAGTGCGGCGCCGCTTACGCCGAAGGCTTCCGTCAGTGCCAGGTATACCTGAAGGGCACTACCGAGCGACTCTTACCCTGACAATCAAAACAAAGGAGATATATCATGGATTTTAATTCTACCGTAAAGGGCAGTATGCTCGAGGGCTTCTATCCGAAGGGATGGGACATGGAAAAGATCGATGCCTGCTGCGACAATGCTCCCGAGGCTATTTTTGAAAAGCAGTCCTTCTGGAATAAGGACTTCACCCCCATTCAGTGCGAGAACGTTGCGGAATTTGACGTGAAGATGGGTCATGAGATCGCAAACGAGATCCGCCGCGCCAATGCAGAAGGTCGCAAGATCGCCTTTATTCTCCCCGTAGGTCCTATGGGTATGTACAAGTGGGCCGTTTACTTCCTGAAAGAATGGAACGTGTCCTGCGCCAACGTTTGGTGCTTCAACATGGACGAGTGGGCTGACGGAGAGGGCAACACCATCACCGGCGAGGCCTCCTTCCAGAGCGCTATGGAAAACGCCTTCTACAATCCGCTCGGCGAGCTGACTGTTCCGAAGGATCACCGCAACTTCGCTACCAAGGACAACCTGCCTACCTATCCCGAGAAGATCGCCGCTTTGAAGGCAGAGGGCGCAAAGCTCGTTCTCGTTTACGGTATCGGCCGTATGTGCCACATCGCATTCTGGGAGCCCATGATCGGTGCAGAGTTCGATAACGATGAGGATTGGCGCGCACAGCCCTACCGCATCGGCGTGCAGCTACATCCCCTGACCATCGAGCAGAATGCCATCACCTCCTTCAAGAGCCGTACTACTCTCGTTCCTTGCCGTGCCAACACCATCGGTCCTGCACTGATGTTCTCGGCTGACTATGCGATCGGCGGCGCTGACGGCGCGCTCTCCCGCGGTATGCAGTGGCAGGGTATGTCGCTGTGGATGACCCTGCGTTACGGTCCCACACGCTTCATCACCTCCACCTACATCCCGACCCTGCCCGGCAAGCTCTTCTTCCTGCGCGAGCTGGCAGGTCCCCTGTGCCCCGAGGCAAACTAATACGCGATATGCACACCCGCGGAGATCCGCGGGTGTGTTTTCTTGTTCGGTAAAATTTAAGGCGTATAAAATAAATTTTGCTCTTGCTTTTTTGTGTTGCTTCTTTTATAATGAAAGTAGAAAAATTGTTTGCTCAAAGGAGCCGTCACTATGGAAACAAGATGGATGTATCACACCTCCGCTACGCTCCCCGAAATATTGGAAGCTTCCCAGGGAACTTGCATTATTCCGATCGGCTGCGTGGAGAAGCATGGCTTGCACATGCCCCTTGGTACTGACACCATGGCCGCAAGTCATATTGTCTATGAGGCATCGCAGATCGAGCCTGTATGCGTGTTCCCCGATTTTATTTTCGGTGCTATTCCCACGAGAAAAGAGAAGCACAATCTCGGTAACGTAACCCTGCCGCTCTCTACCTTGCTCCTTCTTTTGGAGCAGCTGTGCGATCAGATATCCTTAAACGGCTTTAAGAAGATCCTGATCTATAACGGTCACGGAGGAAATGGCGCATGGATCTCTGCATTTTTGCAGGATATCGATAACCGCAACAAGGATTACGTGGTAACTGCCATTACCGTGGATGAGGAAGCCCCCTTTAAAATGGCGAATTATCTTGAGAAAAACGGCTCCGGCTCTATCCCCGAGCTGACCCCCGAGGATGAAGCCGATCTTCTGAAGTGCAAGGAGCTGAACGTTGTTTACGGCCATGCCTGCTACGGCGAGGCGGCGGTGATGACGGATATGCACCCGGAACTGATGCGCTATGATCTGCTTGGCAAGGAAAGCGGCGTGCATACGCATGATTCGGATAAATATAACGCGGTTGATCTGCAGGTGCGGGACGGCGGTTGGAATCTCGAATTCCCGAATGCTTATGCGGGAGAATTTCCCGTATACCCGAATGCGCGAATCGCAAGAGCCGCCGTCCGTTTGGCGGCAGAGCGCGTTGCGCGCGCGGTAAAGGTTCTCAAGGATGATGAAAAACTGCTGGGAGATATTCAATGAAACGTACGATTGAGGAATTGATGGCATCGCTTGCCTGTGATCAGTGGCCGTCGCGCTGGCAGGATTTTTTTGACGACGTTCGAGAAGAGCTTGTGCGACACGGGCATCCCATGCTGCGTCCCGAATTTTATGACCAACTGCAAGAAACCTATCATGTGCTGCCTACCTATAAGGAGCTATATCAGCGTTCTGCCGCACTGATCGCGACAGACGAGGATCTTTCCTTGTTCTTTGCGCTCCTGTGCCGTGCTTCTCGCGACAGGGAGCTTATCAATGAGGACCTTGCTAATCTCTCCTTGCCGACGGGGGCGGGCGGTCAGGATGCGCTTGCCTGCCGCATGCTGCCGG
>JAZQWX010000100.1:0-1983 GCA_045632565.1 Eubacteriales bacterium | reverse complement strand
GGCTCTGATCGTAGAGCTGGAGAAGGCCGCTGCCGCAGGTTGCCCCGTAGCTCCCGCTATTCTCGCAGAGAAGACCTACCTCGCAAAGAAGTCCGTTTGGATCTTCGGTGGCGACGGTTGGGCATACGATATCGGCTTCGGTGGTCTTGACCACGTGATCGCATCCGGCGAGGACGTGAACATCATGGTATTTGATACCGAGGTTTACTCCAACACCGGCGGTCAGGCTTCCAAGGCTTCCAACGTCGGTCAGGTTGCACAGTTCGCTGCTGCAGGTAAGGCAATCGGTAAGAAGGATCTTGCCGCTATCGCTATGTCCTACGGCTACGTATACGTTGCACAGATCGCCATGGGCGCTGACGCTAACCAGACCATGAAGGCTCTGGCTGAGGCTGAGGCTTACCCGGGTCCCTCTATCGTGATCGCTTACGCACCCTGCGAAATGCACGGTGTGAAGGGCGGCATGGCCAACAGCCAGGTCGAGATGAAGCGTGCGGTTGAGGCAGGCTACTGGCAGATGTTCCGTTACAACCCTGCACTCAAGGCAGAGGGCAAGAACCCCTTCATCCTTGACAGCAAGGAGCCTACCGGTGACTATCAGGCATTCCTCGCAAGCGAGGTTCGCTATGCACGTCTGGCACAGGCATTCCCGGAAAGAGCGAAGGAGCTCTTCGCCAAGTCCGAGGAGAACGCCAAGGCCAAGTACGCAAAGCTTGCTGAAATGGCTAAGCAGTGATCCTAAAACAAAAAAGCCGTCCCCTCGGGGACGGCTTTTTTATATGTGGGGAAGGCATATAAAACTTGACTTTCGCGGCGGCGTGTGCTATAATGAAGGTCGAAAAAGCGCGAATTTGCGCGTGTATATAATAAAGGAAGATCGCCATGCAATATTTTCTTGACACCTCGGATACCATTCCCAAGGGGCTTGGATTTTCTCATTACGATGCCACGCATCTGACTTGGCTTGCGGTATTTCTCGTCTTTACGGTAGGCTGCTGCCTGTTGTACTGCCGTCTGTCGGGTGAAAAGAGCAGGGTGCTTTTTCGCCGCATCTTTGCGGGTGTGATTCTGTTCGACGAGGCGTGGAAATGGTTTTGGCTGATTCTTGGCGGCAACTTTACGGTTGGATATCTGCCCCTGCACCTGTGTAGCATCAACATCGTCATGATCGCCATTCATGCATGGAAGCCGAACAAGCTGCTTGACAATTTCCTGTACCTCATCTGTATTCCCGGCGCGATGGCGGCACTTTTGTTTCCGAACTGGACGAAGCTGCCCGTTGCCAACTTTATGTATTGGCACAGCTTTACCGTGCATATTCTGCTGGCGGCCTACCCCGTCATTCTGCTGGCGGGGAAGGAGATCCGTCCCAAAATGCGCTACGTTTTGCCTTGTCTTGGCCTGCTTGTCGCTATGGCCGTGCCGATCTACCTCTTCAACCTTGCCTTTGACACCAATTTTATGTTCCTCATGGAAGCGGATAAGGGCAACCCCCTGTACGTATTTAAGGAAGCCTTTGGCAGCCACCTTGTCGGGTTTCCCGTTATCATCGCGGCAATCGTTTTGCTGTTGTACGGTATTCCGTGGTTGGTGGGGAAAACGGCAGGGGCAAAAGGCGCAAAGAGGGAAGAAGAACGTCAGCCGTCATACCGAGCTTAACAAAAAAGGACGCAACCTTTCGGTTGCCTCCTTTTTAAGCCCCACGGGGACCCCTTATCACAGCACCACGCGCTCCACTTTCGTACAACGGCGGGCGGATTCGTCCAGCGTAAAGACAACGCCCTGGATACGGATCTCGCCTTCGGCGGGGGCAAAACGCTCGGGCAGGTGGGTCAGGAAGCGGTGCAGCACCACCTCGGGTGAAATGCCGAGGATGCTGTCCCGCACGCCCGTGTAGCCGATATCCGTGATGTAGCCCGTGCCGTGCGGCAAAATCTGCTCGTCGGCGGTGGGCACGTGGGTATGCGTGCCGTACACGGCCTG
>JAZQWX010000099.1:0-9382 GCA_045632565.1 Eubacteriales bacterium | reverse complement strand
GGTGTCAACCGTCACCAGGGCACGATTTGCCGTGCCAGCGGAATGAACGAGCCGACCGAGGAGGCGTGCACGCTTCTTTCGAACGAATTGAACGTTTCCGAGCACACGCCCCCCTGCTTCCTGTGGCACACGGCAGAGGATGGTTGCGTTCCGGTGCAGAATTCCCTCTTAATGGCATCTGCCCTTACCGAGCAGAGAATTCCCTTCGAGCTGCACATCTTTCCGAAGGGGCCGCACGGTCTTTCTCTGTGTGACGACCGTACCAGCGTAAACAACCCCCTGCTTGTCAATCCCGTGGCAGCCGAGTGGCTACCCCTTTCCCTCACCTGGCTCAGAAGCTTTTGAGGAAAAGAACACACGGAGCAACAGACAAAGCGGCGGGAGCAGCAACAGTCCCGTAAAGCCGAAAAAGCGAAATCCGATATATCCCGCCGCCGTGGCCACGAGTGGGTGAAGCCCAAGGCCGCGGCCGACCAGATGCGGCTCTGCGATCTGCTTGACGAGGGCGATCACCGCGTACAGAATGAGAAGCCCCACGCCGCGAAAGACGTTGCCGAGGAGCAGCTCCACGATCGCCCACGGCACAAGGAACAGCCCTACACCGAGAATGGGGAGAAGATCGAGGAGCGCAAACAAAGCGGACAGCAGCAGCGCATACGGAACGGACAGCAGAAGAAATCCGACCGACAGCAATGCGAACGTGAGCAGCATGAGAATAAGGTAGGCACGCAGATACCCGCCGACGGCCTGCCATGCCCCGTCCTTTGCCTGCAAAACGGCGCGAGAGGCACGCGGCGGCAAGAGCGCCAGCATCCCCGCGCGCATTTTATCCATATCCCGCGCAAAATAAAAGGCCGCGACCAACGTGACGCAAAAGAACAGAAACCAAAGCGGCAGGGCTTGCGCCAGCCTGCCCGCCGCCGAAAGGGCATATTCTCCAAGCTGTGTGCCGATATCCCCCAAGCGGGAAAGCAAAAGCTCCCGCCATTCGGAATCCCCCTGCGGCAACAATCCCGAGAGAACGGGAAACCGCGCCGCCATTGACGACCACCACTCTGACACGGCATGCGCAAGACCCGCGGCGGGATCTCCCTCTCCCAAGAGGCGGTTGCCAAGCGAGAGAAGCTCCCCCGCCACTCCTCGCACGGCAAAAAACAGCATGACCGCCAGAACGAAAAGAAAAAAGAAGATCAGCGACGCACACCAGATCCCTGTCGAGATCCCTGTTCGTCGGTGCAATCGAATGGCCAAGGGGCGGCAGGCATACGCCGCCGCAAAGGCAAGCAAAAACGGCAGGGCGGCAAACAAAAGCGGCATGGCAAGAAACCGAAAAAACAGCGCGCCCACCACGGCAAGAACCGCATAGGCGGCATATCGCTCTGCGGGAATTTTGGAAAGATCCATAAGCACTCCTTGTCTTTTATACCAATATAGTCAAGAAGTGAAAGAAAAATACGAAATGAGGAAAAAACAAATGGTACTGATGGAACTGGAAAACGGCAAGACCGTGAAAATTGAGTTAGACGAGAACGCCGCCCCCCTGACGGTGGCGAATTTTAAGAAGCTGGTTAGCCGCGGCTTTTATGACGGCCTGACCTTTCACCGCGTGATCCCCGGCTTTATGATCCAAGGGGGCGATCCGCTTGGCAACGGCATGGGCGGCTCGGAGGAAAACATCAAGGGCGAATTTGCCCAGAACGGCGTGAAGAACCCCCTGCGCCACGTGCGCGGCGTGATCTCCATGGCGCGCGCCTTTGATCCGAACTCGGCTTCCTCGCAGTTCTTCATCATGCACGCAGATGCGCCGCATCTTGACGGCGCGTACGCGGCCTTTGGCCGTGTGACCGAGGGCATGGAGGCGATCGACGAGATCGCTGCCGTTCCCACCGACATGCGCGACAAGCCGAGAGTGCCGCAGATCATCCGTCGCATGACGCTGTGTGAGGAATAAGCGGCATGGCCCATCCCTTTCGGCATTTTGCCACCATCACGCGCCACCGCCACTGCGTGATCGCGCACTGCTTTCGCGCGGGTATCGGTTTTCAGGGGCTTTTTCACGATCTGTCCAAGTACAGCCCCATTGAATTTCTGACAGGCGCGAGGTACTATCAGGGCACGCGAAGCCCGAATGAAAAAGAGCGTGAGCTGTACGGCTACTCTGCCGCGTGGCTGCACCACAAGGGGCGCAACCGCCACCATTTTGAATATTGGAACGATCTGAACCCCGCCACCAAGCGGTATGAGCCTGTGCCGATGCCCTTGCGCTTTGTCAAGGAGATGTTCTGCGACCGTGTGGCGGCCAGCAAGATCTACCAAGGCAAGAATTACGAGGACGGGCATCCGCTGGCCTACTTTTTGCGCGGAAACGCCCGCCTGTATATGCACAAGGACACGGCCGATCTGCTGGAAAGCTGGCTCCGCATTTTAGCCGAGCAGGGTGAGACGGCGGCCTTTGCCCACATCAGAAAAACGAGGAAATACCATGAAGGAGAGAATTGAAAGGGTGCGTGCCGCCCTCTCCGAGGGTGAGGCGGCCTTGATCGAAAGCGGGGCAAACCGCTATTATCTGACGGGCTTCCACTCCTCGGCAGGACAGGTGCTGATCACGCAAAAGGATGCCTATTTTCTCATTGACTTCCGTTACGTGGAAAAGGCGCGCGCACAAGCCAAGGGCGTGCGCGTGATCCTTGCCGAGCAGGTATACGCCCAGATCGCCGAGATCATGAAGGCGGACGGCGCGACGGTCCTGTTCCCCGAGGCGGAGGAAACCAGCCTTTCCTCTTTTGCGCGGCTGAAAAAGAATCTGCCCGACGTTTTGGTGGCAAACGATGACAAGATCGACCGCGCCCTGCGCGAAGCACGCGCGATAAAATGTGAAACGGAAATCGCCTGCATCCGAGAAGCCCAGCGCATGACCGACGAAACCTTTTCCTACGTCCTTGACCGCATCACCGTTGGGCGCACCGAGCGCGAGGTGATGTTGGATATGGAATTTTTCATGCGCCGCATGGGAAGCGAGGGCGTTGCTTTCGACTTTATCGTGGTTTCGGGCGCGAACTCTTCCCTGCCGCACGGCGTGCCGACCGACAAAAAGATCGCACGCGGCGACTTTGTGACGATGGACTTTGGCGCGGTGTACCACGGCTACCGCTCGGACATGACGCGCACGGTGGCTCTCGGTGAGGTAAGCGAGGAGCAGCGGCGCGTGTATGACACGGTGTTGGCCGCCCAGGCGGCATCCCTTGCCGCGATCCGTGCAGGCGCGAGCTGCCGCGACGTGGATGCGGCGGCGCGTGACCTGATAAACGAGGCAGGCTACACAGGCTGCTTCGGACATGGGCTTGGACACAGTGTGGGTATCGACATCCATGAGTACCCCTCCTGCTCACCGCGCAGTGAGGCGACGCTTGCCCCCGGCATGCTGATGACGGTCGAGCCGGGCGTATACCTGGAGGGCAAATTTGGCGTTCGCATTGAGGATCTGGTGCTCGTGACCGAGGACGGTTACGAGAACCTGACGAAGAGCGAAAAGAAGCTGATCGTTCTATAAGCAAAAGAAAAGAGCCGTTCCCGAGGGAACGGCTCTGTTTTTCGTTACGGAGTGGGGATCATAATGGTGGCGGAATCGCCCGTCATCACAGAGGGCAGCTTGCCATCCCATTTTGCCAGATAGTCGGCATATTTCAGGTATTCGGTGATCAGCTCGACCTCTCGCTCGGTCTTGCCGGTAAAGTCGATCTCATACCGAACGGTTTGTACGCCATCCTCGTCGGTGACGGTCGTTTCGGTGATGTTAAAGCCAAGCGCTCTTGCCACCTCGATAGACTTCAGACGAATTGCCTCCGCCTCGGCGTTGGCAACCTCGATGTTGGCCTGTGCGTCTGCCTTTGCCTGCTCGATGATCGCCTGGGCGGCCAGCTTTGCCACCTCCAGCTCCTTCTCGGCGTTGACGATCGCGGTTTCCTTTTCATACTCTGCCTTGAGCTTTTCCTGCTCGGCGATCATCTTGTCCTCAACGGTCTTTTCAAAGGCATCCGAGAAGTCGATGTTGGTCAGCACGACCGCGACGATATCCACGCAGTATTCGTCGTTTACGGCATCCTTGATGATCTGCTCAACCGTGGGAGAAATGGTGGATCGCGTTTCTATGATCTGCATGGCGGAATAAGAGGAAAGCGTTGCCTTTGCCTTTTCCGTTGCGATACTTTCAATGCGGTTTGCCAGGATATCCATGGAGCCGTACTGACTGACGATTTCGATCGCCTTGGACGTGTCGATCTTATACTGCACGGTCATATTCACGCCCATCGTCTGCGCATCCTTGGAGTAGGCCTGCGTGACGATCTCCATGTTCTGAACCTTGGCATCGTAGATATCATACGTATTGGTGAGCCAGAAATCGAAATACGTTCCCGCGCTTCTGACGTTTTTCGCCTCTCCGAGCACCTTCACAACGGCGATCTCACCCGACTGAATGGTGTGAAAGCTTGGCGGAACGAGAACCAAAAGAAGCCCGAAAGCAAGAACCAGGGCAACACCTGCGACAATGCCACCCTTCTTTTTCTTTCTGAGCGAAAGCAATGCGATACCTGCACCGAGCGCGGCAAGCGCGATCAGGGCGACGGCGATCAAAAATCCTATTTGCATAATACGTACCTCCGAGTTGTATATTTCGCCTTGATTATACCACGGCTTGGGGGCTTTTGTCAACAGATGCCAAACGCTTTTGGCGGCGCACGCCAAAGAGTTTTATCAATAAAAGGGCAGAAAACGCGTTGCCTTTTCTGCCCTTTTGCTTTTTGCATTCTGATTTTTTTGTAGATCGCGGATCTCGGTCAGCAGCTTTTCGGTGTTCTCCGAAACGGCGACCTGTGCTTTATAAGAAGCCATACGGGCGGCCTCTTCTTCGGCAGCCTTGGCGGCAGCAGCTTCAGCGGCGGCTTTGGCGGCTTCTTCCTCGGCAGCCTTGGCAGCAGCCTCGGCGGCGGCCTTTTCTGCCTCTGCCTTCTTCAGTTTCTTCGGCTTGAGGTCATCGATCATATCCTCCCGCATGGCCTTCGCTCTTGCGGCAGCACCGTTAAAGACCTTCATGACGATAAAGAGCGAGAGGGCGATGATAAGAAAATCAAGAATGGTCTGCAGGAATGCGCCCCACAGAATGGCTACCTCGGGAGAGGTAACGACCTCGGCACCGTCCACAACCTCGGTAACGGCCTCCCGAACGACCCACTTGAAGTCGGTGAGGTTGGCATCGTTGGTCAGAAGCGCGAGGATCGGGCCAATGAAGCCGTTGGTGAAGGCGGTAACGATCTTGGTGAATGCGCCTGCAACGGCAACGCCGACGGCCATATCCACCACGTTGCCGCGGCTGATGAATTTTTTGAACTCTGCGATAAGTCCTTTCATGTTGTGTTCCTTTCCTTATGTAATATTAAAATAAAAATCAGATCAGGAGAAAAAGCTTGCCAAACGAGAGCAGCTCGATCTTGGCCTCGGCCATGATGGCGGCCAGCTCCTGTTGCTGCAGGACGGTGTCGGCCTGCTTTTCCCACACAGCGATCTCGCCCTTGCCCTCGTAACATACCAGAATAAAGGTATTGTGGTTCTCAAACAGCCACACCTCCTCGGCAGCAGGAGCGCGGTCCAGCCAATTCGCCACCGAGCCGTTCAGCTCGGCACGCCAGGCGTTCACACGGTGAAGAAGACCGCCCTTGTCCCCAGCACGGTCAACGAAATCCGAAAGTCCTGTGCACCCACTCATGATGGCGGCTGCTTTGGCGTAGGCTTCATCTCGGCTGTCCTCGTCGGTATAGGGGAACGAGATCTCATAGAAGCAATCGGTCAGGCGGAGCTGCTTGATCGCGGGGGAGAGGCAGTAGACGACCGTATAATTCCCATTCGCACCGAGAACGGCGATATCCCCCTCCGCGCGGGCGGGATCGGTTGCCCAGCGGGAGAGCAAGCTGTTCTCTTTTGCGGAAATGTGGTAACGGTAGGCCTTTTCGGTCATATCGCTTACGTTCTGCTCGGTGACCGAGGGGGTGTGATCTCGGTAATCCGACTGCATCCACGCAAGGAAGGTGAATTTTCCCGTAGCGGAGGCAATTTTTTGTGCGCGTGCTTCTGCCTCAAGATACAGATCACGCATTTCGTCAGGGGATGCACCCGCAGGCACGTCCACCTTGATGGAATAGGCGATACAGTCGGCAAGGAGCAGATCGGCGCGGTGTGCTTCAAAGGCGGCCTCGCGCTCCTCGGCGGAATAGGTCTTTCGAAGAAGCTCCTCCTCACGGAGCGCGGCGGTGGCAAGCAGCGTAGCCGTGCGGGCTACGTCCTCGGTCTTGATGCCGCGGCCATAGCGTTCTTTAAGATATTCCCGCTCGGACTGACCGCGAACGCTGGCAAGCTCTGTCACGGTTTGCCGCGCAAGCGCGCCCGCTTCCTCTGCGGTTGCGGCATAATCCGCCAACTTTCCTTCCTGCTCCGCAAGGGCGAGGAAGGTCAAAACGCGCGAAAGCTTTTCTTCGGTTTTTTCGATGGCCGCGCTACGCAGCTCGACGTCCCCGGTTTCCATTGCATTCTCAACAAGCTCGGCGTAGATATCGCCGTAACAGACCGTGTAAACGGCGGCGTCGATCGTTTGCCCGCCCATCTGCATCACGGGCACGCGTGAGAGCAGCAGACCGCTGTGCCAAACGGCCAGCGCGCCGAGAGCCAGCGCGAATATCAGAAGCAGGGGAATAAGGACGAAAACGGCCGTGTGCCGCTTTTTAGGAATTTGTGCATTCGTTGCGTGTGACATAGGAGCACCTTTTTCGTTGTTTTTCCTTATTGTACTACATTTTTTTACGTTTGTCAAAGGCTTCTTTTGCCATTTTGCGAAAAAGCAAGAAAAAGACAGAATTTCTTTCCTCTTTTTTTCAAAAAGGGATTGACAAACGGAGCGCGGTGTGATACAATAAGGGCACTTCACCAAACTAAATTTTATCGCGTTAAAGTGATAAAGAGAAAGAAACGAGGAAAACATCATGAAAAAAATCGTATCCCTTCTTTTGGCTGCCCTGATGGTGGCTACTATGTGCTTTGGTCTGGCATCCTGCAACACCCCCGAGGCAGGCGGCGCAACCGGCGACTGGGCTAAGATCCAGGAGCGCGGCTACTTCTACTGCGGTATCACCCTGTACGCGCCCATGAACTACTACAACGAGGATGGCGATCTGGTTGGCTTTGACACCGAGTTTGCACAGGCCGTTGCCGAAGAGCTTGGCGTAGAAGCAAAGTTCGTTACCATCTCCTGGGGTAGCAAGTACCTTGAGCTGAACAGCAACGCGATCGACTTTATCTGGAACGGCTACACCTTCGGTGACGAATCCGACGGTACGCCCCGCTCCAACTACGTTGACTTCACCTACGCTTACCTGAACAACTCCCAGTGCATCATCACCACCAAGGAAGCTCTTGCAACCCTGACCACCAAGGAGTCCTTTGCAGGTATGCGCGGTGCTGCCGAGGGTGGCTCTGCCGGTGAGGCTGTTGCGAAGGAGCTGGTAGGCGAGAACGGTTCTTACACGCCCGTTGCCGCACAGACCAATGCTCTGATGGAGCTGAAGGCCGGCACCATTGACTTCGCCGTTATCGACCTTCTCATGGCTCAGGCTATGGTTGGTCAGGGCGACTATGCCGACCTCTCTATCAACACCGCCTACACCCCCGACGCGGAGGTTTATGCCATCGGTTGCCGCAAGGGCAGCGATATGACCGCCAAGATCAACGAGGCAATTCTGAAGCTGGTTGAGAACGGCAAGCTGGCCGAGATCGCCGCTAAGTACGAGCTTTCCGACGCACTGATCCCGAACATCGGCAAATAATCAACAAGGGAGCAATACATGACTTTCGGACGCATTACCCTGATGCTCCTGGAAGGCTTTGGCACCAGCTGTCAGTTATTTTTACTGACGCTGGTGCTATCCCTGCCTTTGGGGCTTATCATTATGTTTGGGTCTACCTCTGGTTTTACCCCCTTGCGATGGCTTTCCCGCACCTTTGTCTGGATCATTCGCGGCACGCCGCTAATGCTCCAGCTTTTCGTTGTTTTTTACGTACCGGGCATGCTGTTTCACATCCACCTCTTCTCCTCTGATGCACAGGGACGCTTCACAGCGGCACTCGTTGCCTTTGTGATCAACTACGCCTGCTATTTCTCGGAGATCTATCGCGGCGGCTTTGGCAGCATCACACGCGGTCAGTATGAAGCGGCGCAGGTGCTTGGCATGACGCGTTGGGAAACCTTCCGTCACGTCATTCTCATGCAGGTCGTGAAGCGGTTGCTTCCGCCTATGAGCAACGAGATCATCACGCTGGTCAAGGATACCTCCCTTGCCCGCACGATCATGGTGGCCGAGATCTTCTTCATCAACGAAACCGAGATCATGACCAAGGCCATCGTGTGGCCGCTGTTCTACATCGGCGTGTTCTTCCTCCTCTTTGTGGGAGCACTTACCCTGCTCTTCAACTATCTGGAAAAGAAACTTTCCTATTACAAGGTGTAAGCTATGGCATTTTTGAACGTAAACAATCTGACAAAACGGTTTGACGATCTGCAGGTACTCAAGGGGATCGATTTTTCGCTTGAAAAGGGCGAGGTGCTTTCTCTGATCGGATCGTCCGGCAGTGGCAAAACGACCCTGCTCCGTTGCCTGAATTTCCTCGAAACGCCGGACAGCGGCACCATTACGGTGGGAGATACCGTCGTTTTCGATGCGGCGAGAACCAGCAAGCCAAGCCTGCGCGAAATGCGAGAGAACCAGTTAAAATTCGGTCTTGTATTCCAATCCTTCAATCTGTTTCCGCAGCACAGCATCCATAAAAATCTGACGCTGGCGGCGAGCCTCATTGAAAAGGAGCGTTTGAAGAAGGCGCACGCAACCCACGCCGAGATCGCCTCTGCCATGGCAAGCATCGACGAACGCGCAAAAGAGATCCTATCGCAGGTGGGGCTGTCCGACAAGGCAGATGCCTACCCCTATCAGCTTTCGGGCGGACAATGCCAGCGCGCGGCGATCGCACGCGCCCTGATGCTCTCCCCCGACATTCTGTGCTTTGACGAGCCGACCTCCGCCCTTGACCCCGAGCTGACGGGCGAGGTGCTGCGCGTCATTCGCGGTCTGCGTTCTTCCGACCGCACGATGATCATCGTCACGCACGAGATGGAGTTTGCACGGCACGTTTCCGACCGCGTGATCTTCATGGCGGACGGTGTGATCGCCGAGCAGGGCACGCCCGAGGAGATCTTTGATCATCCGAAGAGTGAAAAGCTGCAGGCCTTCCTTTCCCATAACGGATATCAAGAAGACTAAATAAAGAAAACCGCCCTCGCAACGCG
>JAZQWX010000098.1:0-5842 GCA_045632565.1 Eubacteriales bacterium | reverse complement strand
TTCCTTTCTGTTTGAAAAATGCCCGAGGAACGATCCTCGGGCATTTTGATGGGACAAATTACAGGGTGTTAGCCGAGCCAAGAACGTTCACGATCTTGTGGCTGACCATCTTCTTGACCTCTTCACGAGCGACCTTGAGGTATTCTCTCGGATCAAATGCAGCGGGCTTCTCGGCAAATACGCGACGAACGCCTGCGGTCATGGCAAGACGGATATCGGAGTCGATATTGATCTTGCAAACGGCAAGCTTGGCAGCGCGGCGAAGCTGCTCCTCGGGAATACCGACGGCATCGGGAAGCTGACCGCCAAGGGCGTTGATCTCGGCAACGCACTCATGGGCAACGGAGGATGCGCCGTGCAGAACGATCGGGAAGCCGGGCAGGCGACGGCCTACCTCTTCGAGAATATCGAAGCGCAGCGGAGGGGGAACGAGAACGCCGTTCTCATTTCTCGTGCACTGCTTGGGGGTAAACTTGTATGCGCCGTGGGAGGTGCCGATGGAGATAGCGAGAGAGTCAACACCCGTTCGGGTCACGAACTCCTCAATCTGCTCGGGGGGGGTGCAACATGAATGCTCGGCAACGACGTCATCCTCCACGCCGGCCAGAACGCCCAGCTCACCCTCTACCACTACGCCGTGGGCGTGTGCGTATTCTACAACCTTTTTGGTAACGGCGATGTTATCCTCAAAGCTGTGGTGCGAGCCGTCGATCATCACGGAGGTGAAGCCACCGTCAATGCAGGACTTGCAGATCTCAAAATCTGCGCCGTGGTCGAGGTGCAGGGCAAGATCTACGCCGCTATCCTCTACTGCCGCACGGGCAAGAGCCATGAGGTAGGCGTGCTTGGCGTACTTGCGCGCGCCGGCCGATACCTGCAGGATCACAGGGGACTTCTGCTCAGCCGCTGCTTCGGTGATCGCCTGAATGATCTCCATATTGTTGATGTTGAAGGCGCCGATGGCGTAGCCGCCCTCATAGGCCTTCTTGAACATTTCCTTGGTCGTTACGAGTGCCATGTTGTTTCTCCTTATCAAAGAATTTCTTACCATTCTATTGTACACATATTTTGGGGAAAAATCAAGTGTTTCGCAGAACTTTCGCAAAATATTTCCGTCAGATGCTCACCACACCGAAGGCATCAAGCAAAGAGGATACCAGAATCAGCAAAATACACACGGGAGCGATATAACGGATCACCGCGCGGAACATCTTCTTGGCGCGGAAGGGGGCAGACGCCTCGATCTCATCCTCAAGGCAGGGTGTCTTGACCACGTATCCCACCACAAGGCAGGTAAAGAAGGCGACCATGGGCATCATCACGCTGTTGGTCAGGAAGTCAAAGAAGGTGAGGATATCCATGCCAAGCGGGGCAAAGCCGCTCCACACGCCAAAGCCGAGCGAGGAGGGCAGACCGAGAACAAGCGAAAAAAGGAAGACCGCAAGGCAACAGAAGCGGCGATTCCAATGCAGCTTGTCCGAGATAACGGATACCACCGTTTCCATGAGTGAAATGGAGGATGTGAGTGCCGCAAACAGCACAAGCAGGAAAAACACCGTACCGATCACGCCGCCGCCGAACATGCTGTCAAAGACCTTTGGGAGCGTTACGAACATCAAGCCGGGACCTTTGTTGAGCGATTCGGCCGTACCGCCCGAGAACACGAAGACCGAGGGAATGACCATCAGACCCGCCAGGAACGCAATACCGGTATCAAAAATTTCGATCTGATGGACCGAGGATTCAAGGTTGACCTCTTTTTTCATATACGAGCCGTAGGTGATCATAATACCCATGGCGATCGACATGGAATAGAAGAGCTGACCCATGGCGGCCACCACGGTCATCATGGAGAATTTTGAGAAATCGGGGGTGATGTAATACAGAACACCCTCCCATGCGCCGGGCATGCAGGCGGAGTAAATTGCCACAAACAAGGTCAATACCACCAAAACGGGCATCATCACGGAGCTGACCTTTTCAACACCCTTGTTGACGCCAAGCAGAACGACAAGCGCCGTCACGGCAATAAAGAGAAAGAACCAACCAAGCGGCTCAAACGGCTGTGCGGTGAACGCGGAAAAATAACCGTCCCCGGCAGCGGCATGTCCCTCTCCCGTGAGGAACACGACAAAATATTTGGTTACCCAACCGCCGATGACCGAATAATAAGGCAAAATGAGGGCGGGGACGATGGCGGCGAGATAGCCGACGAAGGAAAACCGCTTGTCGAGCCGCCGAAACGCGCCGATGGCACTCTGCCCGGTTTTGCGGCCGATGGCGATCTCCGCGATCATCAGCGAAAAGCCGAAGGTGACGGCAAGCAGGATGTACACGAGCAAGAAAATGCCTCCGCCATATTTGGCGGCGAGATAGGGAAAGCGCCAGATGTTACCAAGCCCCACGGCAGATCCTGCGGCAGCCAGAACAAACCCTATTTTACCTGAAAAAGTACTGCGTTTTGTTTCCATTGACATATCTCCTTTACATACAAAGGGCATTATACCATATTTCATACAAAAATGCAATCATCTTTTCATTTTTGTATAAAAATAAAAAGAGGTGGGCTATGCCCACCCCCGATTATGCAACCTCCCTGACCGAAAGCAGGGCGACCGTCATATCGTCCCCTGCCTCATTTTCCCGCCGTGCGGCCGAGATGATCTTGTCCGCCATCAGCTCGGTATCCTCTTCCCAGCCGGCGGTCAGCAGCTCGCAAAGCCAGAAGGCATCCTCCGGCGTGCCGCTGATACCGTCCGAGAGCATCACGATCACGTCCCCCGATTGCAGAGAGAATTCCGTTTTTTTTGCATCAAGGGCGGGCAAAATGCCGATGGGCGCGGTGGAGGCGCGGATGCGGAACAGGCTATCCCCCCGCCGCACGTAGGACACCGCCGCCCCGCTTTTGATAAAGGAGGCACGCCCGTCAAAGAGATCCACCGACACCAGATCCACGGTAGCGGAGCATTCGCTTCCGCGTGCCCCCAGCATGCCGTTGAGCGAGGCAAGGGCGGTATCACAGCTCATGCCCGCGGTCAGCATGCCCCGCAGAAACGCCCCCGAGATGCCCGAGGTGATGGCAGCCTCCCGACCGCTGCCCATCCCATCCGAAAGCAGGGCATAAAAATGAGACCCCTCCCCCTCAAAGGCAGAAAAGGTATCGCCGCTGACCTCCCCCATGCGTGGATGTCCCGCACGCACGTGCGTGAGCGCAAAGCGCGGCTCGCTTTCGACGAACAGGTCAAGGCCGCCCGCCTCCGCCTCAAATACGGGCAGGCCGAACCGACATCCGCAGGCCTTTTCCAACGCGGCAAGCAGCTCGGAGCGGGAGCACGCCTCTTCATCAAAGCAGAGATCTTTTACGTAGAGCTGTTTTTGTCGGTCACCGAACACCGCCACGCTTCCTGCCGTGGCGCCGTGGGCGGCCAGCGCCTCCAACACGCGGCGGGTGCTTTCCGCATCCGCCGAAAGCCGACGGTCCTCCGCCCGCGCGGCGTCTGTCAGCACCTCGGCCTGCATGCGGCACTCCTCGGCAAGACGCGCGTGCGGCTCGCTCCTCCGCTTGCTTCTCTCCAGCTCCGCAAAGCTCTCGCGCACGCCGTCAAGCAGATGCGCGCGGCTTTGGCAATCCGAGAGAAGATTATCGGGAATCTTCAATTTAGCAGGGGCAACGCCTCCCGCCCCCTGTGCCGAAAGGGAAAGAAGCGCCTTTTTTCCCTCTTTGCCCCCCTTTTCATGGCATTCACGGCAAAGGGCACAGGAAGCGCATCCCCCCTCGAAAACGCGGCGGCCTGCGGCGTAATATTCCGCTTCACTCGGCCGTGAAGCCGCGGTGGCAAGACGGGAAAAGACCTCCTGCATGTCCAGATAGGCGGCGGCAAGGCGAGAAAGGCGCTCGCTTGGCGCGCGTCGGCGGCCAAGCTGCTCCTCGGCTGCCGTTTTTTCTTTTTCTTTCTTGCCCTTTATCATCTCAAAGAGATGCGGCAGGCGAAAGAGGATCGGATACGCGATCGCCACGGCCACCACGGCCTCCGGCAAAAAGGAAATGACCGAGTCTACCCCCAGGAGCAAAAAGGCCAGCACCTCCCCTGCCGCCGTGGCCGCCACCAGCATGGAAAACGCCCCCATGCGGCAGGAGAGCGCCCCGATCGCCGCCATGGCGGCATAAGCGGGTAGCAGCGCGGGATAGAGCGTACCGAGAGAAAAAAGTACCGTAGAGGCAACGGAACGCCACAGTCCGAGGCGCGCGGCAAACAGAAGGGCAAGCACGGCCGCGACCGTCAGCGGCAAGGATATCCCC
The DNA here is from genome assembly GCA_045632565.1 of Eubacteriales bacterium. Taxonomy (GTDB): domain Bacteria; phylum Bacillota; class Clostridia; order Oscillospirales; family CAG-272; genus UBA1740. Next base: position 1,542 of record JAZQWX010000098.1, on the reverse strand, counting down.
AGCAGCGTCACGCTCCGCAGGGAAAGCAGTAAGGTAAACGCAAAAGCAGAAAGCGACAGCGGCAGACGCCACCCGTGTGGTGCAACGCGCTCCGTTTGTCCGTCGGCGATCAGCGTGAACAGATATTCCTCGCTTTGGTAGAAGCCGAGGTAGGTAAGGGCGGCGAGGGTAGGCAGCGTGGCCATGGCGATGGCGTAGGCGATCGACGCCTCCGACAAGCCGCCAAGCGACAGCTCGTATATCGCGGGAAAGGCAGAGGAAATGCAGGCGGTAGCCAAGCGAAGCGCGGGCTGCTCCCGAAATACGGCGGGAGAAGCGGGCAAATATTTGCCCCCATCACGCGGATAGGAAACGAGAAGGCGGAGCAAAAACACCGCCACCAGCACCGCGCAGTACGCATACCCCCGCTCGCCGATCGAAAGCGCGCCAAGAAGCGTGCCCGCGAATACAAAGGGAACGCGACGCGAGGCGGCTGACAGCAGAGCGATACCGAAGGGATACGCCGAAAACACCGCGTGCGCGCGGGAAAAGAGAAAGCCGAAGAGCATGGCAGCGGCCGCATAAAAGAGCGCCGTCCCCCGATTTTCCGCGTGCGAGAATACCTCCCGCATAATAAAGCGGCCAAACGGCCGCTTGCCAACATCTGATTTTTGTACGTCCATGATTTCCTCCTTGCGCCGACAGGTATTGCTTTCATCATACCATGGACAAGCCTTGTTTTTTGTCACAAGACGGCGCAAGGAAGGACTGCTTTTGTCGATTACAGGCGTTTTGGGCGGCTTTTTGAGAAAAGCGCGGCAAGATAACCGAACACCAGAGCCGCCGCCGTGCCACCCGCGGCGGCGCGAAGTCCCCCCGTCAGCGCGCCAAGCAGTCCTTCCTCATGCACGGCGGCGCGCACGCCGCGCGCGATCGTACCGCCAAAGCCGATAAGGGGCACGGACGCGCCGCATCCCGCCAATTTGTACAGCGGCTCGTAAAGCCCAAGCGCCCCCAGCAGCACGCCAAAGGTCACGTAGATCACCAGAATGCGCGCAGGGGTGAGGCGCGTGAGATCGATGAGCAGCTGTGCGATCACGCAAAAAGCACCCCCGATGAGAAAGGCGAACAGGCAATCGGTAAACAGCGTCATTCTCTCACCTCCAGCGTGACGATCGGTGCGATGCCGAGGATCGTGCCCCCCTGCTGAATGCTGGAGGGGCTCATCAGCGCCCCCGTGGCCATCAAGAGAATTCGTTTCATCTCTTTTTTCTCCATCCTCGGTAAAAAATAGGCGCAGCTGACCGAGGCGATACAGCCGCATCCCGAGCCGCCCGCGTGCACGTCCTGGCGGTCGGGATCGTAGAGCATCACGCCGCAGTCACGGTGTCGGTCGCCGAGCGACAGCCCGCGCGGCGCAAGCAAATCGGACAGAATGGCACTTCCCTCCCGTCCGAGATCCCCCGTGACGATGGCGTCATAATCGGCGGGAAGCTCACCGCTTTCCTCAAAAAACCGAAGAAGCGAGTCGGCCGCGGCAGGGGCCATGGCCGCGCCCATGTT
>JAZQWX010000097.1:0-4293 GCA_045632565.1 Eubacteriales bacterium | reverse complement strand
CACGGTCTTTTTTTGCGTCAGGTAAAAGAGCACGAAAAAAAGCTCCAGCTCGCATACGGTGATAAAGCCCCCGATCATCAACGCGAACGCGGCACCAAAGCCCTCCAAAATATCAACGCCGTTCGCGGGATCCATATCATAGCGGTAGGATTCGATCGCCGCGTGAAGTGTCACGCCCGCCGTTGTCGCGATCAGCGCGACAAACAGGCAGATCAGCACCACCCGCAAAACGACTCTTGCCCTGTTCTTTTTTTCCATAACGTCACCGCCTTTCCCTTCTATTGTACCAGCCCTCGCGCCCCCTGTCAAGCAAAACGTGCTTGCGAGGCCAAGAGGGGGGAGGGCAAGATCAGGTCAAATATTCCTCCGCCGCGGCGACGGCTACCGCGCCGTCTGCTGTGGCGGTGACGATCTGGTAGAGGGGCTTTTTCCGCACGTCGCCCACGGCAAACACGCCCGCGAGATTTGTTTTCGTATCCTCACCTGCGAGCACGTAGCCCGCCTCGTCAAGCGCCACTTGCTCCCGAAAAAGCGCCGTGGCGGGCACACGCCCGATCGACACGAACACGCCGTCCACGGCGATCTCGCGCTCTTCTCCCGTTTTCACGTCCGAGATGCGAAGCCCCGTGACGCGGCCGTCCGAGAGGATCTCTTTGACGGTGCTGTTCCAGCAAAATTCCACGTTTTCAGCCGCGAACAGGGGCGCATGGTAGACCCGTGTGGCGCGAAGCGTGTCGCGGCGGTGTACAAGGAACACCTTTTTGGCCACGCGCGAAAGGTACAGGGCGTCGGACGCCGCCGTGTTGCCGCCGCCTACTACCGCCACCGTTTTGCCGCGGAAGAAGCCGCCGTCACAATGCGCGCAATAGCTCACGCCCCGCCCGATCAGCTCTCTTTCCCCTGCCACGCCAAGCTCCCGCGGATTTGCCCCCGTGGCGATCACCACCGTGCGGGAGAGAAGCTCCTCTCCGCCCGCCTCGATGCGCTTCAGCTCGCCCGCAAGCGACACACGGGTCGCCTCTGCGTATCTCGTCTTCGCGCCGAAGCGCTCGGCCTGCTTTTTCATATCCTCGGCCAAAAGGAAGCCGTCCACCCCTTGGGGGAAGCCGGGGTAGTTGTCGATCTCGGGCGTGGTGGCCATCTGTCCGCCCGCGCCAAGGCGCTCAAGCAGTAATGTGTCAAAGCCGGCGCGCGCCGCGTATAGGGCAGCGGTATAGCCGCCCGGGCCGCCGCCAATGATGATCATATCGTGTACGGTTGCTTCGTTTTGTGCCATGGGAGTGCCCCTTTCGTTGTTCTTTTGATCATAGTATACGCGATTTTGTCCCCCGCTTCCGTGACTGCATCACAAAAGAGCCACCGACACGGTGGCTCTTCCATTTATTGCCGTTTCATCTGCCGCAAAAAGAGCAGCACCGCCGCCACGGTGGAAAGAAGCGCGTACCCCAGCACCCAAGCAAGATGAGCGGGAATGGCGGCAAGCTCGCCCGAAAGCGCGGCGCGCTCTAACTCCACCGCGTGCACAAAGGGCAGACAGTAGGCCACGTCACGGAACGCACCGCCCACCAGCTCCAGATCAAACCAAATGCCCGACAGCCAAGCCGAAAGGTTGGTGAGCAGCGCGCCGCACACGCCGCCGACCTGCTTATCGGTCAGAAAGCTACCGAAAAGAAGCCCAAGCGACACGTAGAGCAACGCCACGGGAAGGATGAGCAAAAGGGCAAGCAGCATATGGACGCTTGGCTGCAGGCCAAGCAGCATGGCCACGGCGTAGGTGATCGCGCTCTGCCCCACGGCAATGGGAAGCAGGGGCAGGGTGTAGCCGAGAATAAAATCCGTGGGGGTCAGCGGCGTGGTATACAGGCGGCAGAGCAGCGCGCTGCCCCTGTCCTTGGCGACAAGCGTTGCCGAGAAGAGCGTGATAAAGGACAGCCCAAAGACCGCGATCCCGGGCGCAAGCGAAGCGATCTCAAACAGCGACACGGGGATGTTCGCCTGAATGGCCGACAAAAGCAGGATCAGCACGAGGGGAAAGCCCAGCCCGAACCCGAGGTTTAAGGGATCGCGCAGAATTTCTTTGGTATTGCGCGAAGCAAAGGTCAGCATTCTCATGGTTCCACCCCCTTGACGATGCGGATAAAGGCCTCTTCAAACCGGTCCGTTCCCGCCGTGGCCTTGAGGCCTGCGGCCGTGTCGCAGGCAAGCAGACGGCCGTCCCGCATGATGGCGATACGGTCGGAAAGTGCCTCGGCCTCCTCCATATAATGCGTGGTGAGGATGACCGTCACGCGGCCGCGCAGGGCGCGCACGATCTCCCACAGCTCGCTTCTTGCCAGCACGTCCAGCCCAAGCGTCGGCTCGTCCAGAAACAGGATCTTCGGGTCGCTGATCAGCGCCATGGCGATGCTCAGCCGCCGCGCCCAGCCGCCCGACAGCTTCCCTGCCCGTCGGTCAAGCACCGAAGAAAGGCCAAGCCGCGCACTCGCGTCCGCGATCCGTTTTTCTAACTCCTCGCGCGAAAAGCCGTGCAGGCCGCCGATCAGCGACAGGTTTTCCCGCACCGACAGATTGGGGGCGACCGCCGTTTCCTGCGGCGATACGGCAATGAAGGATTTCACGGTCTGCTCCTCTTGCGTGATGCTGTGACCAAGCAGGTAGGCGTCCCCCGCTGTGGGGGCGGTCAGGCAGGAGAGCATTTTGACGGTGGTGGTCTTGCCCGCGCCGTTCACGCCCAGCAGGGAGAAGATCTCCCCCTCCCGCACCGTCAAGGAGAGCGCATCCACGGCCGTAACACGCCCGTACCGCTTGGTCAGTCCTTCCGTTCTGATGGCATCCATTTAGTTCCCCTCCCCACCGTGTTTTGCGCGCAGGCCTTGGTATACGTCGCTGAGCATGTCGCTGACAAATTCCTCATCCAGCGGCAAAAACGCCGTGGCCAGCATCGTGCCGATGCCGTGCACGCAGGCCCACATTTCCAGGTGCATGCGCTCCGCGACCTCGCGCGACACGCCGTTTGCCTTGGCGATCATATCCACCGCCGACAGAAAATCCGCGGCGGGGTCCAACGCCTCGTTCGTGCGATCGCGCATAAAAAGCAGCTTGAAAAGCTCCTTTTCCTCCCGCGCAAAGCGGATATACGCCATGCCCATGGCCTTATACGTGGGATATTTCCCACTTGCCACCTCGCGCGAAATGAAATCCAGATACAGCGCATACCCCGCATCCGCCACCGCCGCGCGCAGCTCGCCGATGCCCGCGAAATTTGAGAAGATCGGCTGGGTGGAGCAGGCCATGGCCTCGGCAATGCTTCTGGCGTTGATCGCCCCCTCCCCGCCCTCGCGTACCAGCGAAAGCGCCGTTTGTACGATGTCCTCTTTCGTGATTTTTATCTTTGGCGGCATACCGCACCTCCGTTTTATAACTATTGTTATATATCAACTGTTATTTTATCACAAAGGATCGGATTTTACAAGAGGTTTTGCAAAAAAGAGGACTTTTTTCGAAACCAAAGCCCCCGATCAATGCCTTCCCCTCAAGGGGAAGCCTTTTGCATGCCCTCGCCCTGCGGGGTTCGACTGCGTCCGTCCGTGTCATTCTGAGCATTGCTCGCCCCTGCAAAAAATCCGCTATTCTCCCAAGACAGCCCGCATGTATTGCGTCGCAAAGATCACACCCTTTTCAAAGGCACGCGCCACCGCCACCGCGTGCAGATCCGCCACGCGATCGTTGTAAATTTCAAGTAACCGCCGCTCGGTTTCCGTCAAATCCTCTCGCAAATTCTCCTCCACCGCCACCACGGCTTTGATAAGCTCCCGTTCTTCCTCTTCCATCCACACACATTCCTCTGCCATATGCTCCTGCCATAAGGTTCTTAAAAAGCGTTTGTGTTCCATGTTTTTCTCCTTTTTATTACCAAACGGTTCTACACCTATATTTTAGCACCGTTCGGCTCTAAAGTCAATAGTACCAAACGGTTTTGTGATAAAATATATAAAACCAAAAAAAGGAGAGCGTCATGCACCTTTACAGAAGATTGCGCGATCTGCGCGAGGATCAAGATAAAACACAAGAGGAAATTGCATCTCTCTTGGGAATTCAGCAAACGCAATACAGCCGATATGAACGCGGCGATCGTGAGCTGCCCATGCACCATTTCCTGACGCTTGCCCGCTATTACGGTGTCAGTCTGGATTATCTCGCCGGGCTGATCGACACCCCGCGAAAGTTAGAGCCGTAACGCAAAAGCCCCGGCCAACCACCGGGGTGTCGGGGGGGTGTTTGATTTTTGGGTTT
>JAZQWX010000096.1:0-1839 GCA_045632565.1 Eubacteriales bacterium | reverse complement strand
GGTGCATTCCACGCGGAACTCTGCGGTGTAGCCGCAGGGGGTCGACTGATGTCCCCAGCCGATCTTGGTATCGTCCGTGCTCCATTCCCAGCCGAGGTACTCGGAGAGGGTGCTCTCGATCTGGTTCTCCATCTGCTTCGTTTCCTCGTCAAGACGGTAGGTGCTGTTGAAAATATTGGCGGGTTGCCCGGATGCGGGGTGCAGCCAGCTCGGATTTTTCTTGGCAAACTGCTCCGGCTCTTCCACCAGATTGCAGGTGGGGCTGCCCGTGTAGCCGTCAATGCGGTACTGCATGCCGCGCGAGAGGGGAAGCCCCGCCTCGGCGTACGGCCCGAAGCCGCCCGCGGGCACGGTGCCGCTTTCCGAAAAATCAAGAAGCAGCTCAACGGAATCGGCGCGCCACGGCGCGTCACACAGGTTGGTGCAATCGTACTTGGCAGGGCCAAGGTCGGCATCGTTGACGATGATGAAGCAATAGATCGCGTTTTCGGTGGGCGACCACACGAAGCGGGCGATCCCGTAGCTCTGGAAGGCCTCTGCCGTGCTGGCAAAGGTGTCCATGACAAGCGGCGTGGCGGAAAGATAAGCCTCGTCCATTTTGCCGTCTACGTGGATGGGGTGTGCCTCGTCTACCATAGAGATCAGGGCGGCTTGCATGGGATCGGTCGGGGTGCTGCCACCGCCGCCCGGCGTGCTTGGGGCGGGCGAAAGAGGGATAAAGGAAACCGCTCCGGAAAGGAACAGAATGGCGGCCATGATAAAGCCCGCAATCAGATTTCTGGTGTAAGGGAAGCGTTTTTCTCTTCTGAAAAAGCCGAACACGATCGAGGCCGCGGGAATCGGCAGGAAGAGAAAGAAGATCCAACATGCCGCCTGCACGTTCTCCTTCATGAAAAGTGCCACAAACAGAACGGAAAGCGGCAGGGAAAGGAAGCTTTGAACGAATACATGTAAGGAAAAGGGAAGCAGGGGATCCTTTGCTTTCTTTTTGGCAAGCGGCGCGGGAAGAGCCTCGTCCCCCTTGAGCAGGTAACGCTCCTTTGTAAACAGGAGCATGGTTTCGCCGCGTGCGGTGCGAAGCAGCGTGACGTCGGAAAGCGGCACGCGCGCGGTCCTTGCCGTTTTGCCGTCCCGCATCACGGTAAGGGTCAGCGAGTCCTCGCAAAGGGAGAGCGTGTAGGTGCTTGCAAGCAGCTCCTTCTCGCGTGCGCGGTGCTCCCGCGCGGCAAGACATATGCGTCCCAAAAAGAATAGCAGTCCGGTCGGGAAAATCCCGTAGAATGCGCCAAACGCCACCTCGTGCGCGCGCACACCCACAAGGAACAAAAACAGGAGAAGAGAAAGGGACAGAAAGGCGGCGGTGTGAAGCACGCGTGGCACCAGAATGCTGCGTAAGATCGCGCGGGAGTCGGCCCGTGTGTAGCAAAAGGAGCTGCGCCAGGCCCACGCCTCCTCTTCCGTTGCTGCTGCGGCATCGGCTTGAACCTTGCCGTCACTCTCGTCTGCGGGGTCGTCCTTGCTTAAAATATCGTCTATCGATACGGAGAAGATCTCCTTCAGACGAAGCAGATTGTCCACGGTCGGCAGCGTTTTGTCCATCTCCCACAGGCTCACGGTCTGGCGGCTGACGAGCAGCTGACGGCCAAGCTCCTCCTGGGAAAGGCGAATTCGTTTTCGATAGAACTGTATCTTTTCTCCTACGGTCATGGCAGTCCCCTTTCGTTTGCTGGTATTATTATAACATAAGTGGGGAAAAAGTAAAGAAATTTGTACTTGCCCTTGTCAAGCGGCGCTTGCGGGACGTTTTTTTGCCAAAAAACAAAGGTGGGGCAAAAGATG
>JAZQWX010000095.1:0-2561 GCA_045632565.1 Eubacteriales bacterium | reverse complement strand
CCTACAATAATCCTTGGCAGATCGATTTTGCCTCTGCATTGTTCGGGGTCAGCAGCAGAACCACCAGCAGCCCCCGTCGCAGAACGCAGGCGTCCTGCAGAATGGCCGCCCCCGGCATCACGCGTGACACACGCGTGATGCGGGCGGCGCACATTTCGGATAACCGACGCGCATCGGCGCGGTTTTTGGCTCTCAAAAAAGCGATCTCTCCGCCGCCGTATGCGGAGGAGAGAAATATCGCGTAATCGGTGCACAGGGAAAACGCGTTTTCGCCGGTATCCTCGGTAAACAGAATGTCCGCCATGTCGGCAGGCAGCACCCCCTCCTCCCATTCGGCAGCACCCGCATGATAGGTGTGTCCGCTTGGAAAATATTCGTATTTTTCAGAGAAATTCTCAAGCAGATCGCAACACGCTCTGTTATCAGCACCGCATCCCGCCAGCAAAGCAGTGCACAAAAGCAACAAAACACCAAAACGCAAGCAACGCATATTCGCCCTCCCTTTTCCGTTTTATTGTATGAGGGTGGGCGATTCATTTATGAAGAAAGGGAACGCGATGGATAAAAAGGCAAGCCTGTCGGATATGGAACCCATCTTTACCGCTATCCTGGACGGCGGCGGTGTGTTTACCCTTGCCCCGCGCGGGGATAGCATGCGCCCCACCATTCTGCCGGGGCGGGATCGCGTCAGCATCGTCAAATGGGACGGCCGCGCCGAGATCTACGACATCCTGTTCTACAAGCGGGATGACGGGCAGTTCGTTCTTCACCGTGTCCTCGGAATCCAAAAAGACGGCTTCGTCATGTGCGGAGATAATCAGGTCGTCCTCGAAAAAGGTGTGCGGGAAGATCAGATCATCGGCATTGTGACCGAGATCATCCGTCCGCGTGAGGTGCTCACGCGGGGCACGCCTGCGTTCATCGCGCCCGGCCGCCGCCGCGCGCGCAATCGTCCCCTTCGAATCGTGTACGGCAAGCTTCGCCGCTTGCTCGGCAAATAAAAAACCGCGGCAGAATTGATCTGCCGCGGTTTTTTTGCGGATTTTATTACAGGGTGAGCAGGAAGTTCGTCAGCTTGCGTGCGATTACGGCATGCCCTGCATCGTTCGGATGCAGACCGTCCGGCATATACAGCTCCTTATGCGCCTTGATCTTGGGCTGCATACCGCTGCATGCGTACAGGTCAAGGGTGGGCAGGGAATATTCCTCGGTCACCTCACGGATGATGCGAACGTAGGTCAACAGGTTTCCAACGTCAGCCGGCTTGCGCTGACCGCCGCGCAGATCGTCCTCGGTTTCGCGGTGCAGGGGGGTCATAAAGGCGATCACCGCCGCGGGATATTTTTCGATCAGCTTGCGGCACAGGGTGTGGCAAGCACCGTAAAAGGTGTCGGGCGTGCGGTCGGCAGGCGTGCCGAGGGGGGCGTCGCCGTGTCCCCAGTCATTTGTGCCACCAAAGACAACGATAATGTCCGCATCGGGATCCATCTCGTCCACACGCATGCAGAAGTCTAAATCCTGGCGGGGATTGGCCACCGTGGGATTTTTCTGGCGTGCAATACGCGTGCCGCCAATGCCGTAGCCACGCACGGTTGCGCCCTGCTCGCGGCCAATGACGTTCCAGAAATAATGTTCGGGTACACTGACGCTACAGCCCTCGGTGATGCTGTCGCCGAGGAAATTGATCTTTTTACCTTTCAGCTCCATGGGAAAGCTCCTTTACAAGTTGTTAGTTTCATCCTATCACAAAAGAGGGGGCAAGTCAAGTCTTATGCGGCACAAACACAAAAATATACAAGGGTGATTGCAATTTTCATTCCGTTGTGCTATAATATTATGAATGTGAAAATGAAAGGGGTGTTATCATGGTTAAAATCACCGAGGTCGCGCGGCGCAGCCGTGCGGCGCGGGCGGGCGTTCTTTCAGGTGACGTGCTTGTGTCCATCAACGGTCATGAGATCGGCGACGTGCTGGACTATCGCTTTTTTCTCTCGGAAAGCTGCGTTACGCTCTCGCTTTTGCGCGGGGAAGAGCCACGCTCGGTCACCATTGAAAAAGAGGAATACGACGATATCGGCCTTTCCTTCGAAACGCCCCTGATGGATAAAAAGCAGTCCTGTCGCAACAAGTGCGTCTTCTGCTTCATTGATCAGCTGCCGAAGGGCATGCGGGACAGCCTGTATTTCAAGGATGACGATGCCCGTCTTTCCTTTTTGCACGGTAACTATATCACCCTGACCAACCTGGCCGACCGTGACGTGGACCGTATTCTGCATATGCATTTTTCCCCCATCAACGTGTCGGTGCATACCACGAATCCCGATCTGCGCGTGACCATGATGAAAAACCCGCACGCGGGCGAATCGCTTCGTCACCTCTATCGCCTTGCCGAGGCGGGCGTGGAGCTGCACTGCCAGATCGTGCTCTGCCGCGGCCTCAACGACGGCGTGGAGCTTGATCGCACCATGCGTGACCTATCCGCCCTCTATCCCGCCGTATCCTCTGTGTCGGTCGTTCCCGCGGGTCTTACGCGTCACAGGGAAGGCCTCTACCCCCTCTCT
>JAZQWX010000094.1:0-2350 GCA_045632565.1 Eubacteriales bacterium | reverse complement strand
CTTCGTGGTGGCCTCATAATCCTCCTCGGGGGTGCGGCGACCCTCCAAGGAGATCAGCGCGTCATAGCCCTCTCGCTTCAGGATGCGGAACATTTCAAGATACTTTTCACGGTCGCCGTCCGTATAACGGGGGTAAAGGCGTTCCAGCGAAATGGACGCGACGTGTACGTGGCGCAGGTGCGGACCGTAATTCACAAAGCCGTCCATCGGCTCTTCGTTCTTCCAGACGTGATAGAAGTCGCAGAGCAGCTGTACGCGGGGATGGTTTGCCGCACGAACGAGGCGCAGGCCGTCTTCCATGGTGTGCACGAGGTTGCACTCCGAGAGCGTTTCAATGGTACAGGTAAAGCCGTGCTTTTCAAACACGGGCGCAAGGTAGTTCGGGATGAATTCCTCCAGCTGACGCATGGCGGTTTCGTGGTCCTCGCCGTCGCGCAGGCAACGGGCGGCAGACGAGCCGAACACCACGTTGCGGGCATCCAGCACGGCGACCTTTTTCATCACGTCGTCAAGGAACTTGGCGGCCTTTTCATAATCGCGGTCCTCTCCCGTGACGCGGCAAGAGCCGGGCAGCATGCCGTTATAGGACAGGCAGGGCAGCTCGATCTCACGCAGAAAAGCGGCCAGATCATTGACCTCCTCCTGCGTCGCATCGGCAAAGGAGGCAAAGTTCAGTTCTACGAATTCCGCGCCGGCGGCCTTCGCTTTTTTCAGCTCATCTCTGTTTTTCCAGTTGGCACAGGTTCCGAATTTCATGGGGGATCTCCTTTCAAAGCGCGGATATGCTTTGCCCCCATTGTAACACGAATGCCCCCCTGTGTCAAGCGAAAACCGAAAGTTTATTTTGGCAGACGAAGCCCCTCGACAAAGCCGGCGGGATCGGCCGAGCAGATGTCACACGCCACCACACGGTCACGGTGGATGATCAGGTTGACGAGCACCCGTCCGTCGTAATCGGGGTAGTTTTTCACCGCATAGGTGTAGCGGGTAACGGTTTTTTTGGCATAGCGCGACAGGTCAAGCCCCTCGGCACGCTGAATTTCGTTATACCCCGCCAGCACGCGGTCAAACTCGGCGGGCACGGTAAACTCACACACCTCAATCGGCTCGGCCTCTACCTCGTGGCCGAACTGCGCGATAAAGGCCACGCGGTCATCGTTCGTGCGGACGTCGGAATACCGTATCCCCTCGGACACCGTGGCGGCCGCATCGTACTCGGGCACAAAGATCATCAGGCCAAACAAAATGGCAAGCGACAGAACCACCACCCCAAGAAATTTCAAGGTGCCGGCGCGAACGGTACAGATCAGCATAACATTCCCTCTCTTTTGCTCTTTTTGCTACATTCTATGCGCAAGGCGGGGACGGTATGCACAAACAAAAAACCGCGGCAAGCCGCGTTTTTTTCTATGTTGGGATCAGTTGTTGCAGCAGCAGCAGAATACGAGGATCAGCGCAAGGATGATCACCCAGGTGCAGCTGTCGTCGAAGATGTGGCACAGGCAGTTGTTGTTATTCATAAAGATACCCTCCTTAAATTAAGGGGGTTTTGCGCCCCCTCAACAGTAGTGTATGAAGGGGCGCGTCGATGGTTACAGTTTCTTGCGAAGATACTGCCCGGTATAAGAGCCCTCGACCTGTGCGACCTCCTCGGGCGTGCCGCAGGCTACCACCGTGCCGCCGCCGTCCCCGCCCTCCGGGCCGAGGTCGATGATATGGTCGGCGCATTTGATGAAGTCCAGGTTATGCTCGATCACGATGACGGTGTTGCCCGTGTCGGAGAGCGCCTGCAAAACGTCGATCAGCTTGGCCACGTCCGCGGTGTGAAGTCCCGTGGTGGGCTCGTCCAGCACGTAGACCGTTTTGCCCGTGGGACGCTTGGCCAGCTCGGTGGCCAGCTTCACGCGCTGGGCTTCACCGCCCGACAGGGTGGTGGAGGACTGTCCGATCTTGACGTATCCAAGACCCACGTCGCACATGGTCTTCAGCTTGCGGGTGATGGCGGGAATGCCGTCAAAGAAGGCAAGCCCCTCCTCGGCGGTCATTTCGAGCACCTCGTAAATATTTTTGCCCTTGTAGCGCACCTCCAGCGTGTCGCGGTTGTAGCGCATGCCGTGGCAGACGTCGCACTTGACGTACACGTCGGGCAAAAAGTGCATTTCGATGCACTTCACGCCGTCGCCCTCACAGGCCTCACAGCGTCCGCCGCGCACGTTAAAGGAGAAGCGTCCTGCGCTGTATCCGCGCGCGCGGGCGTCCTTTGTGCGGGCAAAGAGGTTGCGGATCTCGGCAAACAGACCCGTATAGGTGGCGGGATTGGAGCGCGGCGTGCGCCCGATGGGGCTTTGGT
>JAZQWX010000093.1:0-3459 GCA_045632565.1 Eubacteriales bacterium | reverse complement strand
CCACTTGTGGCTGTCATGTGCAGGGGTAACCTTCTCGTCAAGACGGGTGCCGTTACAGCCTGCAACGGTACAAGAGAACTTAACGGTGCCATAGTAGGGCTCGCCGTTCTCGTCAACACCGCAAAGGGGTGCCTTTACGATCACGCCGTCATCCCAAGTATGACCCTTAGCAGCAGCAGGGGACTTTTCTTCCCAGCCGCAGTTCTTACAGGTCTTTACGATAAAGCCTGCTTCGGTGCAGGTTGCGGTATTCGTAACATTGAAATCACAAGTGTTGTTCGGGCACTTCGTGGTATCTTTGTCAACCGTTTCAGTATAATCGCAACGAGAGCAATCGTACTTGATCCAGCCCTTCTCGGTCAGAGTGGGCTCCTTGCGATCAACTTCCTTCAGATCGTGACCAAGAGGATGATACTTGCCGTCCTCCCAATCGCGGCTGTCTACGAACTGCTTGTTACAGTTCGGACATTCATAGACCTTACCACCGAAATCGATACAGGTAGGATCCTTGGTGCCGATGTAAGTCCAATTCTCTTCATATGCATAGTGGTTACAATCGTTAACCACAGCAAATGCAGGAACTGCGAACACACCAGCGATTGTCGCCAATGCCAGTACAAGGGACAGGCATTTCAACATAGAGTGTTTCATTTTTCCCTCCAAAAAATAAAAATGTTCCAGTGCAAAACAAGCCCCATTTCCTAAAAAATGCGACAGGTCTGCCCTTATCGTGGAAATTATAACATGCCCCGCATATTTTGTCAAGAAGTTTTCCATAATTTTTTGCGATTTTTATCGTGTTTACAAAAAATTTTTATTTTCGGACGCTTTTTTACCCCAAAATTCGGTTTTTTTGCCATCCTACGGAAAAACCGCCCCGTTATTCCAAAAGTGGAAGACACTTCCTGCAGCACGGCCGAAAACGCTCCCCGACTCCCCCCGCGAGAGGGGGCGCAAAAGCCCTGTTTTTGTCGCATTTTTTCTGCTTTTTTGTGCTTTTCGCCTACATTTCTCTTCATTTATTATATGCGCGCGCGTGTAGAGCGTGCATTTTGGGCATATTTTTGTCTTCGCGCGCGTATATTACATGAAAAAAGGATGAAATTTTCCCTCTTTCGTGCAAAAAAAGGTGACCCTTTACGCAAGGGTCACCGTGTTTTTTTCGACGAGAGCAACAGGATGCAACGCCAGCTTGGCCGTGCGAAGCCCCTCGTCCCCCGCGTCGTCCTCGCGGTTGACGTACCGCGCATCCCCGCCCGCAAAGGCCGCAAAGCGCGAGGCAAGCGTCTGATACGCGCCGGGGCAGGCGCGATCCGCCTTTTCGACGTGCACGTAAAGCGTATCCCCCACGCGCTCGCCGAACGAGAAGCCGACCACGCGGCCGTCCGCCCGCAGAAGGCCGCCCGTCATGCCGAAAAAGTCGGGGGTGTCGAGAAGCCCTGCGACAACCGCCGCCTCGGCCACGGCACTCTCCCCCTCGGGGGGCGGCAGGGTGGCAAAGAAGGCGCGCACCTCGGCAACGTTCTCTTCCGTGATCGGTTCGATCACGCCCGCGCCGAACAGGCGCGTGAAGCGGTTGACGTGGTTGCGCTGACCCGCGTACTTTTTGCCGACAAGACTTGCAAAGCTCTCTTTTTCGTAGAGATAGTCAAACAGCTCGCGGTGCGGCGTGACCGCAGCGCCCGCGCCGAACAGCGCAAGCGCCTCGCTCGGAACGGTACAGAAGCGCACAGGGCGCTCTAGCTCCGAAAGCAGAACGGCAAGGGCGGACGGCACGTCCGACCCAAGCGGCAGATTGTAATGCACCGTACCGCGCTCGTCATACAGACGGGTAAAGAGGTGGCCGTTTTCCACCGCGTATTCGGTGTGGTAGATATCCCGCCACAAAAACACGCCGCCGCGCGTCAGGTCACAGATGCGGTAGGGGTTTTCTTCAAAATAAGGCGCGAGGCGGGGTAGTGCCTCGCGCGTGAGTGCTTCAAATTGCAGCATATTACGGTTTGCAAGTGCCGCAGGGGACGAAATCGTCCGAGAGAAGATCCTCCCGCGAGCCGGTATATTCCTGTTTGTTTTTCTCGGACATGCTTGCCACCGACGAGCAGGTGGGCAGGTGGAAGCGGCGCGTGCCGGTGTTGAGCACGTAGGTCATGATCTCACCCTGCGGCTCATCCGGCTCGCTCGGCTCGGCGGGCGGTTCTTCGCCCGACAGCCAGCTGGCGCCCGTCTTGTAGTCGATGGACACGCCCGGCTGCACGTTGTAGGCGTAGACCGAGAACGAGATGCCGCGACCTTCGTCCTCCACCGACCATGCCTCCATCAAGACGCCGCGCGCGACCAGCTCCGTTCCCTCGAAGATCGGGGTCACACGGTAGAGCACGTGGTTTTCGGTTTCCTTGACGTAGTCGGCGATCATGTTCTCAAAATCCAGCATGCCCTCAATGTTGAGGTAGCGCGTGCCGGTGATCAGGTTTTCTTCATTGGCGTTCTCGCCCGTAAGCTGATAGCCGATGAGGTGGCAGCGATTGTAGAGATACTTGCCGTCCACCACGTCATATTTGACGGTCTGCCAGCCCGAGGGCTTGACCGAGCCGATCGAGCCACGCTCCTCGGTGGGCATGATATCCACGCCGACAGAGGCCTCGGCATAGCCGCAACGGCCGAGCGCATCGAGGGGACTGTAAAATTCATAGGAGCTTGTCGCGCCCGCTTTATCCTCTTCGTCAAAGGACGGAACGCCCCCGTTGATCTCTACGTAGGCCTTGCCCGAATAGGCAGGCACCTTTGAAAGCGAGATGGGCGCATCGCCGCCAAGCCCGAGCACGGAGAGCAGATCGCATCCCGAAAGAGAGAGCGACAGAACGAGCAGCAGGGCAAGAAGCAGGGACAGTTTTTTCATCGGACGTACCTCTCTTTGGTGATGTTTTCGTGGGAGTAGCCTGCCAGCGCGGTCTGCTCAACGAGGCGCAGCCCCGCAGCAAGGGGGTCGAGATCCAGCGTCAGGTCGCGCGGATAGCGGCGGTTCCAGCGGTACAGGATCAGCTCGTCAATGCGGTCGGCGTGCGGCACAAGCGGCACGTTTTCCACAAAGCAAAGCTCGCCCGCCCCCGCCGTTTGAAGAAAGTCCTCGGATACGGTCACCGCATCCGCGCCGAACAGGTCGGCCGAGAAGGGAGAGATCAGCAGCCGCGCAGGCGCGGCCTCCCGCAAAAGGTCAGCGATCAGCACGCGGTCACGGCTCTGCCGCCGTCCGTTGAACAGCATGCCGCCAAGGTCATCCACACAAAGAGCAACGCGCATAAGCCCCTCTCCTTCCTTTTTGGGATATTATAGCACACGGCAGAAAAAAATGGAACGCCGCGCAGAAAATTTTACAAAATTTTCTAAGTCGGAGGCCAAGCGGTCTTAGGAAGACAATTAGGAAAACCAACTCCTTGGCTCACAGAACGACATGGCTACGAT
>JAZQWX010000092.1:0-5899 GCA_045632565.1 Eubacteriales bacterium | reverse complement strand
GGGAAAACGGCAAGCAGAACAGGAAGCTGTCCAGCAAAGTGGGGGCAGACCAGTCGGATCCACAGAATCTGGAACACACAATGCCCCAGTATCGTAACAACCATCGTTGTGATGGAGCGCTTCATTCCCTTCAGCGCACTGGCAAGCACGCCCATTATGCCGCATAGGAAATAGGGTAAACAAACGATAAGAAGTCGCACCGCTCCCACTTCTCGGATCGCCACGCTTCTTTCGTCGCTCCCTGCGCGGTAAAGCAAAAGCAGGGGGTCAGCAAACACGTTCATCAGAACGCCAACGGCAATGCCGATTGCCGCGGTTGCAAGGGCGGAGCGGATAAGGATATCCCGTACCCGCCTGTACTTGGTTGCCCCCACGTTCTGGCTGATGACGGTAAGCACCGCCACGGCCACGCTGTTCATGGCTACGCTCACGTAGCCTTCAAGGTTGCCTGCGGCCGTCATGCCCGAAATCACGATGTCGCCGTAGGAATTGATCTCGGTCTGCACGATGATATTGGAAAAGGAAAGCACAACGCTCTGCAGACCCACGGGCAGACCGTTGCGGATAACGTCGGCCAGCGCGCGGAGGCTCATGCCCAGCTTTTTGAAGCTCAGGTGGCACATGCCGTCCAGGCGCACCATATGTACCACGATCATCACGGCCGCCATGGTCTGCGCCACCGTGGTGCCAAGGCCGACACCCGCCGCACCCATGCCGAAGCCCACCACCATAATGATGTTGACCAGCACGTTTGCTGCGCCCGAGATCGCCATAAAGATCATCACGTGTATCGTATCCCCCGATGCGCGCAGGGCGGCAGAAAGAAAGTTCAGCACCATCATGGCGGGAATGCCGATAAAATACGCCCGCATGTACGCAACCGCATCCGGAAGCATGCTTTCGGGCACACCCGTCCACAAAAGCAGTGGTTCTGTGGCGACCATGCCGACGATCATCAACGCGATCCCCCCGAAAAACGAGAAAACGGCCGATGTATGAATATAGGTTTCCACATCCTCGGTCGCCCGTGCGCCGATCTTCTGCGCCACGCAGATGCCAACGCCTGCAGCGATGCCGAAAAACAAATTGATAAACAGACGGATCAGCGAGCCGCAGGCACCCACGGCGCCCATCGCAACGTCCCCGTTTGGTGCCCATTGACCGACAACGATCATATCCGCCGAGTTGTAGATCGTCTGTAAAAGCTGGTTTCCGATAATCGGAAGAGCAAACAAAAGCATTCTTCCCAAAAGCGGTCCTTCGGTAAAATCAACCGTTTTTTTCTTCGTTGAAGCAGCCATGTGCCTGCGGTTCTCCTCTATTTAAGTTGCTATTCTGCCGCCATTATAACATACTTTTTTGCGAATAAAAATAGAAAAAAACCGCAAAAAACAGAACAAATCCCACTTTTGATTGCATTTTGGCAAATTCTGTGATATGATAAAAACAGAAATTCACCCAAAAGGAGCAAAGCCGTGCGCGATATCTGTGCCAAGGTCGATACCCCAGCCCTCCTCGGCGGGATCGATTTCGACTATTTTGTATATGAAATGGAGCTGCGTAAGCTCTCCCAGCCCTTTTGCCAGCTGCGCCATTATCTTTATCTGTTCGTGCATGGAGAGGGAGAGCTGCAAATGGCAGACAAGCGCGTGGCGCTAAAGCCCGGCACGTTGGTGCTGGTACATCCGTGGCAGCTTTTTCGGATCGTGGAAACAAAAGGAGAGCTTACCTATCTGTACATCACCTTTTCGGGTGAGGGGGTAGAGAAGATCCTTTCTGAGATCGGTGCCACCGAGCCGATCAGCGCGTTTTACGGGTATGAGCATCTCATTGATTTTTGGATGAAGTCGATTCGTCGTCTCCATGAAAAAAACGCGCTCTATATCACGGAATCTGTTTTTGCAAACACGCTTTCCTACCTTGTTGCGGCGGACAAAGAGGAGAACGGTGACTTCGCCGTTGTCTTGCGCTACGTGCAGGAGCATCTATCCGATCCTGACCTCTCCCTGCGTTCGGTTGCCGGTATGTTCTTTTACAGCGAAAAATACTTCTCCGCATTGTTTCGGGAGAAAACGGGCACTCGCTTCACAGATCACTTGGGAGAATTGCGTATCCGTCGCGCCATGAGACTGATTGACGAGGGGGTGCGCTCCGTGTCGGAGCTTTCTGCCGCCTGCGGCTTTGTAAACGCCACGTATTTTTCAAAGGTCTTCAAGAAAATCGTGGGTAAGACCCCTGTTGCCTATATGCAGAGCCGTACCAAAAAAGACAGCGAAGGCCATCGGTGAGCTTTCAAGGAAACGGGCAAACAACCCCCGCCGCGACCACGGCGAGGGTTTTGTTGTCGATTTATGGTCAAATTGCACAAAAAATTTATGCGAATTTCTACATCCGATGTGCAAAAACATCACATTTTCTATTGAAATTTGGGATTTTTTTCTGTATAATAAAATCAATAGATGTTTTGCATCTGGCATTTTATAGTAAAGGAGAACCCCTACCATGGAAAAAGTATTGACCAAGAACATCCGTAACCTTTGTCTTCTCGGGCATAGCGGCGGCGGCAAGACCTCGTTGATGGAGGCCATGCTGTACATCGCCAACGAAACCGACCGACTTGGTAAGGTCAGCGAAGGAAATACCGTGGGCGACTACGATCCCGAAGAGATCCGCCGCGGCTTTTCGCTTTCCGCATCCCTTGCGTCCCTTACCTGGCGCGATATTCGGTTTCATATTCTGGATGTTCCCGGATACTTTGACTTTGAAGGGGAGCTGCGCCAGTGTGTGCGCGTAGCCGATGCCGCCGTGATCGTTGTGGACGGCAAGGCAGGCGTTGAGGTAGGCACGGAGCTTGCATGGCAGGCCGCCACCGAAGCAGGCATTCCGAAGGCCTTCTTTATCAACCGCTTTGATGACGGTGAGTGCCGCTTCCATAAAGCCTTCGGCGCTCTGCGTGAGCATTTCGGCAACCGCGTTTGTCCCGTACAGATCCCCCTCATTGACGGTGATAAGGTTATCGGCTTTGTCAACCTCGTGCGTCTGAAGGTCTATACCTTTGAGTCGGCCACCGGCTCTTACACGGAGTCTGACATTCCCGAGCAGTTTGCCGAGGTTTGTAACGAATACCACACCATGCTGCTCGAATCCATCGCCCAGACAAGCGAGGAGCTGATGGAGAAATTCTTTGCCGAGGAGGAGATCACCTACGAGGAAGCCGTTGAGGCCATCCACGAGGGTATCATCCACGGCGATATCGTGCCCGTATTCTGCGGCGCCGCCATCAAGATGTGGGGTATCAAGACGCTCATGGATACCGTGGCAGACTCCTTCCCGCGTCCCACCGCCCGCAAGGTAGAGCACGTTCTGAATGCAGACGGCTCGATCGGCGAGATCGTCATTGATAAGGAAGCCACCGACACCTCGCTCTTCGTCTTTAAGACGGTTGCCGATCCCTTTGTCGGCAAGATGTCCTTCTTTAAGGTCATGAGCGGTGAGGTCAAGGAGGGAGTGACGCTCAAGAATACCACAAGCGGCGCACAGGAAAAGATCGGTCGCCTGTACCTATTGCGCGGTAAGAAGCAGATCGGGGTAGAGGAGCTGGTCTTGGGTGACATCGGTATCACCACCAAGCTGGCCGCCACCAACACGGGCGACACCCTGACCACCCGTGCGGATGATATCCGCTACCTGCCGATCTCCTACCCGAAGCCCTACGCCTGCCGTGCCGTCAAGCCCAGCAGCAAGGGTGACGAGGATAAAATCTCCATCGGTATTGCCCGCCTGCTGGAGGAGGATCTGACGCTCCGCTATGAGAACAATCCCGAAACCAAGCAGCTGGTGCTGTATGGCCTCGGTGACACCCACCTTGATGTGGTGGTTGCCAAGCTGAAGAACCGCTTCGGCACGTCGGTAGACCTTACTGAGCCGCGTATTGCCTACCGTGAAACCATCCGCCGCAAGATCGACGCGGAGGGTAAGCATAAGAAGCAATCGGGCGGCTCGGGCCAGTACGGTCACGTCAAGATCCACTTCGCCCCCGGTGAAGAGGACGGCCTGACCTTTACCGAGTCCGTGTTCGGCGGCGCTGTGCCGAAGAACTTCTTCCCGGCCGTTGAAAAGGGACTTGCCGAGGCTATGGTCGAGGGCGGCGTGCTGGCAGGCTACCCGATGGTACGTCTGGCTGCCGACCTGTATGACGGCTCTTACCATGACGTAGACTCGAACGAAATCTCGTTCAAATTGGCTGCCCGTCTTGCATACAAGGAACTCGTCAAGGCAGATCCCATTCTGCTTGAGCCTGTGGTGACGCTGCGCGTGCTCATCCCTGACGCCTACGTGGGCGACGTGCTGGGTGATCTTCCGCACCGCCGCGGTCGCGTCAACGGCATTGAGGCCGATGAAGCTAACCACGCCCTGCAGATCGTGACCGCCGACGTACCGCTTGCCGAAATGGGCGACTACGTGACCTCGCTGCGCGCCATCACGCAGGGGCGCGGCCGCTTTGACTATGAATTTGCCCGCTACGAGGAGGTTCCCGCCAACATCGCGGAGAAGCTGATCGCCGAGGCAAAGGCTGCACAGGCATAAAAGAATACAAAAAGATCCCCCGACCTCTGTCGGGGGATCGCTTTATGCGGAAATCGCATCCTGCTTTTTCTTGTCCTTGCTTGCCAGCATACGGAACAGAATGTAGCAAGCAATTATTTCTGCCACGCCGATCGCGCAGAGAATGATGATCTCGTATATCAGCGGGAAGGTGAGGAGCAAAAAGGTGAAGGACAGACTGGTAGCCGCCTTGACCAGCTTGGTGGAAAAGGCCAAAAGGGTGATGACGGTCTGGTGATCTTCCTTGTCTGTGTTCTTCAGGGCAACGTCCTGCGCATAGATATTGTAGGGGTCACGCACGAACAAAATAAAGAGATAACCCAGGCTCATGACCACGATCTTGATCGGGATAACGGGGATAAAGGAGCCAAGAAGGAGCAAGATCGGGGACATAGCCAGCATGGCAGGCAACAAGTAACCCACCGCGTCGCCCAGCTTCTTGTAGATCGCAGGGAACACCAGATTGGCGATCACGCGCGAAACACGGGAAAGCACCAGCATAAAGCTGATGATCAGGGTGACCGTTTCCTTGCTGTAATCAAGGAGCAGGGAATTCTGGAAAAAGAGCTTGCCGTCGATCTGCGAGCCGTCCACGATGGCGTAAAAGACACCGTAAAGAAGGATCAGCAGCAGAACGGTCGAGGAAAAACGAAACAGGGAAAAGCGCTTGTCCTTCTTTTTCACTTGCTTCTGCTTTTTCACCTTGTTGTAGGGGGACGGGTCGGTCATGAAAAGCGTCAGGATAAGACCGATGGCGGCCGCGCCGATACAGCAGTACATGGGCAGGTGGTTGTCGAGGTTGAACATAAAGCCCGCCACGATGGAGATCAGCATGGTCAGCACCGCATACACGGTGTTGCCGTTTGAACGGACGCGCACAAAATCCTCCTCACGCCCCTCTATCTCCAAGCAGTTTTCCAGCGCCACCGCCGAGGTAAGGGAAAAGATCACCGCGATCTCATGGAACACCTTGCCCGCCGCTACAACGAGGTAATCCTGCCCGAAGGTGATCAGCGTAGCGGACAGTACCATGGCAATCGCACCGAAGCGGATGGTGCCCGTGTTGCCGATGCGGTGCGCCAGCCACAGAAGCGGGAATTGCAGAATGATAAAGGAAAGGGTGGATACGGAGGTAAGGGATACGATCTCGGCATCCGTAAAGCCCTTGGTCATGGAAAAGAACATCGTGTCCACGGCCACGTAAAACAATAGATCCGCCAAAAGACCGCGGTACAGCGGATACAGCCAAATAAATCGCTTTGCGCGTTTATCCACGGGATGCTCCCTCCTTTTT
>JAZQWX010000091.1:0-4174 GCA_045632565.1 Eubacteriales bacterium | reverse complement strand
GATGATAGGTCGCGTAGCGCATCATAAAGCCAACGGCGATCTTCACGCCCTTTTCCTCGGCATAACGGCAGATCTCCTCCGAGATCTTCGCGTTCAGCGAGATGGGCTTTTCGATCAGGATGTGCTTGCCCGCCTCGGCGGCCTTGCGTGCCTGACGCTCGTGGCAGTTGACGGGAGAGGCGATGTAGACCGCATCCACGTTGGGATCGGCAAGCAGATCGTCCTCGTTATCGTAGGCCTTGGTCGCGTTGTACTTTTCGCGCAGCGCGTCGGCCATTTCCTGCTTGATCTCCATCACGGCGTAGATATCCGTGGACTCGGAGAGCAGCATGCCGGGCATGGTGCGGCGGTCGGCAATGCCGCCCGCGCCCAAAATACCCCATCTGACTTTCTTCATGACGTTCTCCTTACTCACCGCGCTGCATTTCGGCGATGGATTCGAGAATGGCTGCGATCATGTAGTCGATCTGCTCCATGGACAGGCCGTATACGGGCAGGTGCGTGAAGCGGTTGTTGAATACCTCCTCGCAAACGGGGCAGGTCTTCGCAATTTCCTCGGCGTTGTAGCCGAAGGTCTTGAGAATATCAAAGTGGTAGAGAGGGCCGAAGTGCGGGATGTTGGTCACGCTCTTCTCCTCCAGCTTGCGCTTGAGCGTCTGCACGCTGCCGCCTGCCTTCACGGGATCGATCTGGAGCAGGTAGAGGTGGAAGGAGGGAACGATGTCCTCATCCTCGCCGATCTTCTGGGGGATGATGGCGTCGCACACGCTCAGCTTCTCGGAAATGTACTTCGCGGTGTTGGTGCGCTCCTCGATGATCTTGTCGTAGCGCTTCATCTGTTGAATAAGACCAACCGCCTGGATCTCGGTGGTGGAGGAGTTGCCTGCCACAAACGGACCGTACTTGCCGGGGATCGCGCCCACGTCGTACAGCCAGTTCGGGATCTTGCGGGAGAAGTCCACGCCGAAGAAGCGGGAGGGGATCATGTAATCCTTGAACTCGGGAATGGTGGTGGTCAGAATGCCGCCCTCACCGAAGGAGGTGCAGTTCTTCACCTCGTGCAGGGAGAAGCCGGTGAAGTGACCGATCGTACCGATCTTTTTGCCCTTGTAGGATGCACCGAACGCGTGAGCCGC
Source organism: Eubacteriales bacterium (assembly GCA_045632565.1). GTDB lineage: Bacteria > Bacillota > Clostridia > Oscillospirales > CAG-272 > UBA1740. The sequence goes on along the minus strand of JAZQWX010000091.1, from coordinate 3,038 downwards.
GTCCTCCAGCACCGTGATGCCGTGCTTGTTCGCGATTGCCATGATGGCATCCATGTCGCAGGGATAGCCGCCAAGGTGTACGGGAATGATCAGCTTGGTCTTGTCGGTGATCTTCTTTTCAAGATCCTTCGGATTCATGTTCAGGGTCTTGGGATCAAGGTCGGCAAACACGAGCTTTGCGCCAACCTCCAGCGGGTATGCCATGGTAGCGATAAAGGTGATGGCGGGAACGATGACTTCATCACCGGGGCCGAGGTTCACGTACTTGCAGGCGTTCACGAAGCCTGCGGTGCAGTTGGCAACGAACACGGCGCTGTCCGTGCCGAGATATTCGTTGACCATTGCCTCTGCTTCTCTGACCTTCGGGCCGAGGGACAGGTTAGAGGGCGGATAGGAAACCTCGTCCAGCTTGTCAATGCCCTGCTTGACAGCGGCAAGTGCGGCTTCATATTCCTCACCCTCGCCCTGCATTAAGAACTTGACAACCTCGTACAGGTCCTCTGCATTGTAGTTTTCACCGACGGCAGCCCACGGAACGCGCGTTGCTCCGGTGTTGTAGCGGAATGCTTGCTGTTTTCCCATGATGGTATCCTCCTAAAAAATAAAATGGGGGAATTGCTTACAAATTTATGATACCATATCACGCGGAAGAGGTCAATGTAAAATCGATAAAAATATGGGATTTTTGCTTTTCGATTTTCATAATGTTGTTTGCGCAAAAAAAGAACAGACCTTTTAAAAAGTCTGTTCTCGGCCTCTGTGCGGCTATTTTGCGACCTTCTGCTCGGGATCGGACAATTCAAGATTGTCAAAAGCAAATTTCAGGGCGCGGTTGATCAGCTCGTTTCGTGAACGGCCACTCTTGCGTGCGATCTCCTCAATATAATTGTTTAATTCTGTTTCCAGTCGAATGGTAAGGGTAACGGATTTTTCCACCTTGGGCGTGATGATAAATTTTTTCGTTCTGTTTTCCATTATGCTCACCTCACATTACTATTATATCTTGCACGGCGGCAGAATAAAAGAACACAATTCGTATTCAAAAATAAATACAAATTGTATTGACAAAAGTGCGAAAGGGTGTTACAATAGGCTGACAATGTTTTGTATGATTCAGGAAAGGAAACAAAATGAAGAACGAAAGAACCCCTTACCTCACCCCCGCAATCGATCTGCTCCTCACCCCGACGGACGTCATCATGAATACTCTGGATCAGGGCGGTGACGATGATGAGGCTATATGGCAGATGTTGATGAACGGGGTAGACTTTACTCAAAATACATAAAGGAGAAAGAACATGAAGAAAAAACTGCTCATTTTAGCCGTGGCCATCCTGTGCCTCTCTTGCTTTTTCGTTATATCGATGTCCGCAACAGAGGAGAGTACCCCCACCCTGGAGGTGACCTATACGAACCTCTCGTTCAAGGATACCGTGTACATCAAGTACGCCGTGGCGGCGGAGAACGTCACGCCGGAAGACGTGCGGATGTACGTGTTTACCGAGCCGCAAAGCGACTATAAAGACACAAGCAAAGCCACCGTGCTGCTCCCGCAGTATCTGGATGAGATCGAGGGCGAGGAGTATATCATTTTTGATTATACGAACCTCTCTGCCAAGCAGATGACCGACGTGGTGTATGCCTATGCCGCTGTGGAGGTGGATGGCACAACTTATTACAGCAACCTCAAGAAGTATAGTATCCTGCGTTATGCGTTTGATATGCGTACGAACCCCGAGGCGACCGACGATCTGAATACCATGCTGGCCGATATGCTGACCTACGGCAGCTCGGCGCAGAAGTATTTTGACTATAAAGCAAACCGCCCTGCGAATGGGGATTGGTATGATATCCGTGTGGTGGGCGGCACGCACGCCGACGGTTTTGCCTACGGTCTGCACATGGCAGGGGATGAGCTGACCTTGATTCCCGCCGAAGCCCCCGTGGGTAAGGTCTTTTCGCATTGGGAGAACGCCGCCGGCGAACCCCAAACCCTGCCCATTACCGCCCCCGCACAGAATGAAGCCTATACGGCGGTGTATGTGGATAGAGTGAGTGAAGGCCTTAAATTTGCTCTTAATGGAGATGGGCAGTCCTACGCCGTCACCGGTATTGGCGAATGTTCCGATACCGTAATTATCATTCCTGCGACCTATGAGGGCCTGCCCGTGACGGAAATAGGAGAAGACGCGTTTAGATATGGTACAAGCCTGACAAGCATCACCATTCCGGATAGTGTGACGAGGATTGGTGTTTGTGCATTTTCGGGGCGTACTACTTTAACTACTGTGATCTTTGGCGAAAACAGCCAATTGACAGCGATAGATAGAAGTGCGTTCTGCGATTGTAAAAATTTGACAAGTATTGAAATTCCCAATGGCGTGAAAAACATTGGCACAAACGTATTCCAAGCTTGTACGAAACTCGTAAGCATTAACATTCCTGACGGCGTGACGAGCTTCGGCAATTATACGTTCTCGGGTTGTACGAGTTTGACAAGTGTAGTTTTTGGTGAAAACAGCAAATTGAATGTGATCGCTGTTTCCGCATTCGATGGTTGCACAAGTCTGTCAAGCATCACGATTCCCGATTGTGTGGTTTCTATCAATTCGCGTGCATTCATGGGATGCACAAATTTGGCAAGTGTATCTTTTGGTGAAAATAGCAAATTACGAACAATTGATGAAACATCCTTTGCTAATTGCACAAGCCTGACGAGCATCGAGATCCCCGACAGCGTGATGTGGATTAACAATTGGGCGTTCTATAATTGCACAAGCCTTGCAAGCGTGACCTTTGGCGAAAATAGCCAATTGACGAGCATCGGCGGTAATGCGTTCTTGGGTTGTGATTCCTTCGCGACCGTCTATTACGGCGGTACGGTGACCGAATGGGATGCGATCACGATCGGCTCTGAAAACTCCTGCCTGACGGATGCCACGCGTTACTATTATTCCGCTACCCAGCCCACCGAGGCGGGCAATTATTGGCACTACGAGGACGACGTACCGATTGCTTGGTAAATTTCCCCTATTGTG
>JAZQWX010000090.1:0-8574 GCA_045632565.1 Eubacteriales bacterium | reverse complement strand
CCTCGTTTTCGCGTTTTGCGCGTGCTGTATTTCTCTCTAACCATGCTACACCATCCCCCGACAGAGCAGGAGAGATCAGCCGTTTTTTTCATATTATGGACGGCGTTTCCGTCCCGAAAGGGGCTGTTAAAACAAGGGAAGAAAAGGATGTCCTTACGGTATATACCTGTTGTGCGGATCTTCTTGCGGGAACGTATTATTTCGTCACCCACCAAAGCCGTCGCATCCGCGCGCTTTCCCTTTCTTCCGTTCCGCCCGATGCCGATAGCCTGTACACCGTTAAAATGGCGGAAGAAGAGGAGATTTCTTACTTGACACCCAAAGAAAAGCGTGATACAATAGGGAAGAATGAAATTGTAAGGAACATCTGAGATATGTCAAAATTCAAAACAGTTTTAACTCTGTTTTTCACCATGATGAAGATCGGGCTTTTCACCTTTGGCGGTGGCTACGCCATGCTTGCCCTGTTGGAAAATGAGTTTGTTTCGAAGCGCGGCTGGATGGAAAAAGAGGAATTCCTCGATATGGTCGCTATTGCCGAATCCACCCCCGGCCCGATCGCCATCAACTCTGCCACCTATATCGGCTACAAAAAGGCAGGCGTGATCGGTTCTGCCGTTGCCACGGTTGGCGTGTGTATTCCCTCGTTTGTGATTATTTTCGTGATCTCTCTCTTCTTTGATGCGTTTTTGTCGCTCACCCTTGTCGCGGCCGCATTCCGCGGTATCCAGGCCTGCGTGGTGTATCTCATCTTCTCGGCGGGATATAAAATGCTAAAGGGCATGAAGAACACGCCGATTTCCCTGATCATTTTTTCTGCCGTCATGCTTTGCATGATCGCGTTTTCCTTGTTTGCCATCAAATTCTCCACCGTGTTCTATATCCTGATCTCGGGCGCTATCGGTGTGTTCGTCTATCTCCTCTCCCGCCTGTCCGACGGAAAGGAGGAGAGCAAATGATCTACCTTGAGCTGTTTTTGACCTTCCTGCAGATCGGTCTGTTTACCTTTGGTGGCGGCTATGCCATGATCCCCCTCGTGCGCGAAAAAGCCCTCGGCTTCGGCCTCTCGGAGGAAAAGATTCTCAACCTGATTGCCGTGTCGGAATCCACCCCGGGCCCGATCGCTGTCAATATGGCCACCTTTATCGGCTCGGAAAAGGGGGGCATCCTTGGCTCACTCTGCGCCACCCTCGGTGTCATTCTGCCCTCGTTTATCATCATACTTTTGATTAGCTCGCTGATTAAAAACCTCCTCAAATATGCAGGCGTGCAGGCCTTTCTTCGCGGCGTTCGTCCCTGTGTCGTTGCCCTGATCCTTTCCACCTCGGTCACGATGTTCCTTGGTACGATCATCGGGCTTGAGCATATCGGTGACGCGCTCTCGCTCGACTGGCGCGGACTTCTCATCCTGGCCTTTGTGGTGGTGGCCGCCCTTGCCTTCAAAAAGATCAAAAAGAAAAAGCCGTCACCGATCCTGCTCATCATTTTTTCGGCTTGTCTTGGTATGATCTTCTATTCGATTTGATCTCAAAAGCCCCGTGGCAACAATGTTGCCGCGGGACTTTTTTTTGCGTCACCGTGCACGCAAAAATTTTCACAAGTTTTTGACACCTTTCTTGACAAGTCACTTGACAAATGCTTGCGGCTCTGCTATAATTATGTGGAAAAAATTGCTTTATCGCAGTCTGCCATGCCAAAGCAAAAAAAGGAGAATCGTTATGAAAATCAAAAGGTCAGCCAGAATGACAGCCCTTGCGCTGGTGGCGGTTATGCTTTTTAGCATGCTGCCCCTGATGGTGGTGCCGGCCGCCGCCGCACAGAACGTTGTGGAGATCGGCAACGGCACCAAAACTTACTCGCTGTTTAACAGCGGCGCAACGGCAAGCGGATACGGGCAGTACAGAGAAACCAATCCTGCTCCCGCTACGCACAATAACAACGGCTATGATCTGTACGGCACCATCGGTAGCTCCTCCAAAAGACGCTTCCGCCTGGGACAGTCCTTTTCGGTCAATACCACCATTACCGAGCAGGCCGTTTTGACGATCAAGGCCTATGACGTTGATGAGGACGTGAGGGACTGCGGTTATGGATACGAGTATGACTATATTGATCTGGTGGATGAGACCACCGGTCAAACGGTACGGCTTGACGGTCACTTGTCCGGTCAGAACAATACGTGGAACAATACAAGCTTCCGTATCGACCCCTCTCTTCTCAAAAAGGATCATACCTATCACTTTGAGGTATATATGACCTGCACGAGTGGGTCTTGCTCCTACTATTCCGTCATCGTCCGCACGGTTTCTTTGCTTGTTAGCAATTCTACCGAAGGGGAAGAAGCCCCCGTCAATGCCGAGCTTTCCGCTTCCATTTCGGCAAACGGTACCGTGTCCGTCAATCTCACGGCCGCTGCTGCGGTGGCAGGGAACTATGTCCTGGAATACAAGGCTGTCCGTGCGGAGGATGGCGCCCAGTGCGGCGGTAAGGAATACAGCGTTTCCATTCCTACCGCGAACACCGTGTTTAATACTTCCTTCCAGCTGGATGGCTCTCAAAAGGGTGCATACGTCATTACGGTTTACGTAAAAGATAGATCGGGTAACGTGCTGCTGACAAGAGACGTAAGTGCCGGTTGGTCGTATTCAGCCGTTTCCTATAACGCCAACGGCGGCTCGAACAACCTCCCTATCGATAGCAAGGCATATACAAGCGGCAACACCGTCACCGCACTCTTCAATTATATTCCGTCAAGGGCCGGTTACACGTTCCTCGGTTGGTCGCGTGACAGCGGGGCAACCACTCCCGAATTTACCAAGGACGGCGCGAAAACCTTTACCATCGGCAATTCGAACGTCACGCTTTACGCTGTTTGGGGAGAGATCGCCGATACCCCCCACGTGCATACGCCCGGCGAATGGATCATCGACCGCAAGCCTACCTGTACAGCTGCCGGTGTCAAGCACACCGTCTGCTCGGGCTGCGGTGAGCAGTTTGATAATATCTATATCCCCGCGCTCGGCCACAGCTATCAAAGCGTTGTGACCAGAAAGGTTACCTGTACTACCCCCGGTATCACCACCCATACCTGTCAGACTTGCGGCGATTCTTACCTTACCTACGTGTATGCCGAGCATAACTACGTTCTGACCGAGAATACTCCTGCAACCTGCACGCGGGACGGCAGAAAGGTATATACCTGCTCGATCTGCGCGGATAGCTATATCGAAACCCTTCCGGGTGGCCACGATTACGTGGCAGAGATCACGCAGACCGCTACCCCCGATCGGGATGGCCTGATCACCTACACCTGCTCCAAGTGCAACGATCGGTACGAAGAGGTCATTCCCGCGCGGCCGGATGCCAACATCCTGCTGGTTCAGGATAAATTGCCTTGGTCGCACAATGACAACGCAGACCTTCTTAACCGCTTGGTAGCAGACGGTTATATCACAGGCTGGGACGTTGTCACCTCCTCTGCGCTTGCAACGGTCAACCTCGCCAAGTATACCGTTATTCTCATTGCAAATGACCAGTCCACCTCCGTCTATAACGCCCTTGGGCAGAACAGCGGCTTGATCGCAAGCTTTGCAAATGCGGGCGGCGTGGTGATCTACGGTGCGTGCGACAACGGCTGGTCGGGCGGCGATATTCACCACGCACTGCCGGGCGGTGTAACGAAGGGCAATTTCTATTCTCGGTACAATTACATCGTGGATAGGGACCACCCCATCGTGACCGGTAAGCTGACCGATGGCAAATCGCTCAGCGACGCGCTCCTTTACGGCAACTATTGCAGCCACACCTATTTCAACAAGGCAACCGTTCCTGCCGATGCCAATATCATTTTGCAGGATGCACACGGCAATCCCACGCTCCTGGAGTATGCCGTTGGCGAAGGATACGTGATCGCCTCCGGTCTGACGTGGGAATTCTATTACAGCAGAAATTCCTATGCCGGTCCGAGCCTGAGCTATTCCAAGAGCGTCTATGACGATCTTCTTATGTATGCCGTCTATCTTTCCGACCCCTGCGATCACGCATACAGCGGTGAGGAAACCGTAGCTCCCACCTGCTTGGAGCAGGGCTACACGCTGCATACCTGTGAGCTGTGCGGCGCACAGACCAAGAGCGATTTTACGGATGCCAAGGGACACATGCCCGGCGCATGGGAAAACCAGACGCCTGCATCCGCCAATGCAGCAGGCCTCAAGGTACAGAAATGTACGGACTGCGGCGAGATCGTGAACAGGGAAGTCCTCCCGCCCCGCGACCTGCCCGTTGCCAAGGTGGAAACGGAAGAGAAGAGCGTGGTTGTCGGACAACGCTTTGAGGTCTATATCGAGATCGATCAGTGCTCGCCTCTTGAAAAGCTGGAGATCCTTCCCGTGTTTGATGGCAGTGCCTTTACGTTTGTTTCGGGTGAATGGCTCGTGGATGCCGATTCCGTGAACGTGGATGCGGGCACGGGCCGCGCAACGGCCAATTGGTCGAGCGCAACCGACGTCAACCGTAAGGTATACAAGATCGTACTCATAGCAAACGAAATGGTGGAGAACGTCAAGGTTTCCGCAAACGTCACCATGCAAAACAACAGCGGTACAAGCGGCCTGACGGTTGTAGAACGGGAATTTGATATCGGCGCATGCTCGCACGTAGCCGGCACGCTTGCGGATCTGGACAGCACGTATCATACAAGAACCTGTAACGCCTGCGGTCACGTCGATATTCTGGCGCATACCTACACCAACTCCTGTGACGCGGCCTGTGACGGCTGCGGTCATGAAAGAGCGCCTTATCATTCGACAAACGGCTCCTACGAGAAGGACGGGGATGCCCATTGGCAGGTCTGCACCGCTTGCGGTGAACAGGTTTCCGTTGCTCCCCACAGCTTTGGCGCGCTCTATCAAGTTGACAAAACCCATCATGCTAAAAAATGCTCCGCGTGTGAGTACGTCGAAGCCGTCGCCCATAACTATAATGACGGCGAGATCACAAAAGGAGCAACGCATCTGAAAAAGGGTGAAAAGCTCTTCACCTGTGCCGATTGTAACGCCACCTATACCGAAGAGATCGATAAGCTTCCCGGCCATACCTTCTCGGATTGGACCTTTGGTGGTGATATGACGCACCGTCAGGTTTGTCCTTGCGGTGAGGTGATCGAGGAAGAGCACACCTTTGACGACGGCGCCATAACCAAAGTCCCCTCGCACGTTGAAGCGGGCGTAAAAGCCTACACCTGCGCGATCTGTGGCTACAAGCGCCTTGAATCGTTGGATAAAACAACCGGCCACGGTTATAACGATTGGGTGTCCGACAACCATAATACCCACACGGGTAGCTGTGCCTGCGGTGAAAGCAAGACAGAGGAGCATAGCTTTGATGCGGGCGTGATCAAAATAGAGGCAACGCACTTTGAAGAGGGCGCGCTTGTCCGTACCTGCACCGTCTGCGGCTATAAAAAGACAGAGGTGCTTGCCAAGCTGGACGCACATATTTACGGCGATTGGCAGAGGGTAGACGATGAAACTCATCAAAAGATCTGCGCTTGCGATCACGTTCTCACCGCGCCCCATGCGTGGGATGAGGGCGTTACCGTTACGCCTCCCACGCAGGATGCCGTTGGCGAAAAGCGCTACACCTGCACCGATTGCGGTATCACCAAGACCGAGGAGCTTGAAAAGCTCCCCGCCACGCCTACCACCCCCGATGCGCCCGATCAAGGGGCAGGGGATAATACGCCTACCGAAGAGCAAAGCGGCTGCGGTGCAACCGTTTCCGCATCCTTCGGCATGGTAATGCTGCTCCTTGCCTGTGTAGCCGTTACGCTTCGCAAAAAGGAACAGGAAAACGCATAAATAGCCAAAGAAGGGCGGCCGCAAGGCCGCCCTTCTTTTAATGATGATGGTGATGGTGATGGTGATGATGCCCGCCCTCGGAATGGGTCGGCGCATGGCAGTCTTGCTCATGGCAATGCTCCCCCTCTGCCTCCAGCTCCAGGGTCGCATGGCTGATCCCATGCTCGGTTAGCTCATGGCGTACAGCTTCCTTGATCGCGTGTGCCTCCCCATGTGTCACAACGTGCATGGTCGCGTAATGGTTCTCGCCGTCCATGCTCCATACGTGGATGTGGTGAACGTCCGAAACCCCCTCGACCTCTAAAAGATGCTCTCGGATCTCCTCAATGTCTATCCCGTGCGGTGTCTTTTCAAGGAACAGATCCATGATCTCTTTTAAGTTCCTTACCGCGTTGACGATGATAAAGAGCGCGATTCCCATTGACATAATAGGGTCAATGATCGCCCAATCGGTAAGCTTCATCACAATGGCGCCGATCAGCACCGCGATCCAGCCGAGAACGTCCTCCAGCATGTGTAGGTTGACCGCCCGCTGGTTGAGCGAGCCGCCCTCTTTGGTAAAGATGGCCGCCGCCAGGTTGACCGCCACGCCCACCACGGCAAAGCCGATCATTCCCTCGTAGTGGATCTCTGTGGGGGTTATCAGGCGCAACACCGCGTTGTAGATCACCGCGGCAGAGCCAAGGACCAGGATCAGCGTGGTGATCAGCCCGCCGATCACCGAATATCTGGCATAGCCGTAGGTATGTTGCCCGTCCGGTGCGCGCTTGCTTTTCTTTTCAAGAAAATAGGAGATCCCAATGCTCGCGGCATCTCCGACGTCATGAACAGCGTCCGACAAAATAGCCACGCTGCCCGTCACAATCCCGCCGATACATTCCAATATGGAAAACGCGAGGTTTAGGATAAAGGCAATCAGGATGTTTTTTTCTGTTTTCATGATACCTCCCGGTTGACAAGGAATGGATTTTATAGTACAATGTGTACGGAAACGAATGTTCAGTACGGTAATAGTATACCGACAAATCAAGAAAAAGGCAACATATCTTTCGCCGGGATCGTTCAGTACCGAACAAATTGAAGATATTGTATGGAGGAAATATGGATAGACGGCAAAGGAAGACAAGGGAAGCGATATTTAACGCCTTTTGCGATCTTCTGTCCAAAAAGCATTATAGCCAAATTACGGTGGGAGAGATCATTGCACGCGCGGACGTGGGCAGGGCAACCTTTTACGCGCATTTTGCGACCAAGGATTTTTTGCTGAAGGAGCTTTGCGAGGAGCTTTTTTGCCACGTTTTTGATGCCTCCGCGCCGAACGCGGAACAGCATAAACACATTTTTTCCTGTGACGCACCGTCGTCCGTATTTTTGCACCTCTTACAGCACTTGCAAAAAAACGATCACAACGTGTTGAATTTGCTCGTGTGCGAAAACAATGAATTGTTTTTGCAATACTTCAAAAGCAATCTCAAGATCCTTGTTCGTAACCGCCTGTCAACGTTCGCGGCACAAAAACCGGAGAATTTGCCGGATAGCTTCTGGGTCAATCATATTGCCGCCACGTTTGTCGAGTCCGTTCGGTGGTGGATCGAAAACGATATGAAAGAAACGCCGGAAACCTTGTCGGAATACTTTATGATGGCAATATCAAACACATAACGAATGAGGGCTGACGAAACAAAATCGTCAGCCCTCAAAAATTGCGTCGGGGGAAACAAAGAAAACAGCCTTACGGCTTCATCACCTTGATAAAGCGGAACATTTCGTCAGGACCTTCATCGAGATCACGTTCGTCTGCATCGGGCATCGGATGATCTGGCTGGAAATATTCACACCAAAATTGGTCGATCTGAAAGCCGCACTTGTTTACATAAAAGTGGATATTGCGCTTTTCAAAATTGGGAGTGCAGGTCTCCCAAACCTTCGTTTCTGGATGAAGAGCCTCAACCGCAAGCCATGCGCCGTAGCCAATGCCTTTGGTGTGCTCCTCTGGGGAAACGAACAGGATCTCCAGCTCGTTGTGATGGGTAGCCTTGTTTATTTTCAGAATTACGCCACCCACGTTTTTGCCGTTGTATTGGATACGATAGGTCTCGCTGTCCGGGGCATCGATGCAGCGCTCAATGGTCTTGCGCGAGATGATCTCGCCATCTTCGTCAATATGGTCGTCGCGCTCGCCGAATTCCATCATCGCGCCGTGCTTGAAAGCCCATTGATTGTCCAGAATAAATTGCTCGCGGTCCTCTTTTACAAGGGGGACAAGCATGACCTCGGTGTGTTTCATAATGACCTCCAAAATGAAAATAAAGCTCCGGCTATTGCAAAACAATAACCCGAGCTCACTCGGACACCTAATCCGGCACTTGAGCGCTACGGCACTCTGCCTCCGGTGACCACTGATATTGCTCTTATTATATCGCGGACAAAGGAGCTTGTCAATAGCTTTGAGAAAAAACGCGCGGATATTGCATCACAGCGTATTTTGTGATATGATTAATAAAGGAAGTTCCACAATGGCGGAAGGAAACAATATGAAAAACAAGTATCTGAAAAATTTAAATAAGATCGAATTTGTTGTGACTTGGGCCTGCACGGGCAAATGCAAGCATTGCTCCGAAGGGGAGCATGCCGCTTGCGGTGAGCATATCAGTCCCGCGCTTGCCGCGGATGCGGTGAAGCGGATCGCGGCAGAGTACGACGTCAAAACCGTGAT
>JAZQWX010000089.1:0-7213 GCA_045632565.1 Eubacteriales bacterium | reverse complement strand
GTCTACATCGGCGGAGGCACGCCTACGGTTCTGTCAAACACCCAGCTTCGTCAGCTGCTGGCGCGTGTCGGGAAAAACGTGGACGTTTCCACCCTGGACGAGTTCACCCTGGAAGCGGGTCGCCCCGACACCATTACCGCCGAAAAGCTGGCGATTGCCCGCGAGGGCGGTGTCACGCGCATCAGTGTCAACCCCCAGACCCTCTCGGACGAGCTGCTTGCCTCTATCGGTCGCCGCCATACCGTTGCGGATTTTTACCGTGCTTATGACATGGCGCTCGCCTCGGGCATTCGGGATATCAACGTAGACTTGATTGCGGGTCTGCCCGGAGATAACTTCGATAATTTTGCAAATTCCGTCGACACCATCCTGTCCTACGCCCCCACCAACATCACCGTCCACAGCTTTGCCGTCAAGAACGCGGCCGATATCCGTCGCCGTGACGGGATCTATTCTTCTGCCACCGACGTCGGCAAATGCGTGGAATATTCCCAGCTTCGCACGAAAAATGCAGGCTACCGCCCCTACTATATGTATCGGCAGAAAAACACCGTCGGCAACCTTGAAAACGTCGGCTATGCCTACGAGGGACACGAGGGACTGTACAACGTCTTTATGATGGAGGAGCTGCACAGCATCTTCGCTGTGGGGGCGGCCGCCGTCACCAAGCTCGTCATGCGTAACTCCTATGCCGACACAAGAAGTGAGATCAAGCGTATATTTACCCCCAAATATCCATATGAATATTTACGAGATGCGGAAAAGATCCGTATAGGGGATCAAGAAAACGGTATTCCCTCTATCGCGGAGAAAATCGAGGCCTTTTACGAGAAAGCAAGAGGCTGACCGCACGCAGGGGGAAACATGAGCGAAACGGTCAAAAATGCGTCCGAAAAGAATAAGTCCTTATTCTTTTCGGGCGTCTTGTTTCTTAGCGGGGCAAGCGTGCTTGTCAAAATCATCGGGCTTCTGTTTAAGATCCCGATGTCCTATTTCCTCGGGGACGAGGGAATGGGGTATTTCAATGCCGCTTATCAGATCTATACGTGGCTGTATATGCTCTCTACCGCGGGTCTTCCCGTTGCCGTTTCCATTCTGATTTCCGAAGCAAGGGGGGCAGGGGACAGCCAACGCGTAGGAAATGTCTATTCCGTCGCGTGGCGCACGTTTCTTTTGCTTGGTGTTGCCGGTACGGCTACTATGCTCTTCGGCGCAGGGCCTCTTTCCCTGCTGATCGGTTCGCCGAACGCACGCTATGCCATCATGGCCATCTCGCCGACCTTGTTTTTTATTTGTCTGTGCGGAGCCTTGCGCGGTTACTTTCAAGGCTTTTTGCAAATGGCTCCACCCGCCGTGTCCCAAGTGCTGGAGGCTCTTGGTAAGCTGCTTGTCGGCGTTTTCTTTGCCTCGCTTGCCATCCGTCGCGGCGCATCCTTGCCCATCGTGGCGGCCGCCGCCATTTCCGGACTTGCAGTTGGAGAGGCGGCCGGGTTTCTCTATCTCTTGCTCACGCGCCGCCGTTATGAGCGCGGAAAACAGTTTTTTCTCCTCTCACCCGATGCCGTCTGCGATGCGCCGCCAAAAAGCTCGCGCACGATCCTGTCGCGGCTGCTTGCCATTGCCCTGCCGATCACGGCCGGTGCCTCGGTCATGAGCCTCACGGGGCTTCTTGATCTTATGATCGTGCAGCGTCGATTGCAGACCATCGGCTTCACTGTAGCCGAGGCAACCGCCTTTTACGGCAACTATACTACCTTGGTCGTCCCCATGTTCAATTTGCCACCTGCCTTGATTTATCCCCTGACTACGGCGATCGTGCCGCTGCTTTCTGCCGCCGCCTCCGCCCAAAATCGGGAGGGAATGCACCGTGCCGTGCAATCGGTGCTGCGGGTCGCCTCGATCATTTCACTTCCGTGCTCCCTTGGCCTTTCGCTGTTTTCCTTTCCCATCCTGCGCTTGTTCTTTCCCGTGGATATGGCAGAGAACGCCGCTCCGCTTTTGTCCATTCTGGCACTTGGTGTCTTCTTCCTCTCGCTTTTAACAGTCACCAATGCGATCCTGCAGGCCAACGGCATGGCAAAAAAGCCCATGATCGCCATGCTCGCGGGCGGTGCCGTCAAGCTCGTTTGCAGTTACGCCTTGATCGGTGTCCCCGCAGTCGGAACGGCGGGTGTTCCCATCGGCACGCTGCTTTGTTATTTTGTTGCCCTTTGTGTGGATCTGTATTATATCATTCGCCATCTTTCCGTCTACCCGTCCGTGACGCGCATCCTGCTTCGCCCGGCCATTGCATCCTTTCTGGCGGTCGGTGCGGCGCGCGGACTGTACGCCCTGCTTGGTGGGGATGTCACCGCGCGTCCCGTTGTACTCCTTCCCATAGCCGTGGCTGGTCTTTTGTACGTGGCCGCCCTCTTCCTCTTCCGCGCGGTGACCGAGGAGGATGTTGCCCTGTTGCCGTTTGGCAAAAAAATCAGACAGCTCCTGCATAAAAACCGAACAAGTATTCAACAATCATAAAGGAGAAGACCCGTGAAACTGACAGACCCTGCCTTTCTTTCCAAGGAAAGCTACACCTTTGACGACCTGCTTGCCATCGTGCGATATCTGCGCTCTCCCGACGGATGCCCCTGGGATCGCGCGCAGACCCATGCGTCCGTGCGGAAAAATCTTTTGGAGGAGGCCTACGAGGTCGCAGAGGGAATTGACCGTGACGATGCTGCGATCCTGCGTGAGGAGCTTGGGGATCACCTGTTCCAAGCGCTTTTTCACGCGGTGATCGAGGAGGAACGCGGTCGCTTCACCGCCGAGGACGTTCTGACCGATATCTGCCGCAAGATGATCTTCCGCCATCCGCATATTTTTGGCGGCTCTTCGGCCGATGGGAAGGAGGAGGCTCTTTCGGCTTGGGAGGCCGCCAAAAAGCAGGAGAAGCATCAAAAAACCGTTTCAGAGGCACTGTACGCCCTGCCCATCACCCTCCCCGCCCTGATGTATGCCGAAAAGATGGCGGGCAAGGTCGCGCGCGTCGGCTTTACCTATGATAGCGCAAAGGAAGCGGGTGAAAAGGTAGAGGAGGAGTGGCGGGAGCTTGCCGCCGCCAAAACGCAAAAGGAACGGGAAGAGGAGTATGGGGACATGCTCTTTGCTCTTGCCAATTACGGCCGTCTTCTCGGCCTTGATGCCGAGGAATGCCTTTTGGCCGCATCGCGCAAATTCCGCACGCGTTTTGAAAAAACGGAGGCTGCGCTGCTTGCTGAAAAGGGCGATTTGTCACAATGCACAAAAAACGAGTGGATTTTAGCATGGGACAAGGCAAAGTTGTGGTGAAATTTTACAAAAATTACAAAAAATATTAAAATCTATTGATATAGTTTGGTGAACATGCTATAATAAAAGTATGAAAGACAGCGAGTGACGCTGCGCTTCTATATCTAAATGAGAAAGGATTATTCCCATGAACAAGACCGACCTGATCGAACTCGTTGCAAAAGAAGCAGAACTCAGCAAAAAGAATGCGGAGGCAGCCGTTAATGCGGTGTTCGATGCCATTGCTGCAAATCTCGAGAAGGGAGAAGAGGTACAGGTATTCGGTTTCGGTAAGTTTGCCGTAAACGAAAGAGCAGCTCGTGAGGGCCGCAATCCCGCAACCGGCGAAAAGATCAAGATCGACGCTGCGAAGTATCCCACCTTCTCCGCCAGCAAGACCCTGAAGGATCGCGTAAACAAGTAAGCCGTGCGTCTTGACAAATACCTCAAGGTTGCGCGAATCATCAAACGGCGCACCGTGGCCAATGAAGCGTGTGACGCATCTCACGTTTCGGTAAACGGCAAGCCGGCCAAAGCATCCTATGACGTCAAGCTCGGCGATATTATCGAGGTGGGCTTTGGCAGCCGTGTGATGCGCGTGCGTGTTCTGGACGTAAAGGACAGCACCAAAAAGGCTGACGCGCAAGAAATGTATGAGGTTCTTCCTTCATAAAATACAGCGCCCTCGCATACAATGCATCAAGTATTGTATCGGAGGCGCTGTATTTTTATGAATTCTGTACCCGAAAAAGAAAGCAACCAAACCGTGCTCCTGCGTGACCGCCACCGCCTTGAGCTGGACGGCGTGTCGGACGTGGTGGGATTTGACGATACAGCCGTTCTTTTACGCAGTACGCTTGGTGCCATGACGGTGGAGGGAACAGGCCTGCACATCACCCGCCTGGACCTTGAAAAAGGGCTTCTGTCCGTGGAGGGCAGGATCTCTGCTGTGATCTATACCGATGAAGGAAAAAGCGAAAAACGGGGCTTTTTCGCGCGCCTTACGAAATGACAGGGCTTGCCGTTTCACTTGTTGCCCAGGTGCGCGCCGGGGTAGCCTCGCTTGGCCTTGGAATCCTTCTTGGATTTCTCTATGACCTCTTTTTTCTTCTGCGTGCCCTGTTCGGCGCCGATACGGGAAAACGGGGGAGCACCCCCCTTTCGCGCCTGCGCTATCCGCTCCTTCCCCTTGACTTTGGCCAAAAAGGACCAACCGTGCTTCGGCGCGGGGTAGGGCTTGCGGTCACGTTTCTCTTTGATTTTCTGTATGCCATCTGCGGGGGCATCTTGTTCCTTCTCTTTGCTTATTGGCAAAATGACGGTATTTTCCGACTGTATTACCTTGTCGCGGCTGCCCTCGGCTTTTTCCTCTATTACGTGTCGCTTGGCCGCCTGTTTTCTGCCTGCTTTTCCTCGCTTTTGTTCCTTC
This sequence comes from Eubacteriales bacterium, assembly GCA_045632565.1. Lineage (GTDB taxonomy): Bacteria > Bacillota > Clostridia > Oscillospirales > CAG-272 > UBA1740. Next base: position 2,478 of record JAZQWX010000089.1, on the reverse strand, counting down.
TGCGCCTTACGCTAGCCTATCTTTTTCTGTTTATACGCGTACCCACGCTTTGGCTTAGGCAGCTATGGCGGCGAATGCTTGCGGCCTTGTTCATGCAGGCTTTTTGCCCGATCTACGCCGCTGTTGCCTTGTCTATCCGAAAACGGCACGCTACGCGCGGCTTTTTGCCGCCGCGATTTTCTCTCTGAACAACCCAAAGCGGCTTTTGCCGCTTTTTTCTTTTTTGTCGAAAAATCAAAAAACCTCTTGCAAAGCATGCATGCCTGTGTTATAATGAAGATGAAAATTGTATACAAGCTTATCAAGAGTGGCGGAGGGACTGGCCCTGTGAAGCCCGGCAACCTGTCGTGTGACAAGGTGCTAAATCCCGATAGATGAGATGATGCATTCGGGAGGGCTGTCGCTCTTCCGAGTTTTTTTGTGAAAGAAAGAGGTTATTATGAGCGAAAGAAAACTGTTTACATCCGAATCGGTTACCGAGGGGCATCCCGATAAGATCTGCGATAAGATCTCGGATGCGATCCTTGATGAAATGCTGCGCGCTGACCCCATGTCCCGCGTAGCCTGTGAGACCTTTGCCACCACCGGTGTCATTATGGTCATGGGTGAGATCACCACCAAGGCGTACGTGGATATTCCTGCGGTCGTGCGCCGCACAGTGAAGGAGATCGGCTATGATAACGCCGCCTACGGCTTTGATGGCAACACCTGCGCCGTCCTGAACTCCATTCATGAGCAGTCGCCCGATATCGCTTTGGGTGTTGACCGCTGTGCGGAGGCTAAAAACGGTGACATGCAGGACGATCTCGATACGGGTGCAGGCGACCAGGGCCTTATGTTCGGCTATGCCTGCAACGAAACTCCCGAGCTGATGCCCCTGCCCATTTCGCTTTCCCATAAGCTCGCTATGCGCCTGACCGAGGTCAGACGGCAGGGAATTCTGCCCTATCTCCGTCCTGACGGCAAAACGCAGGTCACCGTAGAATACGAGGGCGATCGTCCCGTGCGCGTGGATACCGTTGTGGTGTCCTCTCAGCACAGCGAGGACGTGACGCTTGAAACCATCCGCGCCGACGTGATCCGCGAGGTGATCGAGAAGATCGTTCCTGCCGAGCTGATGGATCAAGATACCAAGATCTACGTCAATCCTACTGGCCGCTTTGTTATCGGTGGCCCGATGGGTGACACGGGTCTTACGGGCCGTAAGATCATCGTCGATACCTACGGCGGCTATGCACGCCACGGCGGCGGCGCGTTCTCCGGCAAGGATCCCACCAAGGTAGACCGTTCTGCCTGCTACGCCGCCCGTTATATTGCTAAAAACGTGGTTGCCGCAGGACTCGCCGCACGCTGCGAGGTGCAGCTTGCCTACGCCATCGGCGTGGCGCGTCCCGTTTCGGTACGCGTAGATACCTTCGGCACGGCTTGCGTTGCCGAAGCGGACATCGCACGCGAGGTGGAAAAGCTGGTCGATCTCCGCCCGGCCGCCATTATCAATCGCTTTGGCCTGCGCCGCCCGATCTACTCCCCCCTTGCCGCTTACGGTCATATGGGGCGCGAGGATCTCGATATCCCGTGGGAAAAGCGCGATATGGCGCCTCTTTTGGCAGCAGATCTGCTGAAATAACCGCATCGCACCGCTTTGCATAGACTGCCAAAGAGCGCATTTGCTCCTTGGGAGGTACACATGGCTGTTCTTTTTGCCGAGATCGTGATCTCGCTGTTCGCCGTGTTCGGTCTTTATGCGGCGGTGCGATTTTTTTGTGCTTGCGCCCTTCTGCCAAAGGAGCTGGCGGTATCCTTGGAGATCAGCCGCTCCGTTGGTGCCGAGGAGGCAGCGTTCCTCTTTTGCCGCGCACGTGAATATACACTGCTACCTCGACAGGGTAGAATCGTGGTGATTGTGCACGAGGATGTGGAGGATGCAGAGGCGGTTGCGGCACATTTTATAAGACTTGGTGCAGTCTGTTATATCGTGAAATAAAAAAGGAGGATACGCATGGAAACGGAAGTAAAAGCGATTGCCGATGACAGTGAAAAGCTGGTTGGCAGTGTAGAGAGTGTCATATATACCAACGAAGATAACGGCTATGCGATCCTCGATTTCGGTACGAACGAAAACGAAATGGTGACGGTCGTTGGTACCATGCCCTATGTTGGTGAGGGCGATGAGCTCACGGTTTGGGGCAAGTGGGTGCATCACCCGAAATACGGCCGTCAATTTGCGGTACAGCAGTTTGAAAAGCGCTTGCCCTCGGACAGCGCCGCGATCCTGCGCTATTTATCCTCTGGCGCAATCAAGGGTGTGGGTGCTAAAAAGGCACAAAGCATTGTTGAGGTGTTTGGCGAGGATACCTTCGATGTAATCGAAAACCATCCCGATTGGCTGACACAGATAAAGGGAATCAATCATCGCTTAGCCAATAGTATTTCTGAGGAATTTTGCCGTCAGGCAGGCGTGCGTGCCGCCATGATGTT
>JAZQWX010000088.1:0-4263 GCA_045632565.1 Eubacteriales bacterium | reverse complement strand
CAAAACAACCATGTACAACGCCTTGACCGGCAGCAGCGAAAAGGTCGGCAACTGGGCAGGCGTTACGGTGGAACGGAAAGAGCATCCTATCAAAAAAAGCTACGCAGGCGAGGCGGAGCTGATCGCGGTGGATCTGCCCGGCGCTTATTCAATGTCCCCCTTTACCTCGGAAGAGAGCATCACCAGTTCTTACGTCAGGGAAGAAAAGCCGGATGCGATCATCAACATCGTGGACTCTACGAACCTCAGCCGTAGTCTGTTCTTTACCACCCAGCTGCTGGAGCTTGGCATTCCCGTTGTTGTTGCCTTGAACAAGACCGATGCCAACCAAAAAAAAGGCAACAAGATCGACGCGTCCTTGCTTTCCCGAGAGCTTCGATGTCCTGTTGTGGAAACCGTTTCTACCTCTGCAAAAGGACTTTCGGAATTGATCAAGGCGGCAGTCGCTCTTCTTGGCAAACGCCAGTCTGCCCCGTATTCACAGGGCGATATCGATCTGACCGATAAAGCGGTCGTTGAGGTGGCCGACAGAAAGCGCTTTGCCTTCGTCAATCGAATCGTAGAAAAGGTGGAGAAGCGTAAAGTTCTGACACGCGACAAGAACTTCCAGGACAAGATCGATGCCGTTCTGACCAACAAGTGGCTTGGCATTCCAATCTTCGCTGTCGTGATGTTTGCCGTGTTCTGGATCTCCCAAGCAGGCCCGGGCGTTTGGATCGCCGAGGGCTATGAATTCGAAAACGGTTACACCATCCCCGGTCTTGTCACCTTTATCGATATGTTCGGTGAATGGGTTGGCGGACTGATGGAAAATGCCAATCCGCTTCTTTACTCCATCGTTGTGGACGGTATCATCGGCGGTGTGGGTGCCGTGGTTGGCTTCTTACCCCTCGTTATGGTCATGTACTTCCTCATTGCGCTTCTCGAGGATTGCGGCTATATGGCACGTGCTACCGTGGTGCTGGATCCCATTTTCAAAAAGGTGGGGCTTTCCGGCAAATCGGTCATTCCCTTTGTTATCGGTACGGGTTGCGCCATCCCCGGTGTCATGGCTTGCCGTACCATCCGTGACGAGCGTGAGCGCCGCGCTACCGCCATGCTCGCCCCCTTTATGCCCTGCGGCGCCAAGCTTCCTGTTATCTCCATGTTCGCGGGCGCTTTCTTCGGGGAATCCGAATGGGTCGGCGTGACCATGTATTTCGCGGGCATTGTGATCATCCTGCTTTGCGCCCTGCTTATCAGAAAGCTCACGGGCAGCAAAAAGAAATCCTACTTCATTATTGAGCTGCCTGAATATAAAGCCCCGAATCTGTGGCGCGCGACCGTTTCTATGTGTCAGCGCGGTTGGGCGTACATCGTTAAAGCGGGCACGATCATCCTGGTGTGTAACTTCGTTGTACACCTGATGCAGTCCTTCGGCTGGAACTTCCAGCCCGTGGAGAACACGCAGGATTCGATCCTTGCTACCGTTGCCACACCCTTTGCCTATCTTTTCGCTCCCATTGTGGGAGTTGTGGCTTGGCAGCTTGCCGCCGCCGCCATCACCGGCTTCATCGCCAAGGAAAACGTCGTCGGTACGCTTGCTGTCTGCTTCGTCGGTCTTGAAAATCTCATTGATCCCGAGGAGCTTGCTCTCATGGAGGGGGCAGGCGCTGAAGTGGCAGGCGTTCTTGCCATCTCCAAGGTCGCGGCGCTCGCTTACCTGATGTTCAACCTCTTCACCCCCCCCTGCTTCGCGGCGATCGGCGCTATGAACGCCGAGATCAAGAGCAAGAAGTGGCTGTTTTCGGGCATCGGCCTGCAGATGGCCGTCGGGTATTCGATCGGCTTCCTTGTTTATTTCTTCGGTACGCTCTTCACGGGCGCGGACTTTGGTTCTGTCTGGATGCCCATCGTTGGCTGGATCATCGTTCTTGCCCTTGTAGCCCTTTTGACTGTCCTTATTCTGAAAAAGAACCGTGAGCTTGCGGCAGAGGAAGCTGCCAAGGCTCTCAAGAAAACCGTGAACGTATAATAGGGAAACGAAATGGAACTTGTTGATTATATCGTGATTGCCGCGATCGTCCTGGTTGTGGGGGGCGCTATTGCCTATATCGTCAAGGCGAAAAAAAGCGGTAAAAAATGCATCGGTTGTCCGGATAGCGGATCCTGCGGTGGCGGATGTGCCGGCTGCACCGGCTGCACGCAAAAGCCAAAAGAGGAATGATCGCCTTTTCCAAAAATCCCGCTCAATTCATATTGACAAAAGCAAAAAAGGCATGGTATACTATATTCGTAAAAACAACTTGAAAGGAGATTTTCCAATGAAACAAAAATTTCTGAAATGTAACCGTTGCGGCAATATCATCGCCATGGTTCACGAATCGGGTGTTACCCCCGTGTGCTGCGGTGAAAAGATGAGCGAGATGATCCCCGGTACTACCGAGGCGTCCGTTGAAAAGCACGTTCCCGTTTATCGCGTGGAGGGCAATCGTGTCATTGTTACCGTCGGTTCTGTCGCACATCCCATGACCGAGGAGCACTACATTGAATGGGTATCTCTTTCCACCAAGCTTGGCAACCAGCGCAAGCTCCTTACCCCTGCAAGCGCACCCGAGGTATGCTTCTCGATCTGCGAAGGGGATGAAGTAGAGGCTGTTTACGCATACTGTAATCTGCACGGCCTTTGGAAGGCTTAATTTTACAAACAAAAAGGAGAGAACACGATGAAATACGTATGTGACGTATGCGGATACGAATACGACGAGGCTGTGGGTGATCCCGATAACGGCATCGCACCCGGCACGAAATGGGAAGACCTTCCCGAGGATTTTGTCTGCCCCCTCTGCGGCGTAGGCAAGGATCAATTCTCTGAAGCATAAAAAAGAGGGCCTTTTGGCCCTCTTTTTTATGCCTTTTTGCGCAGCTTGCCGCAGGAGATCCCATAGGTCTGCTTAAAGACACGCAAAAAGTAATTGTAATCGGAAAATCCCGCCGCGTCGGCCACCTCTGCCACCGAAAGAGAGGTTGTGGCAAGCAGGTGCTTGGCATATGCCAGCCGCTTGCGCTTGATATAAGAGGCAATGCCGCCCTTCGTGTAAGGACGAATGATGTCATACAGGCGCGTGCGGCTGATGTCAAACTCCTCGCAAATGCGGTCCACGGTGATCTCCTCGCGGATATGTGCGTCAAGAAAACGGTCGATCGAATCGATCAGCAGCTGCCCCGAGGGGTGTACGATCTCCTTTAATTGCACGTAATGCACGTAGGCATCCAGGATCCGCGCCGCCGCGCGTAGCTGGGCATCGTTTCGGTATTTGATCTTTTTGATCGCCGCGCTCATGTCGCCTTCCACACCGAAGACGCGGCAAAGCTCGGTCATCTCGTCAAAAAATTCTTCCTTGTTCTTGTTGTCCGTCACCTGCCCGAACATCATATATCCGATGATATGGCCGTTCTCCGTGATCGGCGCGGTCGCCTCGGAAAGTCCCGCGTGACACTTGAAAATATGTACCTCGCCCGTCTTTTTGCACCGCCCGAAGGAAAGCGCGTCGCTTTCCCGACATTTGCTGTCAAACTCGGGATTTTTTCGCAGGCAGAAGCACAGGGTCTTTTCCTTCTGCGGGTAAGAGAAGAGCTCCTCGTAATGCTCGTCAAACAGAATGATCCGTATGCCGGTCAGTGTATAAAAATCCTGCATCAGAGCAAGCAGCTCTGCCTCGTGAAACCATAACGCCATAATTTTCCCACCTCGCTGGACGAATTTACAGTTTTTTTGACGTAGTTGACTATAATTATATCATGTCGTATGGTAAAATACAAGTGTCAAAATATTTTTTATAAGGAGCGTGCTTTATGAAAAAACAAACCTTTGCCCTCTACTTTGGTAACCGTGGCTTTATGCCCGCCGAGCTGATCGCCGGCGCTCGCGTTGACATGATCAAGGCCGTGACCGATGCCGGTTACGACTATCTGGTCATGGACGAGAATCTGACCCGTTACGGCGCGGTTGAAACCCGTGACGAGGGTCGCATCTACCACGATTGGCTGAAATCCCACGAAGGGGAATATGACGGCGTTATCCTTTGTATGCCCATCTTTATTGACGAGAACGGTGCTATCACCGCCCTGCAGGATGCCGGCGTACCGATCCTGATGCAGGCATATCCCGATGAAATCGGCAAAATGGACTTCCAGCACCGCCGCGATGCTTACTGCGGCAAGTTCTCCGTGACCGACGTGTTTGAGCAGTACCGTCTGCCCTATACCGTTATGCCCCCCCAC
>JAZQWX010000087.1:0-1779 GCA_045632565.1 Eubacteriales bacterium | reverse complement strand
AAGTAATCCTCGGCGATCTCCTCAAAGGAAAGCGAGGTGTCAAACATCGTGCGCGCGTAGGTGTATACCACAAGGCCGTGGGGGAAGAAATGACGCTGGGAGCCGTCCTGGATCAGGCCGTCCACGTCAAAATTTTTGTAGACCTTCACGTCCTCCCATACGCGCTTTGCCAGGTAGATACCCGCGGGATCGTAGGGGTATGGGGACCAGGAATGGTACTCAAAGCCCACGATCGAGCCGCCGAAGACCTTTTTCCACTCGTCAAGGTACAGAATATGCTCGTCAAGGTCCTGCGCGCGGTCCTTTGCGTTCTGGTTGCGGCGGTATTCGACCATCTTCGGCTTCGGCATATCGGGGGAGCGCAGGGTGTAGGAATAGTAGCGCGTAATGGGCGCAAAGCACAAGGTAAAGCGGTCGGGGTTAGAGAGGCGCTCGGTTTCGGGCGCCCACATCGTGTCGGTGTAGGCAATAAATACAATGCGCGTGGCAAGTCCCTTTGCTGTCAGCTTTTCGTCGATCTCATTCATGGCCATGATGTACCAATCAGAGGGGCGCTTTTTGCGGCACTCGGTGCACTCGCAATGGTTAAAGGAGCCGTCTGCCAGCCATACGTGCAAAAAGTCCACGTTTTGGTGCTTTTCGGCGTAGCGTACCACGCTGTGGGCAAATATACTGCGCGCCTTTGCCTGCGACATGCAGAACTGCGTGTAGACCGACAGATTCTTGAACAGCTTGCGCTCGCCGTTCAGCTCGGCAACGTAGTGATAATTTTCGGGCGGAATGACCTTGTTGTACTGCTCGGCGGGATCGGATTCGTTCTCCGCTACGCCAAAGGCGTCTGCGATAAAGCCGTGACCCACGTCGTGATATTGCAGACCGCGCAGGGAGATCTCTGCCTCCAGCTGGCGCTTCCATTGCAATACGTTTGCCGCCGTCACCACCTCGGCAGGGCGGTTTTCCTCATTCCACTTGTGGCGGTAGTAGTCGTTGTAATAGCCCAGCGGTACGAAGAACTCGATCATCGCCAGGTTCATACCGATCTTCGGGCAAAAGTCCACGTACTCCATCATCTGGGTCTGCTCGTGCGCGGTGGCCGTGCCCCAGCCGCGGTAGCGGCAGGAGGGAGCGTGGCGATAGGAAACGGCCTCCACGTCCTTCATCGGGATATATTCACCGTCAGGGCCGGGCATCAGCCAGCGGCACCCGTTTTGGCGGAGAAATTCATACACGGCAAGGAGTACCGCGCGCGGGTTGTCCCCCGCGATCACGCCGCCCTTTTCGTCTGTGTCGATATACAGAATATCGTCCAGCTCCGTGTCCTTTACGTCGGAGGTGTCCAGCCCCAGCTCCTGCATCAGTCCCAGACGGAAGCCGTCCTGCGCCGCAGGATCGTGCGCGATGCGGATATCACCGCAGTCGGGCATCATCATGCGAAGGTATTTGCGCAGCTCGTGCGCCGCAAATCCCACTGTTTCATTGGTCGAGAGCGTGTAGATTTTGAACATATCAATCTCCTTTCGGATGTTTTTTGACTTCGTTTATGCTGCTGCGCACGGCAGCGCCGCCTGCTTGATCTGCTTGCGGTATTCTATGATGAAAAATATCATGTACAGAAGAGAGGTCAAAAGCCAGGATAATGGGAAAACGGCAAGCAGAACAGGAAGCTGTCCAGCAAAGTGGGGGCAGACCAGTCGGATCCACAGAATCTGGAACACACAATGCCCCAGTATCGTAACAACCATCGTTGTGATGGAGCGCTTCATTCCCTTCAGCGCACTG
>JAZQWX010000086.1:0-3327 GCA_045632565.1 Eubacteriales bacterium | reverse complement strand
GAGCTTGATCAGCGCCGAGAAGGCCGTCTTCTTGCCCTGCTTTTCGACCGAAGCCCAGATCTTTTTGTAAAACGCCTCCAGATAGGCGGGCACCACGTACATATAATCCGGCTTATACAGATTGAGGTTCAGGCTGACCGTGCGCAAATTCTCGTTCAGACAAAGGGTGGAATGGTGGTGAATGGCCACCAGCAGCCCCGGAACGGCCTCGTAGGTGTGGTGATACGGAAGCACCGAAAGCCCCACGCGTCCCGGCGTGCAGCAATGCAGACCGTAATACACGCTGCTGCACAGATTGTGCTCGGAAAGCATCACGCCCTTGGCCATTCCCGTCGTGCCCGAGGTATAGACCAGCATGGCAAGAGCAGACGGATCGCGCGAAAGCTCCTCAAAGCGGGCAAGCCCCAGCTCACGCAGCTCGTATCCGCGGGAAAGCAGGCGCTCCAGCGTCAGAAAACGCTCGCCCTCTCCCTCGCAATCAATGCCGATAAAATAGCGGATCTGCGACAGCTCGGAAAGCTTCTCGCGGAGCAGGGCTGCATGCTTTTTGGTGTAAAACAGCACACTCGCATCGCTGTCGCGCAGCACGTTCAGAAAATCCCCGTCGGGTAGGTCGCGGTCGATCGGCACAAATACGCCGTCCCCCTGCAAAACGGTCAGGTAGACCGTGATCCACGGATAGCTGTTCTCACCCGAAATGGCAATATGCTCGCGGGCTACGCCCAACTCACAAAGGGCCTCACCCAGCGCCAGCGTGTCCTCGCGGAACGCGCGGAAGCTGATCTCGTGAATATCCTCGCCCGTGCGGTACTTGTAGGCGATCTCGTCCCCTACCTCGTTTGCCGCATCCGCCAGCATCCCACGGATGGAAGAGATCGGTTTTATATCAGCAGCTTTCATGTATGACCTCCAAAATTATTTCATCTTGTTTTCAAAACTATTATAACAGATATGCTCCACGATGTCAAGTGGTTTTTGAACGAAAAAATATCATGCCGCAGGGCAATCTTTTGCTTGAAAAAGGGATATAGTGGTAGTATAATATAAATAATGAAAAACAAACACGAAAAAAAGGGGAAAAAGCCGTGCTTACCAAAAATCAGGAGATCATTTTGGAGATTACCGACCTCAACAACCTCGGCTTCGGCGTCGGCCGCGTAGACGGTATGGTTGTTTTTGTTTCGGGGGCTGTGGACGGGGATACCGTGCGCGCGCACGTTCTGCGTGTGAACCGAGGGTATGCCATCGCCAAAACGACAGAGATCCTCGAAGCATCTGCTTATCGGGAAGCATCCCCCTGCACGGCGGCGGGCTGCGGCGGCTGTGCCTATCGCGGCGTCACGCGGGAGCATGAAAAGGCGCTCAAGGAAAACGCCGTTCGCCAAGCCTTTCTCAAAAACGGTATCCCCGATGCCGACATTCTCCCCTTGCTTGAAACGGGGGCGCGTTACGGTTACCGCAATAAGGCGCAGTACCCCGTGGCGCGTGAAAAGGACGGAAATTGCCGTATCGGCTTTTTTGCGCCCAAAAGCCACCGCGTGGTGGCGGCGGAGGATTGCCCCCTCGGCGATCCTGCATTCCCCCCCATCCTGCATGGGATCCATCGTCTGATCGATCAGTACCAAATTCCTATTTATGACGAGGAAACGGGAAAAGGCCTTTTGCGCCATATATACCTGCGTTCGGGTAAAGTCAGCGGTGAGATTTTGCTGGTGTTCGTCTTAAACGGCAGGGAACTGCCAAACGCCACCGCGATCGTTGGTACGTTGATTTCCAAATTTCCCGCGATCACAGGCATTATGATCAACGTCAACCGCGAAAAGACCAACGTCATCTGCGGTGAAAAATATCTGCCCCTCTACGGGGAAACCACCCTCACCGATACGCTGGCGGGCGTGGAGCTGGAGATCAGCCCTGCCGCGTTTTATCAGGTCAATCACGATGCCGCCGAGCTGCTCTATGCGCGCGCAAGAGAGCTTGCCGACCTGAAAGGGGACGAGCTGCTCCTCGACCTGTTTTGCGGCGCCGGTAGCATTGGCCTTTCTATGGCAAAGGAGGTGCGCGAGGTCATCGGCGTGGAGATCGTGCCCGAGGCCGTCGCCTGCGCGAAACGCAACGCGAAGCGAAACGGCATCAAAAACGCCTCCTTCTATTGTGGCGACGCCGAGGATTGCCGAGGCCTGCTTGCTAATGCCGAGGCCGAGCGCGGCGCGCCGATCTGCCCGGACGTGGTGGTGCTTGACCCCCCGCGCCGCGGCTGTGGCGAGGAGCTGCTTTCCTACGTCACCGACCTTGCCCCTTCCCGCATCGTCTATATTTCCTGCAATCCCGAAACCCTCGCCCGCGACGCAAAATTCCTCACCGCAAACGGCTACGAAATGGGCGCGGTCACGCCGGTGGATCTGTTTCCGTGCACGGGGCACGTCGAGTGCGTGGTGTGTCTGACGAGAAAATGAGCAAAAAATATTTTAAAACGGATAAAATTAAGTTTTTTACATATATCCCAAAAATCGCGAAAAAAACAAACGTCTTTATGAAGCAAACTTTTAATAAGGAGATCTCTTATGGATAAAAATCAGGAGAAAACGAAGCAGTCTTTTGCAAACGCATGGAAAAAGGTGGGGGATTTTGGGAAGAAAGCTGCAGAGGAAACGAGAAGGATTGTAGATCAAACGAAAGAGAATATTCACGAAAAGAAGGCAAAGAAATATACGGTTGTTACCTTGACCGAATTCGAAAAAGAAGATTTCAAAATTCCAAGCATCATAAAAATTGAAGCCGATGTAGCTAACCGTGAATTTGTTGAGGATGCTGAAGCTTTGGGCTGGATAGAGTTGCACAAGGAAGTTTCTGTTTTTCACATTTATTCTTCGTTTGTAGAAAAATGCGGACTGCTTTTTATACCGGTGCCGCAAAGGGATAGTGTATATTGTCAGGATAATTTCAATTCTGAAAAATACATTAATTCAAATCAAGTTTTTGGGAAAGCAACCGAAGAAAAATTAGCTGAATTAAGTAACATCGCATATTCTTTAGGGGCAAAAAGTTGTTCTGTGGAAATTCTCGAGGCGGAAAAGCAGACCGATTCGTATAAGATGCAAATGATGAAATCTGCGGAGATGGGATCCCAAAATTCCATAGCCAATAAGAAAAGCGGAAAAAGGATTTCATATTTTGAGGGACATGATGAGCCAAGGGTTCCTCAGTTGAAGTGGTTTGCGTACGATGAAAATATAAAGAATTTGATTGAGATGCGTTGCAATAAAGCAATCAAATCCACGGTTCTAGAGTTAAATGGCTCCTCTTGTGCATCAATGTCGCGGTCGA
>JAZQWX010000085.1:0-2216 GCA_045632565.1 Eubacteriales bacterium | reverse complement strand
GGCAGGGTCAGCCGCCGCGAAGAGCCCGTCATGCAGACCGAGGAATTTGTCATTACCGACGCGGTAGCCGCCGAGATCAACCGCCGCCGCGCCGCAGGTGGACGCGTGATCGCCGTCGGCACCACCTCCTGCCGCGTGCTGGAAAGCGTCGCGGATGAGGACGGAAAGCTGCACGGCATGCGCGGGGAAACCGGCATCTTTATCTACCCCGGGTATCAGTTCAAGGCAATCGATGCCCTCATCACCAACTTTCACCTGCCCGAAAGCACCCTTCTCATGCTGATCTCCGCTCTCGCAGGGCGTGAGAACGTCATGGCCGCGTACGAGGAGGCCGTGCGCGAAAAGTACAGATTTTTCTCCTTTGGCGATGCCATGTTTATCCATTAAAAAGATAGCCGCCGTGCGATGCACGGCGGCTTCATTTTTATTCTGCCTTCTCGTAAATGAGGATTTTGAAGGAGATTTCGGTTTCCAGCGGCGCGCGTGAGCGCAGACGCTCCTTGTCCGCAGGAGAGGTGCGGTAGAAATAGGGCGTCATCGTGAAGAGATCCCACAGGTCTTCTTCGTCCTTCAGCGTGATGCGCTCGGCAATGTCCCGTTCCTCCGCCAAGGTGAAGCCTTCGATCGCAGTGTCCTGCACGCGGTTCTCATAGGGCTGCTCGTACAGCACCTCTTTCAGGCCAAACAAATGCCGCGCCCCAGGGATGACCATCACCATCCTGCCGCCCGGTCGCAGCACGCGCGCGTATTCCTCGGCGCAAAACGGGGCAAAGATCTCAAACAAGAGATCCACGCTCCCGTCCGCCAGCGGAAGCTTATACAGGCTTGCTACCGCGAGCGAAAGGGAAGGACAGCTTTTTCCCCCAAGGGCAAGCGCCTCGCGGGAAATGTCAAAGCCCAGCACGCGAGCCCCGTTGCCGGCCTTGGCAAGGGCTTGCTCAATTGCGGCGGTGTAGTGACATTCGCCGCATCCTGCGTCCAGCACCACCGCACCCTGCGGCGCGAGTCGCACGGCGGCATCTGCCACCGCCCGCACAAGCGGATCGTAATATCCGGCTGCAAGAAAACGCCGCCGCGCCGCGATCATCTCACGGTTGTCGCCGTGCTGCGCGCCCGCCCGACCCGTCAGCAGGTTCACGTATCCCTGTCGCGCGATATCAAAGGTGTGGCGATTTTCGCAGCGGTAGCTACCACCCTCGGCCACAAGCGGCGCGCCGCACAGGGGACAGCGAAAAAGATCGGTCGTCATGGCGTTTTCCTTTCACAGTTTTCCTTTAGTGTATCGCATTTTTCACCCTTTGTCAAGAAATTTGGCTGCATCTCTTGCCAAAAATCACCTTTTGTGATACAATAAAAGCAACATATCGCTCAAAATGGAGAAAAATAATGGCAGACAGCATTCACGGCCGCTACCTCGGCGTTGATTACGGAGATGTCCGTACAGGTCTTGCGGTGTCCGACGTCGGCGGCTTCCTTGCCGGTGGGATCGGGCAGATCTCTCCCGGTGGCATGAAAAATACCGCCCGCGCAGTTGCCGAGGAGGCAAAAAAGCAGGCGGCGGTTCTGATCGTGGTCGGCCTGCCGAAAAACATGGACGGCAGTGAGGGCTTCCGCGCAGAAGCCGTGCGCGCCTTTGTGGCCCTGCTTTCCGAGGAAACCGATATTCCGATCACCCTCGCCGACGAGCGCCTCTCCACCTGTGAGGCGCACCGTTACCTGCAAAGCACGGGAACGGGCGGCAAAAAGCGCAAGGCGGTGGTGGATACCCTGTCCGCGCAGATCATTTTGCAGGATTACCTTGACCGCGAACGCGCAAAAAGATCTTAAAAGTTTAAATGTTCTTCACACAATCCACATATAAAAAGGGTATACTTGTGCAGGGTAGAGCCTGTAAAGACGGAGGTACGCACCGCTATGTCATATTTCGACGAAAACGATAAAAAAGAAGAGGACGGCGTGATCCCCATGCCGCAAGAGCCTCAAGCTCCCGCAGAGGCCGAAGCTCCCGCAGAGGCCGAAGCTCCCGCAGAGGCCGAAGCTCCCGCAGAGACCGAAGCTCCCGCAGAAGACGAAGCCGCCGAGGAGGCGCATGAGGAGCAGGCAGCTTTTGCTGCTGCGTTTGTTCCCGTGGTGGAATACAAGGAAAAGAAGAAAAAGACGTGGCCGATCGTGGTCGTTTCTGCCGTGCTGGCACTCGCCCTGCTCGGCGCCTCCTT
>JAZQWX010000084.1:0-5630 GCA_045632565.1 Eubacteriales bacterium | reverse complement strand
GATCAGGCGCTCGGTCTTTTCCCAACCGAGGCAGGGATCGGTGATCGACTGACCGAACACGCCGCCACCGGGCTTCTGACAGCCGTCCTCGAGGTAGCTTTCGATCATCAGACCCTTGACCAGGCGATGCACCTCTGCATTACAGCGGCAGCTGTGCAGCACCTCCTTGGCGATACGGATCTGCTCAAGGTACTGCTTGCCCGAATTAGCATGGTTGGTATCCACCAGCACGGCGGGGTTCGCAAGACCCTTTTCGGCATAGGCCGCCGAGAGCGCGGCAAGATCCTCGTAATGATAGTTCGGGTAGGAATGGCCGCGTTCGTCCACGTAACCGCGCAAAATGGCGTGGGCGAGGGGGTTGCCGTGCGAACGCACCTCCCAGCCGCGGAAAATGAAGTCATGGCCGTGCTGGGCGGCGGTGATGGAGTTCATCATCACCGAGATGTCACCCGAGGTGGGGTTTTTCATGCCCACGGGGATTTCCAGACCGCTGGCGGTCAGGCGGTGGTGCTGATCCTCTACCGACCGCGCGCCGATGGCAACGTAGGCCAAGAGATCGTTGAGGTAACGGTGATTTTCCGCGTACAGCATTTCGTCCGCGCAGGAAAATCCGTATTCCTTGAGGGCGCGCATATGCAGCTCGCGGATCATAACGATGCCGCGCAGGGCATCCGGCTTATCCTCGGGGTTCGGCTGGTGCACCATGCCCTTGTACCCCTCACCCGTAGTGCGGGGCTTGCCCGTATAAATGCGCGGGATGATAAAAATTTTGTCCTTTACCTTTTCCTGCACCTCGGCAAGGCGGGAAATATAGGCAAGCACCGACTCTTCATGATCGGCCGAGCAAGGGCCGATGACCAAGAGGAACTTGTTGCTTTCTCCACGGAAAATGGCGGCGATCTGGGCGTCGCGTGCCGCCTTCAGCTCTTCCATTTCCTTTGTGATCGGATACTGCGCCTTGACGTCCTTCGGAATGGGCAGCTTCCGGATAAATTCCATATTCATAAGGGACACCTCTTATATCGGTTTTTTGTCAAACAGAGCGCGGCGCGCGGTCGAGGCACGCATCATCTCACGCAGTCCCTCACGGTCACCGGCTTCCAATTTCTTTCGTAAAACGGACAGCTCGTTTTCAAACAGAGCCATTTGGGAGAGCAGCGCGTCCTTGTTAAACAAAAACAGCTCGCTCCACATTTCATCATTCAGACGCGCAATACGCGTCAGGTCGCGGAAGGAGTCGCCCGTGTAGTCCTCAAGATGCTCGGTCTTTTGACAGGTCATGAGGCAGATGGCGATACAGTGCGTCAGCTGAGAAACGAAGGCAATGACCTCGTCGTGATCCTCGACCGACAAGACCGACACGCGGGCAAAGCCAAGCACGCGCCCAAGGTGACAGCAAAGCTCAATGGCATCCTCGGTATTGCGGGCGGTGGGGGTGACCACGTAGTTGGCATCGCGGAAGATGGCAGGGGTGCTGTTGCGGACACCGCTGACCTCGCGGCCCGCCATCGGGTGCGCGGCAATAAATTCCACGTCGGGGCGCAGGCAGCTCTGAATACGCGCCACCACGCAGCCCTTGACGCCCGTGACGTCGGTCATGATGGCGCCGCTTTTGAATTTTGCCTGGTTTTCCTCTACCCACGGCACGAAGATCGAGGGGTAGAGGGCAAAGACGATGACGTCCGCTTCGGAAAGGATGTTCGCATCCGCCTCGGTCGAGCCGCGCGTGATCATCCCCTCGGAGATGGCGTAATCAATGCTGTCGCGGTTGCGGTCAATGGCGGTGACGGTATAGCCGAGCGCGGACAGGGCACGGGCATACGAGCCACCCATCAAGCCGAGGCCGACGATCGTGATCTTTCTGTGAAAATCAAGCTTCACGGCAATTCACCTCCACGCCAAGCGTTCCGAGCATATCAAAATATTCCGGCAGACTCTTAGCGACTGCCTCCGCGCCCGCGATCTCGCCGCCCGTTTTGGTCAGCAGGGTGGATAGCGCCATCACAATACGGTGATCGTTGTGACCCGACAGGCGAGAGGACGGCGCGTGGAAATCAAGGGGGTACACGACGATCGAGTCGTCATGCAGCTCTACGTCCGTGCCGAATTTGGCAAGCTCCTCCGCCATGGCCGCGCCGCGGTCGCTTTCCTTGAGCTTCAGGCGTCGCGTGCCGCAGAAGACCGCACCGTTTTTGGCGGCGGCGAGCGCCATCAGGATGGGCGCAAGGTCGGGGCAGTTGCCGAGATGGATGGTGGGCGTGCCGCGCATGAGCATATCGAAATAGTTGATATAGGCGCGATCTCCCTGCAGACTGTCTTTTTGCAGGCCGTCTACCGCAACAGAGCCGCCAAGCAGGGACAGGGCGGAAAAGAACGCCGCGTTGGAGTAATCCCCCTCTACGGTGCATTCGGCCGCGCGGTATTCCTGCCCTCCGCGGATAAACAGGGTGTGCTCATCCGTCCACTCCACCGTGATCCCGAAATAGGAGAGCGCTTCGACAGTGAGGTCGATATACGGACGGCTCTCCACGGGCGGAGTGATGATGATACGGCTATCCTTGGCAAGCAGCGGCAGGGCAAACAGCAGGCCGCTGATAAACTGGGAGCTGAGGTTGCCGACCACGCGGTAGTCCCCTGCCGAGAGCAGGCCGCATACGGCAAGCGACGCGCCGTTTTTTTCATAGGAAATGCCCTCACGGCGGGCGATCTCCTCATAAACCGAAAGAGGGCGAGTGAAAAGCTTTTCGCTCCCCGTAAAGGTGGCACGTTCGGAGGACAAGAGAGCAAGGGGGATGAGAAAGCGCAGGGTCGAGCCGCTTTCATGACAGTCAAGGGCGGCGTGTCCCTGTCTTTTTCTCACGTCCGTGCCGCGCACGATCAGGCTATCCCCTTGTCTTGTAAAGGAAGCACCGAGAGCCTCAAGACAGGCAACGGTGGCGCAGATGTCCTCGGAATCCGCGATATGATGAATGATGCTTTCCCCACGGGACAGCGCCGCGCCAATGAGAAGGCGGTGCGCCATACTTTTGGATGGGGGTGCCAGCACGCGCCCGTGCGGCGCGGTGGCCTTGATATTTGCAATCATGCCTGTGACCTTTCGTTTTCAATCAAGATATCAATAGCTTCCAGGTATCCGTCCGTCCCCTTGCCCGAAACCGTGGCAAGGCAGGCGGCGCGGATGTAGCTCGTGCGGCGGAAGTCCTCCCGCGCGTTCACGTCCGAGATATGCACCTCCACGCAAGGGAGGGACACAGCCTTGGCCGCATCCAAAATGGCAATGCTGGTGTGGGTATACGCCCCCGGATTGATGACGATGCCGTCATACTGTCCGTAGGCGGATTGAATAAAGTCCACAAGATCCCCCTCATGGTTAGACTGACGGAGGGTGACCTCCACACCGCGCAGGACGGCGTGTGCTTCGATCTTTTTGACAAGATCGGCGTAGGTTTCGCGGCCGTAGTGCTGCGGCTCGCGGATACCCAGCATATTCAGGTTCGGGCCGTTGATGACCATAATTTTCATAGGGCAAGAAAGTCCTTTCGTATCATTTCCACGCGGTGCGCGCAATCCTCGTCGGGGGCAAGGATCACGTCGGCCGCGGCCGTATACAGGGGATACCGCTCGCGGTAGCGGGCGGCAAGCGCCTCTCTGTCCATGGACAGAGGTCGATCGGGCGTGGGGAGAATGTTGTCAAGCGCACGGTCAAGGAAATAGATGCGCCCGACCCGCCGCATAGCGTGCAGGTTGGCCGCACGCAGGATCGCGCCGCCGCCCGTGGCGATCACCGCCCCCCGCGTGTGCAGGGCAAGCTCGCGGATGACCTCTTCCTCGATATCGCGGAAGCCCGCCTCTCCTTTTTCACGGAAAATATCGGATATCGCCATACCCGTGTGTTGTGAAATGAGGGTATCGGTATCCAAAAACGGTCTGTCAAGTGCTTTGGCAAGCGCGATGCCCACGGTGCTTTTGCCGCATCCCGGCATGCCGATGAGGAAGACGTTTTCCTTTTCGCTTTGTACCGCACGGAACACCTTGTCCGCCATCTCGGGAGATATGTCTTTTTGAAAGAAGATCTCGGATGCGTGAATGCCCTGCGCCACCAGCATATACAGTCCGCCCTCGGCGGGGATGCCGCGCGCACGCGCGGCCAAGACGAGATCGGTACGCAGGGGATTATAGATCGCGTCCACCACGCCCAAAAGGCGGGGGAAGCGAGAAAGATCGATGGGCGAGGCATCCTGCTTCGGATACATGCCGACGGGCGTGGCGTTGACAAGGAACTCGGCGTGAGGAAAACGCCGATACGCCTCCTCATAGGACACCTGCCCTGCTTCCGGTGTGCGGCTGACCACAATCACCTCGCGTGCGCCCATGGCGCGCGCGACCGCCACGGCGGTCTTGGACGTACCGCCCGAGCCGAGGACGAGGACCGAACGGCCGCACAAGTCCACCCCCGTGCGTCGCACAAGGTCGGAAAGTCCGGCAAAATCGGTGTTAAAGCCAAGAAGACGCTCCCCCTCACGGCGCACGGTGTTGACCGCGCCGATCGCGGCGGCGGCCTCATCGATCTCATCGAGATAGGGGATCACGGTTTCTTTATAAGGTATGGTCACGTTGATGGCGGAAAATTCCCGCGCCTGCATAAAACCCGCCACCTCATCGGGGGCAAGCTCACGCAGCTCGTAGGGATAGTTGCCAAGGTGCGCGTGCACCTCACGCGAAAAGCTGTGTCCGAGGTGCTCGCCGATCAGGCCGTATTGCATAGGTTTACCTCTTTTTTAATCGTTTGGCATCAGGTAGTCCGTGCCGAAGCGCAGGGAAAGCAGGTCGCACAGGCAAAGCGCCACCACGCTGTCCGCTACCACGCGGGCGCGGTGTACGACGGCGGGATCATGCCGCCCACCGACCAAAATGCTGCTGTTTTCCATGCTTGCCAGGTTGACGGTGTTCTGCGGCAGGGCGATAGACGGCGTCGGCTTGATGGCCGTGCGGATGCGTAGCGGCATGCCGTTTGAAATGCCGCCAAGAATGCCGCCCATGCGGTTGCCGTCGGTCACCACGCGGCCCTCTTCCATACGGAACGGATCGTTTGCCGCCGAGCCGCGCATGGCGGCAAGCGCAAAGCCGTCCCCGAATTCCACGCCCTTGACGGCAGGAACCGAAAAGAGGATGTGCGAGAGCACCCCCTCGACGGTATCGAACCAAGGCTCGCCGACTCCTGCCGGAAGGCCGAGGACGGCGGTCTCCAGAATGCCGCCGACGCTGTCGCCATCGGCACGGGCCGCTTCGATGGCGGCACACATCTCGGCCGCGCGGTCGGCATCCAGAATGCCGAGATCGAGCCCTTCAAGCGTGTCAAGATCGCACGGAAGATCCCCAAAGGGACGGTCGGAGATGCCGGCGCACGCCGCAATGTGCGTGCCGATGCGGATGCCAATCTCGGAAAGAGCCGAAAGCGCGATCGAGCCGGCCGCTACGAGTCCTGCGGTGATGCGTCCCGAAAAATGGCCGCCGCCTCGCTCGTCGGCAAAGCCGTGATACTTGCAGAAGGCGGTATAATCGGCGTGCCCGGGACGGGCGACTGTTTTCATTTCCTGATAATCGCCGCTCTTTTTGTCGGCGTTTTCGAT
>JAZQWX010000083.1:0-2295 GCA_045632565.1 Eubacteriales bacterium | reverse complement strand
AGCAGGGCGTGCTCCCCAACGGGCGAGATGTCGTAGCCATTGCCAAGGCCGGAAAGGATATCAAGCTCCTCTCCTGCCTGCATGGCTGCCATTTTTTCCGTTCCATGACCCACGACCTTATAGACGATCGTCAGGGTTTCTCCCTCACAGTCGCACACCGAGATCGGGCGGCGCAGGAACAGTCCGTCCAGCTTGATGTTGACGAACTGACCGGGGGCAGTAATAGCCGAGGTGTCGCCCACAAGGCGCATACGGTACACCGTTTCGGTCAGGGGGGTATTTTCGGTGATCTTAAAAAACGATTGTTGCATCAGCCGTATCCTTTCAGGCGTCGATGGTGGAGATACGCAGGGTGGTTTCGTCCAGCACGTCCAGCAGTACGCGCACGGTATCGAGAGAGGTCATCATGGTGACGTTGTTCTCGGTAGCGAGCTGGCGGATCATGTGACCGTCGCTTGCCTGGCCGACAGAGCCCTCATCACGGGTATTGATGACGTAGGCGATATGTCCCTGGCGGAGTGCGTCACGGATCTCATCCTCATCCTCGTGGATCTTGCGGAGCACGTGGGTACGGATGCCGTTTTCTTTGAGGAATTTGGCAGTTCCCGCGGTTGCCTCGATATTGAAGCCGAGGTCATAGAAGCGGCGGATCAGCGGCAGTGCCTCTTCCTTATCCTTATCGGCGACGGTGACGAATACCGTACCGTAATTTTGCAGCTTCATGCCCGATGCTTGCAGAGCCTTATAGAGTGCGCGGTTGAACTTATCGTCGTAGCCGATCGCCTCGCCCGTGGACTTCATTTCGGGGGAGAGGTAAGCGTCAAGACCGCGGATCTTGCTGAACGAGAATACGGGAACCTTGACGTACCAGCGCTTCTTTTCCTCGGGGTAGATATCGAAGATGCCCTGCTCTTTGAGGCTTCTGCCGAGGATACACTCGGTCGCAATATCGGCGAGGCTATATCCTGTGGCCTTCGAGAGGAAGGGCACGGTACGCGAGGAGCGGGGGTTGACCTCGATGATGTAGACGTTCTCGTCCTTATCGACGATGAACTGGATGTTGTAAAGACCCACGATGCCAATGCCGATACCCAGCATCTTGGCATATTGCAGGATCGTTCCCTTCACCTTATCAGAGATGCTGAACGAGGGGTACACGCTGATAGAGTCACCGCTATGCACGCCCGTACGCTCGACCAGCTCCATGATACCTGCAACGAATACGTTTCGTCCGTCGCAGACGGCATCGACCTCGACCTCTTTACCGCTGATGTATTTATCGACCAGAACGGGCTTGTCCGCGTCGATCTCCACGGCGGTTTTGAGATAATGGCGAAGCTGCTCCTCGTTGGCAACGATCTGCATGGCGCGACCGCCAAGCACGAAGCTGGGGCGCACGAGCACGGGGTAGCCGATTTCGGCGGCGGTCTTGACACCATCCTCGATGTTGGTCACGGCCTTACCCGTCGGCTGGGGAATGTTGAGAGAAAGCAGGAGCTTTTCAAACATATCGCGGTTTTCGGCGCGGTCGATCGCATCGCAATCCGTGCCAATAATCTTCACGCCGCGATCGGTCAGGGGCTTGGCGAGGTTGATGGCCGTCTGTCCGCCGAGCGAGGCGATAACGCCCTCGGGATTTTCGAAATCCAGAATGTTCATCACGTCCTCGGGCGTCAGGGGCTCGAAATAAAGCTTATCAGCCGTGGTGTAGTCGGTGGAAACGGTTTCGGGGTTGTTGTTGATGATGATGGCCTCGTAGCCCGATTTGCGAATGGTGGTAACGGCGTGGACGGTGGAGTAGTCAAACTCGACACCCTGTCCGATACGGATAGGACCTGCACCAAGCACAACTGCCTTCTTCTTGTCGGTGAGGCGAGAATCGTTTTCGCCCATGTACGAGGAATAGAAGTACGGAATGTATGCGCCCGTGTGCAGGGTATCCACCATGCGGAATACGGGCTTGATGCCGTTTTCGCGGCGGAACTGCCAGACCTTGATCTCCTCGGTCTTCCACAGCTTGGCGATAAAGGGATCGGAGAAGCCGAGCGTCTTGGCGGCAAGCAGGGCGGTTTTATCAAAGGGCTTTTCGGCAAGCAGCTTTTCCATTTCCACGATGCGGGCAAAGCATTCAAGGAACAGGGGGGTGATCATGGTGATGCGGTGCAGCTCGTCGATGCTCATGCCGCGACGAAGCAGCTCGGTGACCACGAAGATATTATCGGATTTGAAATCGGAGAGGTAGTTGACCAGCTCCTCGGTGCTCATGCCGTCGAACTTGGAGAGGTGCAGGTGGGT
>JAZQWX010000082.1:0-3454 GCA_045632565.1 Eubacteriales bacterium | reverse complement strand
CCTCCAATTTAATCAATATCCTCAAGAACCTGCTCCGGAGGCTGCTCCAAGGAGGCAGGATTTTTAATGCCGTGCATAACGGTCTTAAAGGCAGAGGCGTAGTAATATCCGTCACAAATACGTTCATCGGTTACGGCACGGAAGCCAACGAAATACCGCTTTTCCGCCGTACCGTCCTCACGAAGCACGACCTTGGAATATTTTTTCCCGTAGCACAAGAAGACCGGAAGGTTACCAAAATCGTACAGGTGATGATAGATCGGACCGATACCAAGACTGCCCATGCTTGTAATCACCATAGAGCCGTGGAAGGGGCTGACGCGTGTCAAGAAACGCGGCAGCAATCCGAAATAGTCGAGGAAGCGGAGAAATTTTATGGTATATTTTAAGAAAAATCCGGGGATATAATTGAGCAGCTTGGCTGTATTGTCAAAGGCGGTTTCCTCGCCCGTGCCAATCGTCTTCAGCGCCACGGCATTCCATTTCTCATACACCTCGTCGATCGTATCGGTCGGCTCAAAGATGCATTTCATGGTGGTGTCGGGTGATGTGGTAGAAAGCTTTTTCTTGATCGTCATCACGATCTCAATATCGTTTCTGGCATATACCTTATCCCCCGCAATAAAACGGTTAATCGCGGGACGCTGTGCGATCGCACGGACATATGCGGCGATAATGATATGAAGAATACCGATATTTTTCATGCCCTCCTTGCGTTTTTCGCGCAGGTAGGTTTCAATGTCGGTTATATCGATCTCTTCTTCAAAGTGGTTTTGCGAATCCGAACGGACCTGCATGATATAGGGCACGATCCGTGAAAACGGGGTGAGCGTGCGAAGCTTGCGGCCGTCTGCACGGTCGCCAAAACGCCATCTTCTTTTACGGACGGCCTTTCCCTTTTCTTCGCGCTTTCGTTGTTTCTCTTGCTCAAGCGCCTCTTTCATGGCAGCTTTTTGCTGTTTTTTAATAGACTTTTTTTCAGCTTTTCTCGCTTTTTTTGAAGAGATTTCTCGAGTGGTTTCTTCCTCTCTGGGAAGCACCACAACGCCGCTGTCTTGTCTTTGTTCCATTGTTTCATCCTCTTTTCAGGGAGAATTTTTATAAAAACATACATATTATATCATATTATTCATAAAAAAACAAGTTTATGTTCACAAAAAAGCCTTCCTCTCGGAAGGCTTTTTATCAATTCTTTACATGCAGGATCAAAAAATCCCGTGACGGAACAACAACCTTATCGCCAACACTTGAGGCAAGCACAAGGTCCTTTGCTTCATTTGGCAGCGAATAAGAAAACGGCGCGTTACCGGCATTGACCAACAGCAGCATGGCTTCCCTATCCCCTTCACGCGCCACAACGAGGTCATTCCCCTCTGCATGAAGAACGCGATAGTACCCATGCGCAAGCAGCTCCGCGTGCTCACTACGAATCTGCCCCATTTTTCGATAAAAAGCAAGAAGCGACTCGTCTTCCTTTCCCCATGGGAAGGTACGGCGATTGAAAGGATCCTTTGCTCCCTCCATCCCCACCTCATCCCCATAATAAATACAAGGAATGCCGGGCATAACCGAAAGGATGGCGTACGCCAATCGCAAGCGAGAGGCGGCAAGCTCCCGTTCCTCTTTGGACAGGGTAAGATCCTTCATCTCCTCGTACGAGAGGGCTGAAACATCTTTTTCTGCAAGCACGGTGAGGATGCGAACGGTATCGTGTGTGGAGAGCAGGTTCATCAGGCATTCGCTGACCTGCTTCGGGTAATGTGCATACAGGGTTCGTGTCACGCGAGAAAATTCTTGTGCATCCCCATGCAGAAGGTAACGGATAATGGCATCCTTTGCGGGATAGTTCATCACCGAATCCAGTTCTTCCCCTCGGAAATACCGTCGCCGTTTTCCGTAGGCTTCTTTGTTACTGGCATCCTCCCAAACCTCGCCGATCACGGCATTTTCTTGCGAATGCTCCTTGATACGGCGGCGAAGTGCGTGAAGAAAATCCGGGTGTAGCTCATCCACCACATCCAGACGGAAGCCGCTGATCCCGGCAGAGAGATAGGTGTCAGCAACGCCGTTTTCACCGGTAACAAACCGAATATATTCGGAATTTGCAGAGTTAACTGTCGGCAGAATCCGAATGCCCCACCAACAGGTATATTCGTTTGGATACGAAGAAAACGTATACCACGGATAATAGGGGGAGTCCTTGCTTTGATATGCACCGCCGCTACCGTAGCGGCCATCGACGTTAAAATAGCGGCTGACGGCTCCCGTATGATTGAAAACACCGTCAAGCAGTACGTGAATTCCCGCCTCCTTTGCTTCGGTCAACAAACGATCAAGCGCTTCTCTTCCGCCAAACATAGGGTCTACCTGCATATAATCGGCGGTATCGTATTTGTGGTTGGAGTATGCTTCAAAGATCGGGCACAGATACAGCACCGTCACCCCGAGAGAACGAAGATACGGAAGCTTTTTTCGAACACCGTCCAGATCTCCACCGTAAAAGAGGTTATTTTTCAGCGGTGCACCGGGATAGGCGGGATATTGAGAGATCTCGGCATCCCAAGAGGCAGCCATCTCGACATCCGCACGCGGCGGCGTATCCCCTCCGCGAAAAAAGCGGTCCACGAAGATCTGATACATCACGCCTTTTTTCAGAAATTCGGGCGTGGTATAGTCATCGCGGTACACTGTAAGCTGATACGCATTGGCGTATCCCTCTGCATCGGTAAACCAAGCATATTCGGAAATATCCTCGCCGTGCGAATACAGGCGGCCGTAGACGGTATCGGCGACCACGTGATAGAAGAAAAGACCGTCCTCTGCCGCACCGCAAAGCTCCCCCATGGAAAGCTGCATGGAAAAGATATCACGAGGAGAAAAATCACATGATTGTTTCTCTTCCCGCTTCATGACAAACTCCATCACGTGCCCGTCATCATCCGAGCGCACGCGCAAAAAAACGGCCGACGTAGCAAAAGCGGGGTCAATCGATATAGAGAAGAACAGGACCTCCCGTCGCGGAAAGGCAGCAAACAAGGCAGCCCTTTTTTCGATAAGGGCGGTCTTGTGAACTTGTAGAGGATTCGGAATATCGCGAAAATTCCGGTAAACCTGCATGGATGAACCTCACGGATTGTTCTTTTCGTGGATCGGACGGATATGCCAGATATTTTCGGCATATTCACGGATACTGCGGTCTGCGGCAAAAATGCCGGCAGAGGCAATATTCACAAGCGATTTGCGACACCATTCGGATCGCTTCTCGTAATCGGCGGAAGCACGCTCATGCGCCTGATAATAGGAATCAAAATCTGCAAGACACATATAGGGGTCGGGCACGCCCGCTCCCATCACAAGATAGTTGGAGAATTCCGCAAAGGACTGCCCCGAGAAGCCATGGGAAAGCATATCCATGACGTCCTTGATCTTCGAATTGGCATTATAATAGTTGGCA
>JAZQWX010000081.1:0-2128 GCA_045632565.1 Eubacteriales bacterium | reverse complement strand
TGCCGTTGACGTTCGTGTCGCCCGTGGACAGGGCGCGGTGATCAAGTCCGTCGGCAGGATAGGTGTTGCCGTCCGCCAGGAAATAGTTGTTGTTTTCACCAACCACGCGGCCGCCCATGGCGTTGTCGCATACGTAGACGTTGGTCACACCGGTGCTGTATACGCAAACGAGGCTGTTCTTGACCACCACGGCGTTGGTCGCGTGCGAAACGGCAACCGACTTCTGTGTGCCGCGGATGACCGAAAGGGCAACGAGCGAGTTGGCGGCATCCTTGATCTCCACGCCGATGCCGTCCTTGTCCGTTTTTACGGTAGAGTTACGCAACTCAAAATCCGCACCCGTCGAAGAGATGCCCGTACCCGTGCCCTCAAAGCGAGAGCCGCGGATATACAGACCCGCGCCGCTGCTCTCGATACCCACGCCCGCAAAGGAAACGCAGGAATCGATGAGGAAGGTGTCCGTGCCGGCGTTCTCCAGCTTGGTCAGACGGCAGCCCTCAAAGGCAACGTTCCTTGCATCCTTGCCAAGCGTTACCTTACCAACGAACTGTACGTTCCGGAACAGGTAGTCTTTGCCCGAGGCGATGGTGACGTCACCCACGATGACGAGATTTTCAAAGGTCAGACCTTCGTTGAGCGACAGCTCCGCACCGTTTGGCAGGATCAGGACGGTCAGCTTGCCACTGCCGTAGGTTTTATCCTTGGTGCTCTTCAGCGGGCAGGCCGCATCGCCGCCGGCCTTGTACACCTTGCCGTCAAAATTCACCTGTGCAAAGAAGCGCGCGGCAGGCTTTGCCGTAGCGCCCGCCTCGTCGTAGGTGTGCTCGGTCAGGCAGAAGGCGTCGTTTGCCAGGCTGTCCCCCGTGCCGGCCAGCGCGTCCCCATCGCCGAACGTGATATCCACTGCCGGGGGAGGGCATTCGCAGGGATTTTTGCCGCAACCGGGGCAAGGGGTGACTGCGCCGCCGCCCTCTCCGCCGCCGGGTGTTTCGCCACCGGGAGGGGTAGGCGTGGGAGTGGGATCACCGCCCGGACAGGCGCACAAAAGAAAGATCATGCAAAGAAGCATGAGAACGGAAAGAAATCGCTTCATAGGGCTCTCCTTTTGTTTTTTCGATTGATTTCATTATAGTAGAAAACCGCACAAAAGTAAAGATGCCGACGGTAAAATCGGCATCTTGCTAAAAAGGCGTATTCTTATTTTGGCAAATTTCCACAAATCAAAGTGAAAGCGTTTGGCCGGCGCGCACGGTATGCCCCTCGCCCTTGCTGTCAAGGAAGTAAAGATCGGTGGCGGTGGGGTTGTAGATGTAGCTGCTGTCGGGCGCGATCTCGGCGCGGCACGTGGCCTCCACGTAACGGTAAATTTCCATGTTCGTGGCGTACCAGATCTCCTCGTGTCCCGCCATCTTGTCGGCAAAGCGCTCGATCACGTCCCAATTCTTGTCATCGTCAAACTCGTAGCTGTGCCCCCATACGTAAAACATGGACATCTGCGCGCGGCCGGGGCGGTCGAGCCGTTCATTCCAGGCCAGATAGCGGTCGGCAAGGTCAAACAGGGCCTTGTCCTTGTGGTGGCAGGTGGGGTGCAGCAAAAGCCAATTTTCGGGCAGGGTGAAATTGTGGGTGCTTTCCACCGTGCGGGCATACTTGACGTCCGCCATGCGGAGCACGTCAAGGACGGTATCGTTATACGTGCCGAAAGGGTAGGCAAAGCCCTGCACGGGGCGGCCGAACGTGCCCTCCAGCGCCATGCGGTCGCAAAGGATCTCCTGCATTACCACGGGGGCGGGCTGCTGCTCTAACCACGGGTGGGTGTAGGCGTGCATGGCGACCTCGGTATCCTCGTAAGCGAACACCTCCAGGCATTCCTCGCGCGTCATACGATGCGTCGGCTGTTGGCGGTCAATACCATCCAAAAGACCGCCGTTGAGGTTAAAGGTAGCACGCATGCCGTGCGCGCGCAAAATGTCGATCAGGCGGCGGTCCTGCTTCACGCCGTCGTCATAGGAAAAGGTCAGGGCGCGGTGGCGGAAATTCGGATAACGGAAAAAAATCTGTTTTTCGTACATGGCTTTTTCCTCTTTTGTTTGGTTTTTCCACCATTTTATCACGAAGCAACGAAAAA